>DATDJN010000200.1:0-5887 GCA_036520515.1 Rhizobiaceae bacterium
ATGCACCGGCATAGGCGACAGCGAATCTCCCCCCTCGTGGGGGAGATGGCCGGCAGGCCAGAGGGGGGCGCTGTCCCGCCGAACCTGCGGCTCCTGTGCCCATCACGGCAGGCTCCCCATGGCTGAACAAAAAATCTTCGCCGGTCCACGCATCCGCCGCTTGCGCATGGAGCGGTCGCTGACCCAGACCGCCATGGCCGAGGGGCTCGGCATCTCGCCCTCCTACCTCAACCTCATCGAGCGCAACCAGCGGCCGATCACCGTCCAGCTCATCCTGAAGCTCGCCTCGGTCTATCGTATTGACCCGCACGAGTTGCAGGCGGAGACGCGCGGCTCGGTCGCGGCGCTGAAGGAGGTGTTTTCCGATCCGTTGCTGTCAGGCGAGCTGCCCGGCGACCAGGAACTCATCGATCTCGCCGAGACGGCGCCGAACGCGGCGGCCGCGATGCAAAAACTCTTCCGCGCCTATCGCGAGCAGGCCGGGCGCCTGTCCGACCTCAACGCGCTGCTTGCCGGCGAGGGCAAGGCGACGACGCTGTCGGCCGCGCGCCTGCCGGTCGACGAGGTGCGCGAGACTTTCGAGCATCGCCCCAGCCACTTCCCGGCGCTCGAGGAAGCCGCCGAGGCGTTCGCCGCGGAGATTGACCCCGGCGACGACCTCTTCGCCGCGCTGAAAGCCTGGCTGCGGCGCGGGCATGGCATCGCGGTCAAGCTGCTGCCGGCGGCGACCATGCCCAACTGGCGCCGCCGCTACGACCGCCACACGCAGCGCCTCTTCCTCTCCGAGCGCCTCTCCCGCGCCGACCAGTTGCGGGAGGTGGCGATGGAAGCCTGCCTGATCCGCATGCGCGACGCGGTGGCCGCGGAGATAGAGGCGCTAAGACTGTCGTCGGACGAGGCGCGCCGTCTCGCCCGTTTCGAGCTTGCCCGCTACGCCGCCCATGCGCTGATGATGCCCTATGCCGCCTTCCATCAGGCGGCGTCCCGCGCGCGCTGTGACGTCGCCGCGCTCTCCGCGCGTTTCGGCGTCTCCTTCGAGCAGGCGGCGACGCGGCTCACCACGCTGCAGCGGACGGGCTCTGCCGGCGTGCCGTTTTACATGGTCGAGATAGACAGCGCGGGGAACAGGCTGCGCCGCGCCGGCGCGCATGGCTTTCCGCATGCGGCCTTCGGCGGCGGCTGCCCGAAACTGCTGGTCCACGCCGCCTTCGCCGAGCCCGGCCGCGTGCTGGCCGAGGCGGTCGAGATGCCCGACGGCGCCGCGTTCCTGACCGTCGCCCGCACGCTGGACGGACCGCAAGGGGCATTCGGTGAACGTCCGCGCCGAACCGCGCTGCTTCTCGCCTGCGACATCTCCTTTCGCGACCAGACGGTCTATGGCGCAGCGCTGCCGGCAACGCCGCCGACCCCGATCGGCCCGGCCTGCCGGCTCTGCGAGCGCGCCGGCTGCCTCGCCCGCGCCGAGCCGCCGGTCACCCGCCCGCTCGGCCTGGACGAGATGGCGGCGGGCCTCAGCGCCTTCGATTTCCAGTAGGCCGGGGATCGTACCGGGCCCCGCGACACGCGGTTTTCTTTCGGCCTTGCGAAGCCTATAATCCTGTGGGGGCCAGGTCGCCCATGGACCGTAAGCTGTCCGCCATACTAGCGGCCGATGTCGTCGGCTACTCGACCATGATGGAGCGCGACGAGGCCGGGACGTTCGAGCGCCTTCGCTCCGGACGGAAGGAACTGTTCGAACCCGAGATCGAGCGTCACCACGGCCACATCTTCAAGCTGATGGGCGACGGCATGCTGGCCGAGTTCGGCAGCGTCGTCGATGCTGTGGAATGCGCCGTGTCGCTGCAGCGCGGCCTTGCCGAGCGCAATGACTCGGTCCGCCAGGACGAGCAGATACATGTCCGGATCGGCATCAACCTCGGCGAGGTGATCGTCGATGGCGACGACCGCTACGGCGATGGCGTCAACATCGCAGCGAGGCTTCAGAACCTCGCCGAGCCGGGCGGCATCTGCGTCTCCGGCAAGGTAACCCGGGAGGTCGAGAGAAAGCTGGCGTTCGCCTTCGAGCCCATGGGTGAACAGCGGGTCAAGAACATCGCCGAGCCGGTCCAGGCCTTTCGCGTGCTGCTCGATTCCCCGGCGCGGGCCGTCTCGCCGGTCCGGCGCGGAAAATCGCAAGCCAGGTGGGCGGCCGCGGCGGCGGCTCTCGTCTTGGCTGCCCTCGGCCTCGCTGTGGCGTGGTGGCAGCCGTGGGACCGCGCGGCATCGCGTGAACCCCTTGCTGCCGCCGATGCCGGCGATCCCCGGCCGTCGCTGGTGGTCCTGCCTTTCGACGATCTCAGCGACGACAAGGAGCAGGAATATCTCGCCAACGGCTTCACCGAGGACCTGACCACGGAACTTGCGCGCCTGCCCGGTCTTTTCGTCGTCTCCCGCAACGCCGCCTTCGCCTACAAGGACCAGGACACCAAGCCGGAGGAGATCGCGGCGGCGCTGGGCGTCCGCTACCTGCTGGAGGGCTCGATCCGCCGCGTCGGCGAGGACATGCGCATCAATGCGCAGCTGATCGACGGTACCAATTCCGGCCATCTCTGGGCGGAGCGCTTCGACGGCAACTGGGCCGACGTCTTTGCGCTTCAGGACAAGGTCGTCGCCAGCATCGCCGGAGCGCTGAAGCTCCGCCTCATCAGCAGCGTCGTGCCGGCGCGCGCTGGAGGCACGGACAATGTCGAAGCCTACGACGCCTACCTCAAGGCGCTCGATATCTACAATCGCGATAACACGCCGCAGGAATTCGCGAAGGCCGTCGAACTGCTCAAGCAGGCGGTGCGGATCGATCCGAACTTCGGCGCCGCCTACGCGCAACTCGCCTGGGCCTACTGGGATGCCGACACGACGCGTGCCGTGTTCATGGGAATTTCCGGTGAGGAGGCCTATGACAAGGTCCAGGAGACGCTGAAGCTGGCCGCCGGGCATCCTTCGACCGGCTACTACCAGCTGGTCGCCGAGCTGATGGTCAGGGAACACAATTCCGACGAAGCGGTCGCGGTGCTGCTTGAATCGGTGGCGCTGGATCCAAGCGATTCCTTGAACTACCTTTCGCTGGCCAATGCGCTGAATTTCAACGGCAGGCCCAAGGAGGCGCTGACCTATCTCGACGCTGCGGCCCGCGTCGATCCGAAGTCCTGGATGAACTACCGGCTTTACCAGGCTGGCTTGGCACAGTTCAGCCAGGACAGGTTCGTCGATGCGGTTCGCACCCTCGACAAGATCGACCTTCAGTCACGGGACCCCTGGGCGAAGTTCTACGGGCTGCAGGTCCTTATTTCAGCCAACGCACATCTGGGCCGGAAGGACGCTGCGGCGGCCGCCCTGGAGCAATTCAAGAAAGTCCTGACGGAGCGGCAGGAACAGCCGGCAAACTTGCTGATGACGCAGAACTACATGGTGTTCAAGGATATCGGCGATACCGAGCGCCTGCTGAGCGGACTGGCCAAGGCGGGTGTTCCGGATCTGCCACCCATAGCAAACGCGGGCATGGACCCGTCGGACCGGCTGTCCGGAAATGAGATAAGATCGCTGCTGTTTGGCCATGAGGTGCGGGGCAAACAAGTGCTGCACAAGTTTCTTCCGATACAGCGCACGATCTCGCCGGACGGGGCCTTGCGCGAAACGGTCGGCGGCGAAACCCTGACCGGGACGGCGTGGCTGCAAGGTGATTTCGTCTGTGATTCATTTCCGGGATACCTGACCAATTGTGGCGCGGTCTTCCGCAATCCGTTCGGATCCCCCGGCCGCAGCGACGAGTACAAGGCGGTCACCTGCTGGAACCAGTACGAGTTTTCGGTGGTCGAGTAAGCTCTTTGCCACAACCATCGCTTTCAGCTGGATCACGCCGCAAGCGATGCGATGCCCTAGCGGTTTCCGAACTGCCGCGCCGCAGGGCGCTTATTGTCCTGCCGGGAGATCGCCGATACTCGACGCCATGAGCGAAGCCGCCGCCACCTCCAGCCGAACGCCGCAAGTCTCGGCGCGCGAGGAGCGTCTGGGCTTCCTGCTCGTCTTCCTTTCCGCGCTCTGCTGGAGCTTCGGCGGAACGATCGCGCGTTTCATCGAGACGCCGGACAGCTGGGCGATCGTCTTCTGGCGCTCCGTCTGGGCGGCCGTCTTCCTGCTCGGCTTCATGCTTGCCCGCGACGGCGGCCGCGGCACGCTGAAGCTTTTCCGAGACATGGGGCTGCCCGGCATCGCGGTCGCGGTATGCTTCGCCACCGCCTCGTCCTCCTTCGTCGTGGCGCTGGCCTACACCACCGTCGCCAACATCCTCCTCATGCAGGCCGGCGTGCCGCTGATCGCGGCGCTGCTCGCCTTCCTGTTCTTCGGCGAGAAGGTCGGGCCTGCCACCTGGGTCGCCATCGCCGCGGTCATCTGCGGCGTCGCCATCATGGTGTCGGAATCCTTCGACGGTAAGGTCTCTCCGGTTGGCGACGGCCTTGCGCTGCTGATCGCCGTCGCCTTCGCGGTCGCCACCGTGATCACCCGCCGCTTCGCGCACGTCCGCATGACGCCGGCCAACTGCCTGGGCACCATCATCGCGGCAAGCTTCGCCGCCACCCAGGTCGGCGGCTTCGCCGTTTCCGCGCACGACATGGCCTGGCTGTTCGCCTTCGGCGCCCTGAACCTCGGTCTCGGCCTTGCCTGCTTCGCCACCGGCGCGCGGCTGATTCCCGCCGCCTTCGCAGCATTGCTCGGCACCTTCGAGACCCTGCTCGGCCCGGTCTGGGTCTGGCTGGTCCACGGCGAGGTGCCCTCGGCCCGCACCATCCTTGGCGGCGCGGTTATCTTCACGGCGCTCCTCGTCCATCTCGGACTGGAGTTCCAGCGCATGTCGCGGCCGCAAAGGCCGGGCGTCACCGGCATGCCGTCGCCCAATTGACGCATGGTCATCCGGCGGTGTTCAAATGAAATCAAATGAAACTTGTACGCGCCTGCAAACGTTACTAGGCTTCGCCTTCAGAAGCTTGCCGGGGCGTTGCGGAGGAGGCGCGGCCGGCCGGTGAGAACCAAGAGGAAGTGCAATGAAGGGTAAACTGTCCCGGCTGTCGGCGGCCACTGCTGTCGCGGTCATGATGAGTTGCGCCGCGGCGTGGGCACAGGAGCGGGTCGTCAACGTCTTCAACTGGTCCGACTACATCGACGACTCGATCATCGAGGACTTTACGAAGGAGACCGGCATCAAGGTCGTCTACGACGTCTTCGATTCCAACGAGATTCTCGAGACGAAGCTTCTCGCCGGCGGCAGCGGCTACGATGTCGTCGTGCCCACCGCCAACTTCCTCGCCCGCCAGATCCAGGCCGGGGTATTCCAGAAGCTCGACAAGTCGAAGCTCCCCAATCTTTCCAACATGTGGGACGTGATCAGCGAGCGCACCGCCAAATACGACCCCGGCAACGAATATTCGATCAACTACATGTGGGGCACGGTCGGCATCGGCTACAACCAGAAGAAGGTGCAGGAGGCGCTGGGAATCGACAAGATCGACAGCTGGGATGTCGTCTTCAATCCGGACAAGCTGTCGAAGCTCGCGGACTGCGGCGTCTACTTCCTGGATTCGCCGACCGACATCCTGCCGACGACCCTGAAATATCTGGGCATCGACACCGAATCGACCTCGCCTGAGGACTTCGCCAAGGCTGAAGAGGCTCTGATGAAGATCAGGCCCTACATCCGAAAGTTCCACTCGTCGGAATACATCAATGCGCTGGCCAACGGCGACATCTGCCTGGCCATCGGCTGGTCGGGCGACGTGTTCCAGGCGCGCGACCGCGCGGCCGAAGCGGACCAGGGCGTCGTCATCGATTACGTCGTGCCGAAGGAAGGCGCCGAGAT
>DATDJN010000201.1:0-2267 GCA_036520515.1 Rhizobiaceae bacterium
GCGTCGCTTGTGCAATTGGCGCAAATCTTCGATGCAGGTGATGTGCTTCATGGACGTCCGGCCCTTCTTGAATTTCCTACCCGGGGTCGTCATCTAGCATGGTTGGAAGGCGAGCCAAATCGCATCTTGCGGCTTCGTCCGAGCGGAGGGAAATCCATGACCGGACCGCGCCCCGTTTCAAGTCCCGAGGCCAGCACTCCCTCCCTAGACCGCGAGGAAAAACGCCGGCTCGACGACGCCCTGGAGGAGGGGCTGGAGGAGACCTTTCCGGCGTCCGATCCCGTCAATGTCACCCAGCCTGCGCCCTCGAAGGGCGACAGCCACATCAAGCGGGGCCGCGGGCGGTCCTGATCCGGGCCGGCACGGGTGATATAGCTCTAATGATAACAGCTACTTACCGGTTGATTGCGACCGCTTCCGGCCGTAATGATTCATCATATTTTTTGAAGCCATTTTAGCCGCCAAGGGATTATAACCGCTGCACGCTACGATGGTGGGGCGTTCGGGGATTCGTGGCCGTGATGGTCTTGAGAAGACCCGGAATGGCTGGGGGTTACATGAGCCGCAAATATTTCGGTACCGACGGGATTCGGGGCCGCGCCAACGGCCTGATCACGCCGGAGCTCGCGCTCAAGGTGGGGCAGGCGGCCGGCCTGGTGTTCCAGCGCGGCGATCACCGCCACCGCGTCGTGATCGGCAAGGACACCCGTCTCTCCGGCTACATGATCGAATACGCCATGGTGGCCGGCTTCACCTCGGTCGGCATGGACGTGCTGCTGCTCGGCCCGATGCCGACGCCGGCGGTTGCGATGCTGACCAAGTCGATGCGCGCCGATCTCGGCGTGATGATCTCGGCTTCGCACAATCTGTTCGAGGACAACGGCATCAAGCTGTTCGGCCCGCAGGGCTTCAAGCTGTCCGACGATGTCGAAAAGCAGATCGAGCAAATGCTCGACGAGCCGATCGATCGCCGGCTGGCGCAAAGCGCCAGCCTCGGGCGCGCCCGCCGCATCGACGGCGTGCATGACCGCTATATCGAATTCGCCAAACGCACGCTGCCGCGCGAGCTCTCGCTCGACGGCCTGCGCGTGGTGGTCGATTGCGCGCACGGCGCCGCCTACAAGGTGGTGCCGGAAGCACTGTGGGAACTGGGCGCCGATGTGATCGCGATCGGCGTCGAACCGGATGGATTCAACATCAACAAGGAATGCGGCTCGACCGCGCCGGAAGCGCTGGCGAAGAAGGTGCGCGAGATGCGCGCCGATATCGGCATCGCGCTCGATGGCGACGCCGATCGCGTCATCCTGGTGGATGAGCGCGGCCATGTGGTCGACGGCGACCAGTTGCTCGCGGTGATCGCGCAAAGCTGGAAGGAAGACGGCCGGCTCGCCAAGCCCGGTATCGTCGCCACCGTGATGTCGAATCTCGGGCTCGAGCGTTTCCTCGAAGGGCAGGGGCTCGGCATGGTGCGCACGCCCGTCGGCGACCGCTACGTGCTCGAGCAGATGCTCAAGCAGGGCTACAATCTCGGCGGCGAGCCTTCGGGCCACATCATCCTCTCCGACTACGCCACCACCGGCGACGGCTTCGTCGCCGCACTTCAGGTGCTGGCCGTGGTGCAAAAACTTCGCCGGCCGGTGTCGGAAGTCTGCCATCGTTTCGATCCGCTGCCGCAGATCCTCAAGAACGTGCGCTACCGCTCCGGCAAGCCGCTCGACCATGCCGAGGTGAAATCGGCGATCATGGACGGCGAGAACCGCCTCAACGGCCACGGCCGGCTGCTGGTCCGCTCGTCCGGCACCGAGCCCGTGATCCGCGTGATGGGCGAGGGCGACGACCGTATCCTGGTCGAAGACGTCGTCGATCAGATCGTCACCGCGCTCGGTCACGCCGCGGCGGCATAGGCGCGTTATATCCAGCGGCGCAGGGGGCGCTGATCGGTGCTGCGGCAGCGCATCGCAGCCATAAGCTATTGATGCTGGTCGCGACGGTGGCCTGCCCGTAGAACACATGACATTGCCTGTCCGCTGTTGTTTTCGGAAATGCGTCCTTGAACAAGCCTGTCATCGTTTCGGAGGAAGAGCTAACCGCGCCGGTGGTCGTGCCGGACGCGGCGCCGGGTCTTGCCGCCAAAGCGGCCGTCGCCGGGCCGGCCTATATCGTGCTGACCGGCATCAGTTTCTCGCATTTCCTCAATGACACCATGCAGTCGCTGATTGCCTCGGTCTATCCGATTTTGAAGGACGCCTACGCGCTCGACTACGGGC
>DATDJN010000202.1:0-11782 GCA_036520515.1 Rhizobiaceae bacterium
GGCGTGCCGCTGGTCATCTTCGCCGGCATCGAATACGGCAACGGCTCGTCGCGCGACTGGGCAGCGAAAGGCACCAACCTGCTTGGCGTGCGCGCCGTCATCGCCCAGTCCTTCGAGCGCATCCACCGGTCGAACCTGGTCGGCATGGGCGTCGTCCCCTTCGTCTTCGAGGAGGGCACTTCCTGGGCCTCGCTCGGGCTGAAGGGCGACGAGATGGTGTCGATCGCCGGGCTGGAACAGATCCGTCCGCGCCAGAAGATGACGGCAAAGATCACCTACGGCGACGGCACGGTGAAAAACGTGCCGATCCTGTGCCGCATCGATACGGTCGACGAGCTCGAATACTTCAAGAACGGCGGCATCCTGCAATACGTGCTGCGCGACCTCGCCGCGTAAGCCATCGCGAACGACGCGGCCTCCCCCAGCCGGAGGAGGCCGCGTCCTGCGTCCTCAATTTCACCGCAACGTGACTTCCTCTTGTACGGGCGGTCTGGCAAGCATTCCGGCAATCGAAAAAAGAGAGCCGGCCCTACCGGCGGAACCGGAACGTCCATGAACCGAAGGCTCTTGTTGGCTGCGGCGGCGGCGCTGATTTGCGTCGCGCCCTCTTTCGCGGGCGACATCCTGAAGCCGAAGGGCGTCGTGGAACTGTTCACCAGCCAGGGCTGCAGTGCGTGTCCGCCTGCCGACGACGTTCTCTCCGAGCTTGCCGAGAGGGGCGACGTCGTCGCTCTCGGCTACCACGTGGACTACTGGGACTACCTCGGCTGGAAGGATACGCTGGCCCGCCCCGAGAACACCAAGCGGCAGAAGCTCTACGGCAAGACCTTCGGCAAGCGAGAAGTCTACACGCCCCAAGCTGTCATCAACGGCCGCACCCATGTCAACGGCGCCAAGCGCGAGGCGGTAGCCGGCGCGTTGACCGAGATGGAGAACAGCGGCGACGGGCTTTCCGTCGACATCAACGTGACGCGCACCGGCGAAAGCGTGACCATCGACGCGGCGGCGGCGCCCGGCGGCAAGGGAGACGCGCATCTTGTGCTGGTGCATTTCGACACTATGAAGCCCGTCGTGATCGAGCGAGGCGAGAACAAGGGCAAGACCATCGCCTACGCCAATCCGGTGACCAGGGTTCAGACAGCCGGCATGTGGCACGGCAAGGCGGCGCGCTTCGAACTGCCGCGCAGCGAGGTCAACAAGGACGGCGGCTGCGCCATCCTGCTGCAGCAGGTTAACAAGCAGGGCTTGCCGGGACCGATCCTGGGCGCCGTCGTGGTGCCGCCGGAGGCCGAGACGCCATGAGCATCGACAACGCAGGAATTGGGCGCACCGTCGCTGCCGCCAATGATGCGGGACAAAGAAAAACCGGCGCCAGATTGCTTCTGACACCGGTTATTCAGGATTTGGGATCGTCGCACTCGGCTTCCTTGGAAGCCGAGGTTGGTTCGATCCGACGCTGACCCGTGGGCGGGGGGCTTGGGGTTTACGAGCCGGTGCCGGATCGAACCGTCTCAGGCAACACGTGTAAGGTGGGCCGACATTGGGGCGCCACCGCGGATAAAAAACGGCAGCATTGTGGCGCCGCATCACCAATCGTAACGTAATGTTTCACTCTTGTTACCAACTTGTGATTAATGTTGGGAGCCTGCCCGGATCGCCTCTCCGGGGGTTGCAATTCGCACATGAAAACGTCACGCTCGCCCTTGTGACAGTTTGATGAAAGGCCGGCAGGATGGACCGAGTCAGCGGCACGGAGGGTGGGGACGATTCCTCAATACTGATCCCGCTGCACGAGGCCCGGCGGGATCGGCAAGACCTCCCCGTGGCGTTCCAGCGGCGCGAACTCGAACAGATCCTGAGGCTTTACGGCAGCATGGTCGCAGCCAACGAATGGCGCGACTACGCAATCGACCATCTCTCCGACCGCGCTGTCTTCTCGGTCTTCCGCCGCGCCAGCGAAACACCTCTCTACAGCATCATCAAGAACCCGGCGCTGGCGCGCAAACAGGGAATGTGGTCGGTCACCTCCGCAACCGGCCTGATCCTCAAGCGCGGCCACGAGCTCGCCAACGTGCTCGCCGTATTCGACAAGAAGCTCAGGCTGGTCCAGGCCTGAGCTTCACGCCTTCGACCTGAACATCTTCTCCGGCAGCGACTCCGGGTCCGGATCGGTCTCCGCGCCGCCGTTCATCGGCAGCTGCATGAAGACCGTGTCCAGCCAGCGACCGTGCTTGTAGCCCGAGCCGTCGAGCCGGCCGCCATGGCGAAAGCCCAAACGCTCGTGCAGTTTCACCGAAGCGCTCTCGGCATGGCCGTCGCCGATCACGGCGATCATCTGCCGAAAGCCCAGTCTCTCCGCCTCCGCGATCAGCCGATGCAGGAGCAGCCTTCCAACGCCGCGGCCCTTGGCATCGGGCGCGACATAGATGGAGTTCTCCACGATGAAGCGGTAGGCGGGGCGCGCGCGAAACGGTCCGGCATAGGCGTAGCCGACGACGCGGCCTTCGCTTGTCGCGACAAGATAGGGAAATCCGCCGGCGACCAGCGCGTCGAACCGCGCCGCCATCTCGGCCCTTGTCGGCGGGTCGAGCTCGTAGGTCGCCGTGCCGTACATCACCGCATCCGCATAGATCCCGGTGATCGCGTCGAGATCGGCAGCAGTCGCCGCTCTTATGGTCGATTCGTTCAACGTTGTCGGTCCTGGTCCTCGATGGTCGGATCAAAGCGGGGCGAGCGGCAAAAGAAAAGGGCGACCGCTTGGGCCGCCCTTCGGTTCTTTGCTGGTCCAGCTTCGCCGCACCTTGGTGCTCGCGCGAGGTTACTCGCGGTTGCCGAGGAACGAGAGCAGGAAGGTGAACAGGTTGATGAAGTCGAGGTAGAGCGTCAGCGCGCCCATGATGGCCTTGCGGCCCGCGACCAGAACCTCGTCGCCCTCGTAATACATCTCCTTGATCTTCTGCGTGTCGTAGGCGGTCAGGCCAGCGAAGACCAGCACGCCGATCCCCGAGATGGCGAACTGCAGCGCAGGCGACGCCAGGAAGATGTTCACGACCATCGCGATGATCAGGCCGATCACGCCCATGAACAGGAACGTGCCCATGCCGGTCAGGTCGCGGCGGGTCGTATAGCCCCACAGCGACAGTGCGCCGAAGGAGGCGGCCGTGATGAAGAAGGTCTGGACGATGCTCTGCCCCGTATAGACGAGGAAGATGGTCGACAGCGACAGGCCCATCAGGCCGGCAAAGACCCAGAACGCAGTCTGCGCGGCGGACACGCTCATTTTGTGCACGCGTGCGCTCAGGAAGAAGACCATGCCGAGCGGAGCCAGGATCACGACCCAACGGAAGGCGCTGGCGTAGATGAGCTGACCGAAGGCGGTCAGTTGACCGTCCTGCACGGCCATCACGAAGGCGCCGTAAGCCACGAGGCCCGTGATGACGAGACCCATCGCCATCAGGTTGTAGACCTTGAGCATGTACGCGCGCAGGCCCTCGTCGATCGACGCATCGGCACGGCTGCCGACATTCGGCACGGCTCGCGTCTGATAAGTGCGGAGTTCAGCCATCGTAGTCCTCTGTTGCTTCTGCCCCGTCGGGGGTCGGGATGCCTTTCCAGGCACCCAGGCGCCGCTGGCGGAGCTCCAGCATGCCTGGGTGAAATATGAGGCTTCCCTTGGAAAAGGACAAGACCGTAACGGTTTGCAACCGGGCGTGAGCGGATGAAATTTTCGTCATCACGGCCCCGTTACCGGCCTGAATCTGCCGAAAACGGTCACCTCCCGCCCCGCGGCCGGCGCTTTGGGCTAAAGGTTGCGCAGCACCGGCGCCGCCTTGTGGCCGAGCACCCGCCACGTGCCGGCAAGGCCAAAGCCCACCGTCAGGACCAGCGCCGCCACGACCGTCGCCACCGCGACCTCAGGCAGGAAGCTCGACGGCAGCCGCATGATTTGCGACACGACGTACCATGCCGCCACCCCGCCGGCGAAGAGCGCGAAGATCGCCGTCGCCAGTCCGATCAGCGCATATTCCAGCGAGAAGGCGGCGATCAGCGTCTTCCTGGTGGCGCCCAAGGTCTTCAGCACCACCGCATCGTGAATACGGGCGCGGTTGCCCGCGGCCAGCGCGCCCGACAGCACCAGCACCGACGCGATCAGCGCCACGCTCGCCGCTGCGCGGATCGCCGTGCCCAGTTGCTCGACGATGCGGTTCACCACGTCCAGCGCGTCCTTCACCCTGACCGTCGTCACCGCCGGAAAGGTCCGGGTCACGGCGTTAAGAAGCCGCACCTCGTCGGCGGTGGATGCCTGCGGCGTCGTCAGCGTCGCCAGCCAGCTGTGCGGCGCGCCGGCAAACGTGTTGGGCGAAAACACCATGACGAAGTTGATCGACATCGATTCCCATTCGACATTGCGCAGATTGGCGATCTTGGCGGTGATGTCGCGGCCGAGCACATTGACGGTTACCGTGTCGCCGATCTTCAAGCCGATCTCGCCCGCCTCCTGGGCCGCGAACGATACCAGCGGTTCACCCGCGTAATCCTCGGGCCACCATTGGCCGGCGGCGAGCGTCGAGCTTTCGGGCAATCTCTTCGCGTAGGTGATGCCGCGATCGCCGCGCAGCACCCAGGCGCCTTCCGGAGGCACCTGCACCTTCTGCACGTCGATGCCGTTGAGCTCTACGATGCGGCCCCGCAGCATCGGCACCCGAACCACCTTGCCGTCCGGCGCCTCCGCGGCGACGAAGGCCGCAAAATCGTCCGCCTCGGTGCTCTGGATGTCGACGAAGAAGAAATTCGGCGCACGTTCCGGCAGGGTGCCTGCTATCTGCCGGCGCAGATTGCCGTCGATCAGCGCCAGCGTCACGAGCAGGGTCAGCCCGAGCCCAAGCGAGAGCACGACCGACGGCGTCAGCGCGCCGGGCCGGTGAATGTTGCCGATCGCGAGCCTGAGCGCCACCGAACGCACGCGCGGGCTTTTCCGAGCCAGCCATTGCACGGCGACGCCGACATAGCGCAGCACCACGAAGGAGAAGATGACCCCTCCGACGAACACCGTCGCGATGCGCTGGTCGCCGGCCGACCAGATGGCAAGCGCAGCCAGCGCCGCGCCGATGGCGGCCGAGCCCAGCACGTAGACGCGGCGCGGCAGCGCGGCGGCCTCGAAGCCCATCTCGCGGAAGAGCGCGGTGGCCGGGACGTCGCGTGCGCGCCCCAGGGGCAGCAGCGCGAAGGCCAGCGTGACGAGGACGCCGAACAGCGCCGCCATCGCAAGGGCCGATGGATAGATTCCGACCTGCGCGGGAACGGGGATGACAGACGCAAGGGCCGCGGTGGCAGCGAAAGGCATCAATGCGCCGAGCACCAGCCCGACCACGATGCCGATGCCGGCGATGACCAGCATCTGGATGAGATAGACGGCGAAGACGAAGCCGCCCGACGCGCCGAGGCTCTTGAAGGTGGCGATGACGCCGCGCTTCGACTCGAGATAGGCGCGCACCGCGTTGGCGACGCCGACGCCGCCGACGACCAGCGCGGTCAGCCCGACCAGCGTCAGGAATTGCGAGAAACGCTCGATATTGGCCGACAGCGCAGGCGCGGCGTTGAGGCGCGTGCGAATCGACCAGCCGGCCTGCGGAAACTCCGCGCTCGCCAAATCGCGGATTTCCTTCAGTTGCGCCTCGGTCGGCTCGCCGTCGAGCCTGATCTTGTAGGCATGCTCGACGAGGCTGCCGGGCTGCACGAGGCCGGAGGCGGTGAGGCCGTCCAGCGACAGGAGCAGGCGCGGCGCAAAGCCGAAGCCGTCGGAGGCTGCGTCAGGCTCGGTGACGAGCTTAGCGCGAAGCTCGAAGGTAGCGGTGCCGAGCTTGATGCGCGCGCCGGGCTGGATGCCCAGCCGCTCGAAGAGCAGGTCCGGCGCCGCCGCGCCGAAGATGCCGTTCCGCTCGCCGAACAGGTCCTCCCTCGACAAAGCCGGCTCGGTGACCAGGTCGCCATAGAGCGGATAGGCCGCGTCGACGGCCTTTGCCTCGACCAGCGTCTGGTCGGAGCCATCCTCGAGCCTTGCCATCGAGCGCATGTTGGCGCTTTCGGCCAGTGTGCCGAACCCGGTGAGGAAGGCCAGTTCGGCGTCGGTCGCCAGTCGCTGGTTGAGTTCGAAACGGATATCGCCGCCGAGCAGCGCCTGGCCCTCCTCGGCGACGCCCGCCGTGATCGAGCGCGCGACCGAATTGACGCCGCCGATCGCCGCGACGCCGAGCCCTATGCAGGTGATGAAGATCAGGAAGCCCGACAGGCCGCCGCGCATCTCGCGCAGCGAGAAACGGAACGCAAGCTTCAGGGTGCGCGGCCAAGAAGCCGAGATATCCCGGGATGCGCCAACGCTATCGACAGGGATCGCATGGCCGGAAGGGCCGGGGGACGCATCTTCCACGGTCACGCGGGCACCGCCAACTGGTGCGCGGTCCCGGGCGCCGCCTCGATCCGCCCGGAGCGCATCGAGACCTGCCGCGCGCAACGCGTAGCCAGTGCGGGGTCGTGCGTGACCAGCACAAGCGTCATGCCGCGCTCCTTCGCCTTGGCGAAGAGAAGGTCGGCGATCTGCCGCCCGGTCGCCTGGTCGAGATTGCCGGTCGGCTCGTCGGCGATCAGGATGCGCGGCTCCGGCGCCAGCGCGCGGGCGATCGCCACGCGCTGCTGCTCGCCGCCGGAGAGTTCGCCGGGATAATGCGTCGTCCGCTCCGAGAGCCCGACCGCCGCCAGTTCGCGCGCCGCCACGCCGAACGGATCGGCATGCCCTGCAAGCTCCAGCGGCACCGCGACGTTCTCCAGCGCGGTCATGTTGGGGATGAGATGGAAGGACTGGAAGACGATGCCGACGTTGCGGCCGCGGAAGGCGGCGACCTCGTCCTCGCTCTTGCCGTTGAGCAATTTGCCGGCAATGCGCACCGTGCCGGCATCGACCCGCTCCAACCCTGCCAGCACCATCAGGAGGGTCGACTTGCCCGAACCCGACGGACCGACGATGCCCGTCGCCTCGCCCTGCGCGACCTCCAGGCTGACGCCTTTCAGCACATGGACGGCGGACGCCCCCTGCCCGAGTGTCAGCGACACGTCCTTCAACTCGATGACGGGCAACTCGATGACGGGCCCGGTCACGGCAAAACTTCTGTCATGGGGAAACTGTCCTATATGGAGGGCAGGAAGCGGTCTTCGACATATGGGCTCTCAGGTATGGCTTTCAAATTCCACGTTCGATTCCCCCTGCGACTTGTCGTCCTTGCCTGCATGGCCGTCCTCGCGACGGCCATGACGGTCAGGGCAGAACCTATCAAGATCGTCGGTTTCGGCGACAGCCTGATGGCAGGCTACGGCCTCGACGCCGGCCAAGGGTTTCCACAAAAGCTTGAAAAAGCACTCCGCGACAAGGGTCACGATGTCGTGATCGCCAATGCCGGCGTGTCCGGCGACACCACCTCCGGCGGCCTGTCGCGACTCGACTGGTCGGTACCCGACGACACGCAGATCGTGATCCTCGAACTCGGCGCCAACGACATGCTGCGCGGCATCGCACCTGCCATCACCGAGAAGAATCTCGACGCGATGATCTCGCGGCTGAAGGAGAGGAACATCGCCGTGCTTCTCGCGGGCATGCGCGCCGCTCCCAACCTGGGGCCGGACTACCAGGCGGCCTTCGACGCCATCTATCCCAGGCTCGCCGAGAAGCACGCCGTGCCGCTCTACCCGTTCTTCCTCGACGGTGTCGCAGCCGATCGCGCATATCTCCTCGAGGACGGCATGCACCCCAATGCCGTGGGCATCGACCGCATGGTCGAGAGGATTCTGCCGACGGTCGAGAAGCTGCTCGCGGAACGTCGGGGCGACGCCTGACGAGGAACGAAACCGCATTTCGTGCGGTTAGGGACGCGAAGCGGGAGTTCGCTGTGCCGTTGCGAAAAACCGCTTGCCCGCCGAAGGGATCGATGATTCGCTGATGGCGAGACTACGATTCGAGGAAGGGAGCCCTGGCTATGCCGCGACTTTTCACCGCCCTCGAAATTCCGCGAGACGCCGCGCTTTCGCTTTCCCTGTTGCGCGGCGGCCTGCCCGGAGCGCGCTGGATCGACGTTGAAAACTACCACATGACGCTGCGCTTCATCGGCGACGTCGAGGGACATGTCGCCGACGAGATCGCCAATGCGCTGGACCGCATTCGCCGCGCCTCCTTCTCGCTGACTCTCTCCGGCGTCGACGCCTTCGGCTCGAAGAAGCCGCATTCGGTCTATGCCGGCGTCAGGGCGTCGCCCGATCTCAACGCGCTGCAAGGCGAGATCGACCGCATCTGCCAGCGCCTCGGTATCGCTGCGGACGCCCGCAAGTTCACGCCGCATGTGACGCTCGCGCGTCTGCGCAATTCGAGCCCGGCCGAGGTCGCTAAATACCTTTCGACGCATGGCAACTTCTCCGCCGCACCCTTCCGCGTCGGCCGCTTCGTGCTGATGTCCTCGCGCGATTCGGTGGGCGGCGGGCCTTATGTGATCGAGGAGGCCTGGCCGCTGGCCGGAGCGGAAACGCGGCCGGCGATCACGCCGCTGACCGCGCCCGGCGCGCAGAGGCTGTAACGGCCGAGACGGCTCGCCGGGGCTAGCCTTTTCCGGCCAGCCGGTCTGCGAGCCCCTCCGCCCCGGCGCGGATGAGCCGGTAGGTGTCGGCGAAACCCTCGGCGTCGCCGAAATATGGATCGGGCACCTCCTTTGCCTCGCTGCCCGCGTAGTCGAGAAAGAGGTGAATCTTGTCGCGGGATGCGTCGGGCGCGATCTCGTTGAGTTCGCTGACGTTCTTGCGGTCCATGCCGAGAATGAGATCGAAGCGCCGGAAGTCCTCCGGCCTGATCCCCCTGGCGCGTTGGCCGGATATGTCGAGGCCATTGCTGCGGGCGACTGCGATGGCGCGAGGGTCCGGCGCCTGGCCGAGATGCCAGTCGCCCATGCCGGCTGAGTCGATCACGAAATCGTCGGCCACGCCGCGCTCGGCGAGCACCGAGCGGAACACCCCTTCCGCCACGGGCGAGCGGCAGATGTTGCCCAGGCAGACAAAGAGGATCGATCGCTTGGCCATCGCGCGGGTAATCTCCGGAACGAGAGCGAGGGCATGACACGGCAGGCTTGCGCCGCGCAAGCCGCGGCATCTTGCAGCGCCGTCGGGACCATCCCACATTTGCGGGAGGAGATATTTGACGATGGCCGCCTGGAAACGCTTCACAAGGACCGACGACGCTCACGCCGAAAGCGAGGTGCGCGAGAAATTCTGGAGCACCGCAAAGAAAGCGGCGCGTCAGGTGCCCTTCATGGACGAGGTTGTCGCCGCCTATTACTGCGCACTGGACAGCAACACCCCACTGCGGGCCAAGGCGATCCTGCTTGCCGCACTCGGCTATTTCATCCTGCCGGCGGATACCATTCCCGACTTCGTGCTGGGGCTCGGCTTCACCGACGACATCGCCGTGCTGACGGCTGCCATCACCGCCGTGCGCGCCCATGTGACGCCGGCGCATCGCCAGGCGGCGAAAGAGGCGCTCTTGGAGGGCTGATTTGCCGCGTTCGGCCCGAGGCTGCGGCCCGGAAAAGTCAAACTCTTGCCTTTTTCCTGCTCTTGAACCCTACCAACGGACAAATCTGTGCAGGCCTGTTAGACGTGCGCGGGGCGGCGTGACCGAAGACGAACCCCTTCCGGGCGGATTCATCATTTGGTAACTCAGATTAAATCAAAATGAACCCAACGGGCTTGGGTCGCATCCGGCCAGCACCGATAGCCGAACAAAGGAAGACGATAGACGATGCGGGGATTGATCGCGATATTCTCCAGCCTGGCGCTGGTCATGCTGGCGGGCCAGGCCGATGCGCAGTCGGTCCGCAGGATGGCCGAGCATGGCGACTGGGCGACCTACAGCTACCAGGCCACGAACGGCAAGGTCTGCTACGTGCTGACCGTGCCGAAACCGAAATCGATGCAGCCGGCCTCGGTCGACCATGGCAACATGTACTTCTTCGTCGTCCAGCGGCCAGGCCAGTCCGTTGCCTACGAGCCGCAATTCATCGCCGGCTATCCGCTGCGGGAAGGCTCCAAGGTGTCGGTCGCCATCGGCGACAAGAAGTTCACCATGTTCACCAAGGGCAAGTCGGCCTGGGTCGAGAACGCCGCCGAGGAGCCCATCCTGATCGCGGCCATGAAGAGCGGTTCCGACATGGAAGTACAGGCTCAGTCCGGCCGCGGCACCAAGACAAGCTACTCCTTCTCGCTGAAGGGCATCACGTCGGCCCTGGATTCGATCGCAAGCTGCAAATAAGGCAGAACCCGTCAGCCTTGCAGAACGGAAAACAGATCGGGCCTGACGAGCCAGGTACAGATCCCGACAGCCTGAAGCACAACGATACCGTAAAGCAGGGAGCGAAACGGCTCCTTGCGCGTCTTGTGGCGAAACAACTGTTGGGCCCCTACGGCACCGATACTGCCGCCGGCGAGCGCCACCCACAGAAGCGTGTTTTCGGAAATCCGCCGGGAGCCGTTCCGGGCAAAGCTCTTGTCCGCGCCGAATGCCGCAAATGCACCGACGTTGACAGCCGCAAGCCAGAGGAGGACAGCTTGAAGGCCCATCGCCTTATGCTGCGCCCCAACTCCTAACATTGTCTGATTGCCGTCTCATCGGCACGGTTGGTGACGCAAAGCGTCCACTGTGTTATGTGCGGCGCAAATGTCGCAACTGCGACCCGATCCACCCATATCAGCCCTGACCATGTCCCTTTTGCTTGATCTCACTGCCAGCCCCGCCCGCGCAGCCCTTGCGCCACGCCCGGCCGTGCCCGAAAAACCGCCGCTGATCGGCCTCACCCGCGCCGAGCTCGCCGAAGCTCTGGTTTCCGCAGGCATCGTGCCCGAGCGGCAGGCGAAGATGCGCGCCCAGCAGCTCTGGCACTGGCTCTACGTGCGCGGCGTCTCGGACTTCTCGGAGATGTTCAACATCTCCAAGGATCTGCGCGTCGCACTTGACCGCCATTTTTCAATCGCCCGGCCGGAAATCGTCGAAGAGCAGATTTCCGAGGACGGCACCCGTAAATGGCTGTTCCGCTTTCCGCCGCGCGGCGCCGGCCGTCCGGTCGAGATCGAGACCGTGTACATCCCCGAGGAAGGCCGCGGCACGCTCTGCATCTCCAGCCAGGTCGGTTGCACGCTGACCTGCTCCTTCTGCCACACCGGCACGCAGAAGCTGGTCCGCAACCTCACCGCCGAGGAGATCCTCGCGCAGCTGATGACGGCGCGCGACCGCCTCGGCGATTTCCCCGACCGCGACACGCCGGCCGGCGCGATCGTCCCATCGGAAGGACGCAAGGTGTCCAACGTCGTCATGATGGGCATGGGCGAGCCGCTCTACAATTTCGAGGCCGTGAAGAAGGCGCTGCTGATCGCGTCCGACGGTGACGGCCTGTCGCTCTCCAAGCGCCGCATCACGCTGTCGACCTCCGGTGTCGTGCCGGAGATCGTGCGCACCGGCGAGGAGATCGGCGTCATGCTGGCGATCTCGCTGCATGCCACCAATGACGATTTGCGCGACATGCTCGTGCCGATCAACAAGAAGTATCCGTTGAAGGACCTGATCGCGGCCTGCCGCGCCTTCCCGGGCCTCTCCAACGCGCGCCGCATCACCTTCGAATACGTGATGCTGAAGGACGTCAACGACTCGATCGAGGACGCCAAGGCGCTGGTGAAACTGCTCCGCGGCATCCCGGCGAAG
>DATDJN010000203.1:0-4749 GCA_036520515.1 Rhizobiaceae bacterium
TCGGCACCTGGACGGCGCCGGCTGCCATCGCACTGATCGCATTCCTGTTCGCCGCCACGCCGCTCTACCACAATCTCTTCCTGTTCCGCGGCAAGGATCGCGACCCGCATCTTTACCTGACGCTGGTCAACATCACGCTGGCGGCAGGGCTGCTTCTGGTGATCGCCGACGCGGGCTGAGCGGCGCCCCCTGAGCCGGCCTATCCCGCTTCCAGCTGCAAACGGCCCGCCAGAACGGCAAGAATCCGCGTCCTTCTGGCCGGCTGGCGGCGAAAACCGTTTGACTACGCGAATTTGCGCCGACAGAACGGGAGCAGGCTTTTAGAGGTTGGCCTTGCCCCACGATGTGAACCTTATCGCGACGATTGCGGTCGGCTTCGTGCTGGCGTCGATCTTCGGTTATCTGGCGGACCGGCTCAGGCTGCCGGCTCTGGTCGGCTATCTCGTCGCAGGCATCTTCGTCGGCCCCTTTACGCCGGGCTTCGTTGCCGATCCGGGAATGGCCAGCCAGTTGGCGGAGATCGGCGTCATCCTTCTTATGTTCGGCGTCGGGCTGCACTTCTCCGCTTCGGATCTTCTGGCCGTCCGGGGCATCGCCATTCCCGGCGCCGTCGGCCAGATAGTCCTCGCGACCGCGATGGCCGTGGGCCTTGTCCATTTCTGGGGCTGGAGCATCGGGCAGGGCATCGTGTTCGGCCTGTGCATCTCGGTGGCGAGCACGGTGGTGCTGCTCAAGGCGCTCGAGGAGCGCAATCTGATCCAGTCCACCATGGGCCGCGTGGCGGTGGGCTGGCTGATCGTCGAAGATCTCGCCATGGTGCTTGCGCTTGTGCTGCTGCCGGCCTTCGCGGAAACGATGGGCGGCCATGTCGATGCAGGGCACGGCGCTGGTTCGAGCGGCTCGGTGGGCGTCGTCCTGCTGCTGACGCTTGCCAAGCTCGCGGGCTTCGCGCTGATCGCGGCGCTGATCGGCCCTCGCGTCGTGCCATGGATATTGATCAAGGTGGCGCGCACGGGCTCGCGTGAACTTTTCACGCTGTCGGTTCTGGCGCTGGCGCTTGGCATCGCCTTCGGCTCGGCCGCGGCCTTCGGCGTGTCCTTCGCGCTCGGCGCCTTCTTTGCGGGCGTCATCATGGGCGAATCGCAGCTTAGCCACCGCGCGGCGGCGAACTCGCTGCCGCTGCAGGACGCCTTCTCGGTCCTCTTCTTCGTGTCGATCGGCATGCTGTTCGACCCGACGGTCATCCTGGAGAAGCCGCTCGACGTGATCTGGGTGCTTGTGCTCATCGTCGTAGGCAAGCCGCTGGCCGCGTTCCTGATCGTCGTTGCGCTGCGCTACCCGGTCGGCCTGGGGCTCGGCGTTTCAGCGAGCCTGGCGCAGATCGGCGAGTTCTCGTTCATCCTGGCCAGCCTGGGCGCCAGCTACGGGCTGATGACCACCGAGGGTCAAAGCCTGATACTTGCCGGCGCCATCCTGTCCATAACGCTCAACCCGCTCCTCTTCATGGCGGCGGACCATCTCCACAGGTTGTTCGAGACGCGGATGCCCAAATGGGCAAACCGTTTCGGCAAGATGCGGCAACATGTGCTCACTGCCGAGCTTGAGCGCATCCGGGCGCAGGCCGAAAAACGCGAGCACGAGCAGGCGCGCAAGATCACCGAATTCGTCGAGACCTTCCCGCTCTTCTCGGCGATCGATTCCGAAGCGCAGGAGGAACTGCTTCTGCTCTTCGTTCCCAAGGCCGCCTCGCCGGGCGAACGCGTCGTGCGTGTGGGGGAGCGGGGCGACGCCATGTATTTCGTGGTGTCGGGGACGGTCGAGGTCAACGTCAACGGCACTGCCGTGGAGCTCCGGGCCGGCTCATTCTTCGGCGAGATGGCGCTGCTTACCGGCGCGCCGCGCGCGGCCGACGTCACGGCGGTCGACTACTGCAACTTCCTCGTGCTGTCGCTGCGCGATTTCAGGTTGTTCACCGCGCGCAATCCGCAGGTGCGGGCCGCCGTGCAGGCAATGGCGGAGGAGCGCCTCGCCATGAACCGCGCCGCGGCAAGCGCCACCGAGCACACGACCGATCACGTCAACCAGGGCGCCGGCGCGACGGATCGCTAGCCAGCGGACGCCGCCTGGCCCCCCATGCGGGGCTCGGGGAATGCCTGGACGCCACGGCACGCAGGCTCTGAGGGGCCGCGCCGCCAATTCGGCAGGCAAACGCCCCCTTCAGCTGTTGGTCCTCGGCCTCAGGCCGTCGAGGAAGAGTTGTTCGAGGAAACGCGCGGCGTCTTCGAAGCGGCCCTCGCTGCCGCGGTCGGGACCGAGCACGGCGCGCACCTGCACGTCGAAATCGGCATAATGCTGGGTCGTCGCCCAGATCGAGAAGATGAGGTGCCATGGATCGGTCCGGGCGATCTTGCCGTCGCGCATCCAGCCCTTGATCACCTCGGCCTTTTCGTCGACCAGATCTTTCAGCTCGCCTTCCAGCATCGGCATGATGCGCGGCGCGCCCTGCAGGATCTCATTGGCAAAGAGCCGGCTCTCGCGCGGATAGTCGCGCGCCATCTCCAGCTTGCGGCGGATATAGCCGCGCAACTCGGTCAGCGGATCGCCGACATTGTCGAAGTCGCGCAGCGGCGCCAGCCATGTCTGGAGCAGGCGCTGCATCAGCGTCTTGTGCATGTCCTCCTTGCTGCGGAAATAATAGAGCAGGTTGGGCTTCGACATGCCGGCGGCCTCGGCGATCTGGTCGATCGTCGAGCCGCGGAAGCCATGCATGGAGAAGACTTCCAGCGCCGCTTCCAGGATCAGCTCGCGCTTCTCCTGCTGGATGCGGGTGCGCCTCGGGGCGGGTGCTGCGGTGGTCACGCGCCCGGCCGCCGCGCGGCTTTGTGGACCAATTCGCTGGACCAGTTTATGGCGACCTGTGGAACGCGCTCCGCGAGCTTCATTTCCGATATGACTTCCCCTTGACCGCCCTTTGGGCGGTGCTAACGTTTGTCCATCCGGTCAAATTTTTCGTAGCACGAAAACGCCGTCTGGACCAAGCGTTCGCAATAGCGCAACGAGCCACTTGAAAGGAAAGCTTGGTCATGTCGAACCGGCTTAAAGTCACGCCGAACGATCTCAGCGCCTTCTGGATGGGGTTCACCCCGAACCGCCAGTTCAAGAAGGCGCCGCGCATGGTCGTGTCCGCCAGGGACATGCACTACACGTCGTCGGACGGCCGGCAGATCCTTGACGGGTCGGCGGGCCTCTGGTGCGTCAATGCCGGGCATTGCCGGCCGAAGATCACCGAGGCGATCCAGACGCAGGCGGCCGAGCTCGATTTCGCGCCGACCTTCCAGTTCGGCCATCCGCTGGCCTTCGAGCTTGCCAACCGGCTGGTCGACATCGCGCCCGCCGGGCTCGAGCACGTCATGTACACAAATTCCGGCTCGGAATCGGTCGACACGGCGCTGAAGACGGCCATCGCCTACCATCGCGCCAAGGGCAACGGCTCGCGCTTCCGCCTGATCGGCCGCGAGCGCGGCTATCACGGCGTCAATTTCGGCGGCGTCTCCGTCGGCGGCATCGTCGGCAACCGCAAGATGTTCGGCACGCTGCTCACCGGCGTCGACCACCTGTCGCACACGCATAACCTGGCCAAGAACGCCTTCACGAAGGGCGAGCCGGAGCATGGTGCGGAGCTTGCCGACGAGCTGGAGCGCATCGTCGCCCTGCACGACGCCTCGACCATCGCCGCCGTCATCGTCGAGCCGGTGGCGGGCTCGACCGGCGTGCTCGTGCCGCCGAAGGGCTACCTGAAGCGCCTGCGCGAGATCTGCACCAAGCACGGCATCCTCCTGATCTTCGACGAGGTCATCACCGGCTACGGCCGTCTCGGCACGCCTTTCGCCGCGGACTATTTCGGCGTCACGCCCGACATCATGGTCACCGCCAAGGGCCTGACCAACGGCGTCATCCCGATGGGCGCCGTCTTCGTCACCAAGGAGATCCACGCCGCCTTCATGAACGGGCCGGAGCACGTCATCGAGTTCTTCCACGGCTACACCTACTCGGGCAATCCAATCGCGTCCGCCGCGGCACTCGGCACGCTGGACACCTACAAGGACGAGGGCCTGCTGACGCGGGCCTCGGAGCTCGCTCCCTACTGGGAAGAGGCGGTGCACTCGCTGAAGGGCGAGCCCAACGTCATCGATATCCGGAACATCGGCCTCGTCGGCGCGATCGAGCTGGCGCCGATCGCCGGAGAGCCTGGCAAGCGCGGTTTCAACTGCATCGTGCGGGGCTTCGAGCACGGCGCGATGCTGCGCATCACCGGCGACATCATCGCGCTGTCGCCGCCGCTGATCATCACCAAGGGCCAGATCGACGAGCTGGTCGATCACGTCCGCGACACGATCCGCGCCGTAGCCTGAAGAGGATAGACATGGCCGCCCCTGGCGAAAACCTTCGCATCAATTCCGACCGTCTCTGGGATACGCTCATGGAGATGGCGAAGATCGGACCCGGCGTCGCCGGCGGCAACAACCGCCAGACGCTGACCGACGAGGACGGCGAGGGGCGGCGCCTCTTCCAGACGTGGTGCGATGCCGCTGGCCTCACCATGGGCATAGACCAGGTGGGCACTATGTTCGCCCGCCGCGAAGGCACCGATCCTGACGCGCTGCCGGTCTATGTCGGCAGCCATCTCGACACGCAGCCGACCGGCGGAAAGTTCGACGGCGTGCTCGGCGTGCTGGGCGCGCTGGAGGT
>DATDJN010000204.1:0-9245 GCA_036520515.1 Rhizobiaceae bacterium
AGCCCGGCCGCCAGAACCCACCATGCCGGCCTGATCGAGAACGAGAAGTGGAGGTTGGCGGCGAGCACGCGGCCGGGCGGCACGCCTGTGGCGATGCCATACCAGGCATATTCGATGGCGGCGGTGCCGATCGCGGCAAGCACCGCGATGGCAACCAGCACCAGCGGCGAGGTCAGCGAAAAGCCCCGCCAATGGGCAAGACGGTAGAGCATCAGAAGCAGGAAGAGGCCGGCCATCAGGGTCGGCTCGTAGACGTCGGCCTTCGACTGGATGAAGAAGTGGAAGGCGGCGAGTACGCCGATGACGTAGACGATCCCGTGCAGGCGGTTCCAGTTGCGGCCAAGCCGCTTGATGGCCGCGTCGGTCGAGGTCGAGCCCAGCACGATCAGGCCAAGAAGCGCGACGAATCCGACGGTGAGATAGAAACGCATGGCGATCTCGGAGACGACGCGCAAAAGGTCGAGCTTGAGGTCGAGCGTGTAGAGCGTCAGGTGGGCCAGCGCATAGCAGAGCGCCGTCACGCCGAGCATGCGCCTGACATTGATCAGCTTCGGCCAGTTGGCGATGCGGCGAAGCGGCGTGACCGCCAGCGACAGCCACAGGAAGCGGATCGCCCAGTCGCCGGTCTGGTGGATCGCCTCGGTGATGGGCCGCGCGCCGAGGGGGCCGACCGGCGCGGCGGAAGCAAGCGAGCCCGAGAGCGCCGCCCAGGCTAGCCACAGCGCCGGCAGGCAGGCGCCGGCGAGCACGGCGGCTTTCAGCGGCGAGAATTTTCCCGATCGGTCGGTCCAGGGCGTCATGCGGTCATCCGGCTTCCACGCCGATATACGTCGAGCCGCGCGAGCTTTGTTACAACGCGCGCATCACATCAAGGTGACCGCAACCGGACGGCGACCTCGCGGAACGACATCAGCCGCGCGACAGGCCCTTTTCCTGGAGCGAGGCGAGATAGGCGGCCCACACCTCGTCCTTGTCGTGGCCGAGCCGGTGCAGGTAGTTCCAGGTGAAGATGCCCGTGTCGTGGAGATCGTCGAAGGTGATGCGCACGGCGTAATTTCCGACCGGCTCGATCTTGGTGATGGTCACATTGCGCTTACCAGGCACCGTGACGCGCTGCTCGGGCGAATGGCCCTGCACCTCGGCGGATGGCGAGGTCACGCGCAGAAGCTCGGCCGAGAGCTCGAACGGCTGATGGTCGTGATAGGTCACCGTCAGCGTGCGGCGGTCCTTCGAGACCCGCAATTCCTTCGGCGCGCTCATCCCGACCACCTCGTTTTGCAAGAACGGCTCTGTACGCCGCTTCCCGGACAGGCGAAAGCCCGGAAATCGGCTAGACAACGCGTCGAAGCCTTGAACCCGTCGCCAGATCGTATCACATGGCTGTATATAACGCTTCGCCTGGGCCAACCGGGCTGCAGCACAGGCAACTGGAATGCCACGATGGACATGATCGACCCCTTCGGCCGCACGATCACCTATCTGCGCGTGTCGGTCACCGACCGCTGCGACTTCCGCTGTACCTATTGCATGGCCGAGGACATGGCCTTCCTGCCGAAGAAAGACCTCTTGTCGCTGGAAGAACTCGACAGGCTCTGCACCGTGTTCATCGAGAAGGGCGTGAAGAAGCTCAGGCTGACAGGCGGCGAGCCGCTGGTGCGCAAGAACATCATGCATCTCGTGCACGAGCTGTCGCGGCATCTGAAGAGCGGCGCGCTGGACGAGCTGACTCTGACCACCAACGGCTCGCAACTCGCGCGATTCGCGGGCGAACTGGCGGATGCCGGCGTGAAACGCATCAACGTCTCGCTGGACACGCTGGACGCGGAAAAATTCCACACGATCACCCGCTGGGGCAATTTGGCCAAGGTGATCGATGGCATCGACGCGGCCCAGGCCGCCGGTCTGAAGATCAAGCTCAACGCGGTCGCACTGAAGGGTTTCAACGACCATGAGATGCCCGAACTGATGCGCTGGGCGCATGGGCGGGGCATGGACTTGACCGTCATCGAGACCATGCCCATGGGCGAGATCGATGCCGACCGCACGGACCAGTACATGCCACTGTCGCTGCTGAGGGCGCAGATGGAGCAGCAGTTCACGCTCTGCGACATTCCCTACAAGACCGGCGGCCCGGCGCGTTACGTCGAGGTGAAGGAAACGGGCGGGCGGCTTGGCTTCATCACCCCGATGACCCACAATTTCTGCGAGAGCTGCAATCGCGTCCGGCTGACCTGCACCGGCACGCTCTACATGTGCCTGGGACAGGAGGACGCCGCCGACCTTCGCGCACCGCTGCGCGCCTCCGAGGCCAACGAGCTGCTGTCGAATGCCATCGACGAGGCGATCGGCCGCAAGCCCAAGGGCCACGACTTCGTCATCGACCGGCGCACCAGCCGGCCGGCCGTCTCGCGCCACATGAGCGTAACCGGCGGCTGACGCAGAGAAGCGACCCGCCTTGCCGGCGGGATCGCTGCGCTTCCCGCTGGTCCGCATGTGAAAGGAAGAAGGACGGCCTCAGCCATCCTTCTCCGGTCGTCAGGCGTTGTTCAGGATCATTTGATCTTGTCGACGTCCACGCCGACCGTGACGGCGCCGATGTTCTTGTCGCCGTCCTTGATCGGCAGCGAGATCTGGGCGTAGCGGATCCCGTCCTCCTCGACGATGTCGAGGATCTCGATGTCGTTCGATGCGAAGGTCTTCTGCCACTTGCCTTCGTCACCCTGGTAGTAGTCCGAGGTGCCGCCGGTCTGCGCGACGTTCCAGCCCCAGCCGTCCATGACGAACACCTCGGTGATGGCGCCAGCGGGCTCGACTTTTTCCTGCACGGCGACGAGCCACTTCGAGACATCGTTCTCGCGGGCGGCCTTGATCAGTTCCTCGCCCGCCTTGACGTGATCCTCGAGCGACGTGTCGCCGGCCAGGTCCTTCAGCGTCGAGGCGGCCTTCTCCTCTTTCTCGACGCCCGACTTGGCTACGCGCCACTGGCTGTCGAGTATGATCGTTTCGTCATAGCCGAGCTTCCTGTGCTTCTCGGTTGACGCCGCGATGGCGGCGTTCAGTTCGCCATTGCCGATCAGGTTCTTGGCGACGAAGTCCTTGGCGTAAAGAACCACTGCCTCGCTGGGCGGATTGGGCGGTGCATCCTGCGCAAACGCAGCGCTTATCCCCATCGCGAGCGACACGGCGACCAGGGCAGTACCAAATCTTGGATTTCCCATTTTTGTCTCCTCCCGGAGGGTTTCCTCGTCCCTCCTGGAAGTGAACGCTACCACGCCGAGGCATGAAAAGAAAAGACTGGCATAATGTATACCTGACTCTAAGCCCTTTTACTTCGCCAGGAAAGCCCGGGCGCACCTGTCCTGAACGTTCTCATGTGGCATATTGCATACCTATACCGAGTCGGGTTGGCGAACCCGAGCCCTTGCTTCTGGCGACGCCCGAGCGTGGCAGGTGGCTCCAGGATCACGAGTTCCAGCGGGCCGCGATTGGCCCATTGCTTTCCGGTTGCTCGGCGGGCGGCGGCTGCTAAATGCGGGGCTGTTTTAACGACGGGGTGCCCGTGCCAGTATCGCCCAACATGCGCGCCGCGCTGTTCATGACCGTGTCGATGGCCGGCTACACGGTCAATGACGGCATCGCGAAACATATGTCGGAAGTGATGAACATGGGCCAGGTGCAGTTCCTGCGCGGCGTCTTCGCCACCGTATTCGTCGCCGCGCTCGCCTGGCACCAGGGCGCCTTCGCCAACCTGCGTCTCGCCCTGCAGCCGATGGTGCTCATTCGCGTTGTGGGCGAAATGCTTGCGACGGTCACCTTCCTTATCGCACTGGCTCAACTGCCGATCGCCAACGTCTCGGCCGTGCTGCAGGCGCTGCCGCTTGCCGTCACCATGGCCGCCGCGCTCATCTACGGCGAAACGGTCGGCTGGCGCCGCTGGCTGGCGATCACCGCCGGTTTTGCCGGTGTCGCCATCATCGTCAGGCCGGGGCTCGAAGGGTTCAGCGCCTATTCGCTGGTAGCGCTCGCATGCGTCGGCTTCTGCACCGTGCGCGACCTCGCCACCAGGCGCATTCCGGAAAAAATCCCGACGCTGCTGATCTCGACCGTGACCTCGGCAGCGGTCTGCGTCTGCGGCGCGTTCATCATCCAGCCGATGGGCGGCTGGACGAGCCCGAGCGCCTTCGACCTCTTCCTGCTCGCCTGCGCGGCGGGGCTGCTGCTTGTCGGCTACCAGTTCATCATCCTCGCCATGCGCTCCGGCGAAATCTCCTTCGTCGCGCCCTTCCGCTATACCGGCCTGCTCTTCTCGATCCTGCTCGGCTTCGTGGCCTTCTCCGACATTCCCGATCTTGCGATGGTGCTGGGATCGGCGATCATCGTCGGCTCTGGCCTCTATATGCTCTACCGCGAGCGGGTGGTCGGGCGCTCGAAGGCCGCCGCCGAAAGCGTCGGCCCTGGCATGGCGCCGGAAGGGTTGTGATGGCAGGTGTCGCCGGCATAGCGGGCGTCGTGCTCGCCGGCGGCCGAGCGACACGGCTCGGCGGGGGCGACAAGCCGCTGCGGCCGCTTGGCGGGCGGCCGATGCTCGCGCGCATCGTGGAACGGCTGAAGCCGCAGGTCGGAACGATCGCGCTCAGCGCCAACGGCGATCCGGCGCGCTTCGCCGGATATGGCTTGCCGGTGCTGGCCGACGATGGCCCCCGGGGACAGGCGGGTCCGCTGGCTGGAATATTGTCCGGGATGGCCTGGGCGAAAGCGCAGGGTAGCTGGCAAGTCCTGACGGTTGCTGGCGACACGCCGTTCTTTCCGCTCGATCTCGCGGCGCGGCTGGCGGACGCGATCGTCGGGCGTCCCGACCATATCGCCGTCGCCGTATCCGCCGGTCGCCGTCATCCGGTCTTTGCGCTATGGTCTGTCTCGCTGGAAGCGGATTTGCGCGACTTCCTTGCCAGGAGCGACAAGCTGAGCGTTGCGGCCTTCCTGGAACGGCATCAGGCGGTCAGCGTCGACTTTCCGAGCACGGGCCAGGCCCTCGACCCGTTCTTCAACGTCAACACGCCGGAAGAGCTTGCGCAGGCCGAGGCCGCCATGAGAGGCGAAAGACCATGACACAGCGGGTATTCGGCATCACCGGTTGGAAGAATTCCGGCAAGACGACACTGACCGAAAAGCTGGTCGCGGAGCTGTCGCGGCGCGGCCGGAAGATCTCGACCGTCAAGCACGCGCACCACGATTTCGACATCGACAAGGAAGGAACCGACAGTTTCCGTCACCGGCAGGCAGGCGCCAGCGAGGTCGCTATCGTGTCCGGCCGACGCTGGGCGCTGATGCATGAGCTGCGCGGCGAGGACGAGCCTGCGCTCGAGGAAATCCTGGGGCGGCTGGCCCCCTGCGATCTTGTGCTGGTCGAAGGCTACAAGCGCGAAGCCCACAGCAAGATCGAGACACGACGGACCGGGGCGAAAGATGTCACGCCGCTCAGCGCCGGCGATCCGACCATCCGGGCGATCGCTGCAGATCATGCGGTGCCGGGGGAAACGCTCCCCGTGTTCGATCTCGACCACGTCACGGCCATTGCCGACTTCATCGAGCTTGCCACCGGCCTGACGCGGAAATAGCCGCAGCGGTTTCTGGCGGAAACGAACACGCAAGAGCAGATTTGCTCCCACCCATCGTCCGCACGCAATATCTTCGTTCGGCTTGCGTCGCCGGGATTGCTTTTTTCCCAAAAAGGATGCGGATTATCCGATCACTGGCGCGGCAAGGGCCCCAGCCCACGTCGACGCATTTGGCCGGATCGACCCAAGAGTGAGGGAATTTAGATGCTTACCATGAAACGCCTGACGCTGGCAGCTTCGGCCGCAGCACTCGCGCTGATGCTAGCTGCCTGCTCGCAGGAGGAAAAGAAGCCTGCCGAACCGGCTGCTCCCGCAGCGCCCGCCGAAACGGCGCCTGCGCCAGCCGAGCCCGCACCGGCCCCGGCCGCGCCTGCCCCGGCACCCGCAGAGCCTGCGCCCGCACCGGCAGAACCGGCTCCCGCTCCGGCAGCCCCTGCGGACCAGGGCGCCGCGCCTGCCGCTCCCGGCACGTCGCAGACGGCGCTGAAGATCGGCACCGAGGGCGCCTACCCGCCCTTCAACAACCTGACCCCCGACGGCAAGCTCGAAGGTTTCGACATCGACATCGCCAACGCGCTGTGCGCCGAGATGAAGGTGACCTGCGAGTTCGTCACGCAGGACTGGGACGGCATCATCCCCGCCCTGCAGGCCGGCAAGTTCGACGCGATCATCGCCTCGATGTCGATCACGCCGGAACGCGCCGAGAAGGTCGACTTCACGGACAAGTACTATAACACGCCCTCGGCGATCGCCGGACCGAAGGACACGACCATCACCGCCCTGACCAAGGAAGGTCTCGCCGGCAAGACGATCGGCGTCGCGACCTCGACGACGCACTACAACTACGCCTCGCAGACCTACACGGACTCGACCATCAAGGGCTATCCGTCGAGCCAGGAGTTCCTGCTCGACCTCGCCAATGGCCGCGTTGACGCCGTGGAGGACGACATCAGCGTGCTTGAAGCCTGGTTGAAGACCCCCGACGGGGCCTGCTGCAAGATCATCGGCCAGCCTTCTCCGCAGCCGGTCGAGATCTTCGGGCCGGGCGCGGGCATCGCCATACGCAAGGGCGAGACGGATCTGGTCAACAGGTTCAACGAGGCCATCAAGGCCATCCGTGCCAACGGAAAATACAAGGAAATCAACGACAAGTACTTCAGCTTCGACGTCTACGGCGCCGAAGGCTGATCGCTGCCGGGAGGCGACTGCACAAGCGGCCGCCTCCCCTGTTTTCCTGAAGGCCGACAACGGAGCCGCCCAGCCCGATGAAGAGCATCTGGACTCTGCTCAGCTGGGGCTCTGAGGGATGGCTCGACGAAATCGCCTACGGTGTCTTCATCACCGTTTCGCTTGCGGCGGCCACCCTGCCGATTGGATTGCTCGTAGGGTTCGCCGTCGCGGTCGCCAAGCAATCCAGCGAACCGTCGCTTCGCCTCGCCGGAAACATCTACACGACGATCTTCCGCGGATTGCCGGAACTCGTAACCCTCTTTCTGGTCTATTACGGCGCGCAGATCGGCATCCAGGCGCTCATCCGGACGATCCAGCCGGGCGCCACGGTCGATGTGAACAGCTTCATTTCCGGCATGGTGGCGCTGGGCGTGGTCTTCTCGGCCTATGTCAGTGAAGTGTTCCTGTCCGCTTTCCGCGCGATCCCTCGCGGCCAATACGAGGGCGGCTATGCGATCGGCCTGACCAAGGCCCAGACCATGCGGCTTGTGGTATTGCCGCAACTGATCCGCATCGCCCTCCCCGGCCTCGCCAATCTGTGGCTGATCCTCCTGAAGGACACCGCCCTCGTCTCGGCGATCGGCCTCAATGACATCCTTCGCTGGACCGGCGTTGCCGCCCGCGTCGAACGCGAGCCGTTCGTCTTCTACAGCCTGGCCATCCTGATCTATCTCGCACTGACGATCGTTTCTTCCTTCGGGATCAACAAGATAGAGCGTTCGGTCGGCCAGCAGGAGCCGGCGCGATGAACGCCGCCTCCCAGGCTGCGACAGAGCTGGCTCCGCCGGCGCCGCCCCGTGGCTGGCCGCGAGCCCGCATCGTCGGCTACGCCCTGGTCGGACTATGGATTCTGGCCGGCATCGGCATGATCGCCTATCTTGTGGCGGTCTGGAACGCCCAGTGGTTCCTGAAATACATCCCGACCTACATTTCCGGACTGCAGGTGACGCTCGGGCTCGTCGTGATCTCGACGATCCTCGGCGCCATCCTTTCATTGCCGATCGCCTATGCCAGGGTGTCGAAGAACGGACTCCTGTCGGCGCTCGGCTACGGCTATGTCTACTTCTTTCGAGGCACACCGCTCCTCGCCCAGACTTTCCTCATCTATTACGGCGTCGGTTCGTTCCGTCTGCAACTGGAGGCGATCGGCCTATGGTGGTTCTTCCGCGAAGCCTGGTATTGCGCGATACTCGCCTTCACGCTGAACACCGCCGCCTACCAGGCCGAGATTCTGCGCGGCGCCATACAGAGCGTGCCGCGAGGCCAGTGGGAGGGCGCGGCCTCCCTCGGCCTGCACAGGCTGCAGACGTTGTGGAAGGTGGTCATTCCGCAAGCACTGATCGTGGCGCTGAGGCCCTACGGCAACGAAATCATACTGATGATCAAGGGCTCCGCCGTGGTGGCGCTGATCACCGTCCCCGATCTCATGGGCGAGACGCGGCTCGCCTTTTCGCGCAGCTTCGACTTCCAGTCCTATATCTGGGCCGCGGTCATCTATCTTGCGCTGGTGGAGGCCCTGCGCCACGGCATCGAATGGATCGAGCGGCGCCTCACGCGCCACCTGCATCGCTGACTCCAATCCCCTTAAGCTTTGCGGTAAGAAAGCCGTACCACCGGACTGAAAGGATTCATGAAAATGGCGTCGGTTGCATTCATCGGGCTTGGCGTTATGGGCTATCCCATGGCCGGACACCTCAAGCACAAGGGCGGGCATGACGTCACCGTCTACAACCGCACCACCGCAAAGGCCGAGAAATGGGTCGCCGAGCATGGCGGCGCCTTCGCCACGACGCCGGCTGAAGCCGCACGGGGCAAGGACTTCGTCTTCACCTGCGTCGGCAACGACGACGACCTGCGCTCCGTGACCATCGGCCCCGACGGCTGCTTCCAGGCGATCGGTAAGCGCGCGGTTTATATCGACAACACCACCGCCTCGGCCGAAGTGGCGCGCGAACTCGCCGAGGCCGCGCAGGCCGGCGGCTTCGGAGCGCTCGACGCGCCGGTGTCCGGCGGCCAGGCAGGTGCCGAAAACGGCGTGCTCACCGTCATGGTCGGCGGCGACGAGGCGACCTACGACAAGGCTAGGCCCGTCATCGACGCCTATGCCCGCATGGTCGGGCTGATGGGGCCTGCGGGCGCCGGCCAGCTCACCAAGATGATCAACCAGATCGCCATTGCCGGGCTGGTCCAGGGGCTTGCCGAGGGACTGCATTTCGGCCGCAAGGCGGGGCTCGATCTGGAGAAGGTCGTCGATGTCATCTCCAAGGGCGCCGCCGGCTCCTGGCAGATGGAGAACCGCCACAAGACGATGATCGAAGGCAAGTACGATTTTGGCTTCGCCGTCGACTGGATGCGCAAGGACCTCGGCATTGTGCTCGACGAGGCCGACCGCAACGG
>DATDJN010000205.1:0-8070 GCA_036520515.1 Rhizobiaceae bacterium
GGACGCCATCGGCCGCGCAGTGCGCTTCGCCATCGAGCAGCCCGACGACGTCGACGTCAGCGAGATCGTCGTCCGCCCCACCGCCTCCACATGACCACCGCCAACAGACGAGGAGATGAAGAAATGACCCTTGCAATCCGAAACACCGGCCGCGCCCTCATCGCGGCAGTCCTGCTGGCAGCGGGTGCGTTGCCGGCCTTCGCGAACACGACCGAGGAACGCGCGCAGCGCGGCGACGCCGTGATCAGGAGCCTGAACAACGGCGTCCCTCAGCGCACGTTGGAGCACATGCGGCAGGAGTTCCCCTTCCTTGCCGAAGCCACCGAAGCCTATGCGCTCGGCGATGTCTGGTCGCGGCCCGGCCTCGACAACCGCACGCGCCAGCTCGCCGCCGTCGCCGCCTTCGCGGCGATCGGCGAGCGGGCCTTCATGAAAATCCACGCCGGCTACGCGCTCAACACCGGCGTGTCGGAGGAGGAGCTCAAGGAGATCGTCTACATGGTGACGGTCCCGGCCGGCTTCCCGAAGGTGATCGCGGCCTCGCAGACCCTCTCCGAATTGTTCGCCGAGCGGCGCGCCGCTCCCGTTCCGCAGCCCTGAGGAGCAGCCCGATGAAGCTCGTTACCACGCTCGCCGCGGCGGTGTTTTTCGCCGGCGCGCCCGCCCTCCCGATCCAGAAAGGACACGCCCAGATGAATGCTGGGACACGAGAAGCCGGCCAGCCGGCGCAACTCCATCCCTATGTCGGCATGTGGGTCACCGCCGACGGCCATGTCCGTCAGGAACTCTTGCCTGATGGCCGCTACGACGAGGCCCGCGGCAGCCGCCGGAGCGCCTATCAGGGGCGCTACGAGGTGCGCGGCGACGACATCTTCTACTGGGACGACACCGGCTTCACCGCCGACGGCAGGTTCGTCGACGACGTTCTCCATCACGGCGGCATGATCTTCTATCGCGAGAAATAGCCCCGCCGGTCAGAGGCGCGGTCGCGCGGCCTGGCAGGTCGTGCGGCCGCCCGACACGTCGAGGACGAGGCTGCGGACTCTGGAAGAAGAACAATCTAGCCGGAAAGCCCGGCGGCGGCGAGCATGTCGGCGGGCGGCGTGATGTGACCGTGCGGCTTCGCATATTCAGGCACGATTGCCTTGTAGCCGAGCAACCGCGCAATAGGGGTCAAAATGCCGAACGCGACCTTCTGCACCGAGGGCGGCGGATGCGTGAAGACGATGATATCGGAAAACTCCTGCGCGAGCAGCGCGCCCTGGAGCAGTCCCGGCCGGCCCTTGCGGTCGACCTTGCCGTCATTGGCCAGCCCGAACAGCATGCCGATGAGTGTCTCGAAGCGATTGGCGTCGACATGCGTCGCGGAGGGCGCGGCGTCGACCGTGACGAGCACATGGGCTTCGTCGGTCTTGCTGGAATTCCACCAGTCGTGGGCGACGCCCGGCCCGACCACGGCCGTCTGGCCGGCCATGAGCGCCATCGGCCTGCCCGCGATTTTCGCATCGAGCGTTCCCTTGAGCACGGTGAAGGTCTCGATCATGAAAGGATGGAAATGTTCGCCCACGACTGCCGCGCCGGGCAAGGCCGTGAGATGCGCGATGCCCGGCCCATCGCCGCGATCCTCGCTGCCGCGCAGCACGACCGCATACTCGCCATTGACGCGGTTCTCATAGACGTCACCACAACGAGCCATATGCCTTCTCCTGTCGGAGGAAGCATATCGCCGCCTCGTTGCGGGACAGTGCTGGCTGCAAATGAACCGACTATGACAAGTTTCTTTTTTCTGTCATCTGGCTAGCCTATCAGGAAAGCCTGCCGCCCGGAGTCGCCGTGCCCGCAATGAACACGCACATTGTCCGTTCCTATGACGAGGAACTGAAATACCTCGGCAACCGTCTTGCGGCGATGGGCGGCCACGCCGAGCGCATGGTCGACCAGGCGGTGCTGGCGCTGGTCAGTTCCGATGCCGGCCTGGCGCGCAAGGTCATCGTCGACGACGACTTTCTCGACGAGGCGCAGCGCGACATCGACGACAAGGCGGTCCTGCTCATCGCCAGGCGTCAGCCCATGGCGGACGATCTGCGCCAGGTGATCGGCACGATCCGCATCGCCGCCGACCTCGAACGCGTCGGCGACCTCGGCAAGAACATCGCCAAGCGGGTCGTCGCCGTGACGGAGGCGCGACAGCCGCTCAGCCTCTTCCGCGGGTTGCAGGCGCTGGCCGAGCTTGCCCTCACCCAGCTCAAGGAAGTGCTGGACGTCTACGCCTCGCGCTCCGTCGAGCGCCTGGCCTTCATGCGCGACCGCGACGATCAGATAGACGCCATGTACACCTCGCTGTTCCGCGAGCTGCTCACCTACATGATGGAAGACCCGCGCAACATCACGCCCTGCACGCACCTCCTGTTCTGCGCCAAGAACATCGAACGCATCGGCGACCATGCCACCAACATCGCCGAGACGATCTTCTACGTCATCACCGGCGAGCAGATGCCGATCGAGCGGCCCAAGGAAGACAAGAGCCACAACGTCGTGCTTCCAGGCGAGCCTGAATAAGCGTTTTCGCAGCTAGGAGTATTCCGCCGAACCGGATCGTTCCGGCGCGCGCATTGCCGATGTTGCCTGGCCTGGCGGAGCAGCATGCAGACCGGCAGTCGCCATGGGCGGGGGGCTTGGGGTTTGGCGACTGCCGGTCCAGCTAGATTGAAGCTTGACATCAAAATAGCAGGCCAAAACGCGGCGCCGCCGAAAAAGGTTCCAGGCGTTGCCGAATTATTTTCGGCCCGCCCCATTCATGTCTTCCACGCGGTCCGGCATGCTACCCGATCAGGGCTGTGTCCAGCACGCGCAGGCGGCGAGCCGGATAGAAAAGCCGCGGCCGACATGGCGTCGCCGCGGCTTTCCATTCGCCATTTCGCTCTCTGGCCGCTCAGCGCCGCCGCCGCTCCGCAGCCGGCTGGAACGCGATGCGGGAGTGATAGGTGCAGTAGGGGCCGGTCTCGCCCGTCTGGGTGCCGCAGAAGGAGAAATCCTCGGTCAGCGGATCGCCGTTCGGCCATTTGCAGGTGCGCTCCGAGAGCTGCACCAGCTGCAGGCGGCGCGAGATCGGCACCACCACGTCTTGCGCCGGCCTGTAGCGCACGACCGGGTCGGCTTCGAACTGCGTCTGCAACGCGGTTGCGCCGATCGACGTCGTGACCGAGCGCGTCACGGTCGGCGCGCGGGCCACGGTCTTGGTGGCGCCTGTCACGGGAGCGGCGGCGACCTTCTTCTGCCGCGGCGCCGCCACCGTGGTGCGGCCGCGGCTCGACAGCTTCAACCTGTGTACCTTGCCGATCACGGCGTTGCGCGTGACCGAGCCCAGCTGAGCGGCGATCTGGCTGGCGCTCAGACCCTCCGACCACAATTTCCTCAGAAGTTCGACGCGTTCGTCCGTCCAATTCATGACTTGGGCGCTCCGTTTAGCGTGCGGAATCCGGAATCCATCGGTCCCCCGGCGCTGCCGGGCTCGACACCACATATACGCTTCGGATTAGGGTTGCCGCACGAGATATAGTCTTTGGTTGGCTTCAAATTACTCTATTGGCTGACTCGGTGACAAGAGTCCGAAATGCAACACGAATCGGTTTTTTCGGTTTTCCCCAACTTGCCCGTGTGTTTGCGTGGACTAGCGGGGAAAGGCTCCTGCCGCGCGCGCCGCGCGACCTTTTCGTTGACTTCATGGCCGAAACCCACAATATGATCGCGGTCGGCCGCCGCTTGGGCGGCTTTTTGATTTTTTGGCCGCATCGCGGACAGGCAAGCCGCCTTGGCGGCGCTGTCCGGAGACGGTTCCGGAGACGCATATAATGAGCGGTTCGGCGCTTTTCGATACCTATGCCAGGGCGCCCCTGACATTCGAGCGGGGTGAAGGCAGCTGGCTCGTTGCCGACAGCGGTGAGCGCTACCTGGACTTCGGCGCCGGCATCGCGGTCAACTCGCTTGGCTACAGCCATCCGCACCTCGTCGGCGCGCTGACCGAGCAGGCCGGCAAGCTGTGGCACCTCTCAAACCTCTATGAAATCCCCGGCCAGACGCGCCTGGCCGAACGGCTGGTGGCCGCGTCCTTCGCCGACAAGGTGTTCTTCACCAATTCCGGCGCGGAAGCCGTCGAGGGCGCGATCAAGACCGCCCGGCGCTATCAATACGTCAACGGCCATCCCGAGCGCTTCCGCACCATCACCTTCGAAGGCGCCTTCCACGGCCGCACGCTGGCAACCATCGCCGCCGGCGGCCAGGCGAAATACCTCGAGGGTTTCGGGCCGAAGGCCGACGGCTTCGACCAGGTCCCCTTCGACGACATCGACGCGGTCGAGAAGGCGATCGGCCCCGAGACGGCGGCGATCCTGCTCGAGCCCGTCCAGGGCGAGGGCGGCATCCGCCCGTTCCCGGCCCAGTCGCTGAGGCGCCTGCGCGAGCTCTGCGACGAGCACGGCCTGCTGCTGATCTTCGACGAGGTGCAGTGTGGCGTCGGCCGCACCGGCAGGCTCTTCGCGCATGAATGGTCGGGCGTGACGCCTGACATCATGGCGGTCGCCAAGGGCATCGGCGGCGGCTTCCCGATGGCCGCGATCCTTGCCACCGAAGCCGCCGCGTCCGGCATGACGCCCGGCATCCACGGCACCACCTTCGGCGGCAATCCGCTCGCCATGGCGGTCGGCAACGCCGTCCTCGACGTCATCCTCGCCGACGGCTTCCTCGACGAGGTCAGCCGCAAGGCGCTGCTGATGAAGCAGGGTCTGGCTGCGGTGGCCGACGAGTTCCCCGAGGTTGTCGAGGAGATCCGCGGCGAGGGCCTGCTGCTCGGCGTCAAGTGCAAGGTGCCCAACGCCACCTTCAACGCGGCGCTGCGCGACCAGAAGCTGCTTGCGGTTCCCGCCGGCGACAACGTCATCCGGCTGATCCCGCCGCTCACCGTCACCGACGGCGACATCCGCGAAGGGCTCGACCGCATCCGCGCCGGCGCCGCTGCCGTCTCGGCCACGCTCCCCGTCGCGGCCAAGTGACGTCGCGCAGTGACACGGCCTAGTGACCAGGAGCAGTTGAACATGTCCGGCGCCATCCGTCATTTCACCGATCTCTCCGCCGTCCCCGCGGCGGATCTGCGCGGCATGCTCGATGACGCCGCCGCGCGCAAGGCCAGGCTGAAGGCCGGCGAGCGCTCCCGGCCGCTCGACGGCAAGGTGCTGGCGATGATCTTCGACAAGCCCTCGACCCGCACCCGCGTCTCCTTCGACGTCGGCATGCGCCAGCTCGGCGGCGAGACCATCATGCTGACCGGCACCGAGATGCAGCTCGGCCGCTCCGAGACCATCGCCGACACCGCCAAGGTACTGTCGCGCTACGTCGACGCGATCATGATCCGTACCACGGACCATGCGCGGCTCCTGGAACTCACCGAGCACGCCACCATCCCGGTCATCAATGGCCTGACCGACGATACGCATCCCTGCCAGCTCATGGCCGACATCATGACCTTCGAGGAGCATCGCGGTCCCGTCGCCGGCAAGACCATCGCCTGGACGGGTGACGGCAACAACGTGCTGCATTCGCTGCTCGAAGCCTCCGCGCGCTTCTCCTTCGATCTGCGCGTCGCCACCCCCGAAGGCAGCGAGCCGCAGGAGAAATATGTCGACTGGGCGCGCGCCAATGGCGGCTCGGTCCACCTGACCCGTTCGCCCGAGGAGGCCGTGCGCGACGCCGACTGCGTCGTCACCGACTGCTGGGTCTCCATGAACCAGGAGCACCGCGCGCGCGGCCACAACGTCTTCGGCCCCTATCAGGTCAATGCCGAACTGATGGCCAAGGCCAGGCCCGACGCGCTGTTCATGCACTGCCTGCCTGCGCATCGCGGCGAGGAGGTTACCGACGAGGTGATCGACGGGCCGCATTCGGTCGTCTTCGACGAGGCCGAGAACCGGCTGCACGCCCAGAAGGCGGTGCTCGCCTGGTGCCTCGGCGCTTGAACGGGCGCCCGGTGATGCCTATCTCCGGCGCATCACCGAAAAACTGGGCGTAACCCCCATGCCTCCGCGACGGCGGCATCGCCGTGCGCCGGAGATATGTCATGTTGGAAACCGTGAACGTGCGTGAAGAGACCAAGCAGCTCGGCGACTTCGGCTTTGCCGGCGACGACCATGTGATCCCCTTCGAGGTCGGCGCGCTCGACGCGCGCGGCCGCATCGTCCAGCTCGGCCCGCTGCTCGACAGCATCCTTGGCCGCCACGATTATCCAGAGCCGGTCGCGCGCCTGCTGGCGGAGGCCTGCCTCGTCGCCGTCCTCCTTGGCTCGTCGCTGAAGTTCGAGGGCAAGTTCATCCTGCAGACCCGCACCGACGGCCCCGTCGACATGCTGGTCGCAGACTTCGCCACGCCGGGCTCGCTGCGCGCCTATGCGCGCTTCGATGCCGACCGTCTGGAGGCGCTTGTCGCCGCCGGCGAGACCGCGAGCGAAACGCTGCTCGGGCAGGGCGTGCTGGCGCTGACCATCGACCAGGGCGCCTACACGCAGCGCTATCAGGGCATCGTCGAGCTCAACGGCACGACCCTGCAGGAGGCCGCGCACACCTATTTCCGCCAGTCGGAGCAGATCCCGACGGAGATCAGGCTGCAGGTCGCCAAGCTGCTGCGTCCGGGCGAGGGCGAGCATTGGCGCGCCGGCGGGATGATCGCGCAGTTCCTGCCCGAGGCGCCCGAGCGCCTGCGCACGGGCGACCTGCCGGGCGGCGACGGCGCGCCCAAGGTGGATGCCGTGATCGACAATGCCTGGCGCGAGGTGCAGGCGCTGACCTCGACCATCGAGCCCGGCGAGCTGATCGATCCGACCATCGAGCCGGAGCGGTTGCTCTACCGTCTGTTCCACGAGCACGGCGTGCGCGTCTTCCCGGGCACGGGCGTCGCCGACGAATGCTCCTGCTCGCGCGAGCGCATCCGCGGCATCCTCGAGGGATTCAGCGCCGAGGAGATCGTCGAGAGCACCGAGGATGGCACTATCTCGGTCGCCTGCGAATTCTGCTCCAAGGCCTACGAATTCGACCCGGCCGAGTTCGCGCAGTCGAACTGAACACGGGTTGGGGGCGGACGAGCTCTGACGGCTACGCCCCCTCCCACTCCGCATATTCCTTGATCAGCCCCTCATAGGCCTCCATCGGCGGCAGCGCCTCGTAGCTGTGCACCGCCGCGGTCTTGGCCCAGGGCAGTCCTTCGCTCGTCCACGTCTCCATGAAAGGCGTCGACCATGAAGCGTCGTCCAGCATGGTCGGGCGAAGATTGACGAACCAGTCTATGCCTTCCGGCCGCGTGAACATCCAGCTCATGCACCAGCCGCAGAAATAGTGCTTTGACGCCCCGTGCAGCCCGCCGATGACAGGCTCGCCCGCCGTCACCTCGAAACCGTCGGCGGGAATGGCCGCGCTCAGCGAGAACGCGCTGGAACTCATGCGCTGGCAGCCCTTGCAGTGGCAGGCCATCGTGAGCAGCGGCCGCTTCGTGACCTTCAGCCGCACGCGCCCGCAGCGGCAGCCGCCTTCCTTCGCCACTTCATCCATTGCTTCTTTCCATCTTCAAGTCCGGCGACTGTTCGGGGTCGTCATTCCGGGGCGGACGTTCTCCTCAATTCACCACGCGTGGCTTGCCCGGCAGGTCGAGCGAGAAGGCGGGGATGTCGATGTCGAACAGCTCGCCCTTGCCGTTCTGCATCGTGTAGCGGCCGACCATGATGCCCGACGGCGTCGAGAGGGGACAGCCTGAGGTGTACTGGTAGCTGTCGCCGGGATCGAGCTCGGGCTGGTCGCCGACCACGCCCGGCCCGCGCACTTCCTCGACCCGCCCGCGGCCGTCGGTGATGTGCCAATAGCGCGACAGGAGCTTCACCCATTCGTCGGACTGGTTGTCGATCGTGATGCGGTAGGCCCACACATAGCGGTTCTCCTGGGGATCCGAGCGGTCCTCCAGATAGAAGGGCACGACGCTGACTTCTATGTTGCGCGTCACGGCGCTGTACATTGTTCAGGCTCCGGCGATGGCCCT
>DATDJN010000206.1:0-8830 GCA_036520515.1 Rhizobiaceae bacterium
CCCCCCGCAAGAGCAACGGATCAAAACCATGAACCGCATCACCTCCATTCTCGGCTCGCTGGCACTTGCCGGCGCGCTGCAGGCAGCGGCCGCCCTCCCCTCGCAGGCCGGCGAGAATCTCGACGCCATCAAGGCGGCGGGCGTGATCAGGATCGGCACCGAGGGCACCTACGCGCCCTTCACCTATCATGACGCCAGCGGCAAGCTGGTCGGCTTCGACGTCGAGATCGGCGAGGCGGTGGCGGAAAAACTCGGCGTGAAGCCGGAGTTCGTCGAAGGCAAGTGGGACGGGCTGATCGCCGGCCTCGACGTCAACCGCTACGACGCCGTCATCAACCAGGTCGGCATCACCGAGGAGCGCAAGCAGAAATTCGACTTTTCCGACCCCTACATCGCGTCGAAGGCGGCGCTGATCGTGCGCGAGGACAATGCCGACATCAAGGGTTTCGGCGACCTCAAGGGCAAGAAGGCGGCGCAGTCGCTGACCTCGAACTACGGCAAGATGGCCGAGGAGGCCGGCGCCGAACTGGTCGGCACCGACGGCTTCGACCAGTCGATCGCGCTGGTGGTGCAGGGCCGCGCCGACGCAACCCTCAACGACAGCCTGTCCTTCCTCGACTTCAAGAAGAAGCAGCCCGACGCGCCGGTGAAGATCGCGGCCACGGCGGACGACGCCTCCTATTCCGGCATCATCGTGCGCAAGGGCGATCCGGAGCTGGTGGCGGCCATCAACCAGGCGCTGAAGGACATCAAGGCCGACGGCACCTACCAGAAGATCGCCGACACGTATTTCGGGCAGGACGTTTCGCAGTAGGGGTCGCGTCACGCCACCCTTCCCGTCATTCCGGGGCCGCGCAGCGGAACCCGGAATGACGGCGTTGAATGGCATCAGAAAATGAAGTCCTGACGGGAGGCCGCGCGTGCCGCACTGGCTGCAACTGATGCTCGATTCGCTTTGGCCCCTGCTGTGGGCCGCGCTCGCCTTCACCATACCGCTGACGCTCCTGTCCTTCGCCCTCGGGCTGGGGCTCGGGCTGGCGGCGGCGCTGGTGCGCCTGTTCGGGCCGCGGCCGCTGGCGGCACTGGTGCGCTTCTATGTCTGGATCATCCGGGGCACGCCGCTGCTCGTCCAGCTCTTCCTCATCTTCTACGGCCTGCCCTCGGTCGGCATCCTGCTCGACGCCTTCACGGCGGCGCTGATCGGCTTCACGCTCAACATCGGCGCCTATACGTCGGAGATCATCCGCGCGGCGATTTCGTCCGTCGCCAAGGGGCAGTGGGAGGCGTCGTTCTCGATCGGCATGAACTGGGCGCAGACGATGCGGCGCACCATCCTGCCGCAGGCGGCGCGCGTCGCCGTGCCGCCGCTGTCCAACACCTTCATCTCGCTGGTCAAGGATACGTCGCTGGCCGCCGCGATCACCGTGCCGGAGCTCTTCCAGGCGGCGCATCGTCGCCACCACCTACGAGCCGCTGATCCTCTATATCCTGGCGGCGCTGATCTACCTCGCCATCAGCTCGGTGCTGTCGGCGCTGCAGACAAGGCTGGAGGCGCGGCTCAACCGCTATGGCGGCTTCATGGAGGCGCGCGCGTGATCGGGCTCGAGCACATCGTCAAGCAGTTCGGCGACAATGTCGTGCTGAAGGATGTCAGCGTCGCCTTCGCCGAGGGCACGGTGACGGCGCTGGTCGGGCCGTCGGGAGGCGGCAAGTCGACGCTGCTGAGGTGCATCAACCTCCTGGAACTGCCGACATCGGGACGCGTGACGATCGGCGAGGCGGCGATCGATTTCAGGCCGGGCGCGAAGGTCGGCTGGGCGGCGATCCAGAAGCTCCGCCGACAGACCGGCATGGTGTTCCAGAACTTCCAGCTGTTTCCGCACAGGACGGCGATCGACAACGTCGCGGAGGGGCTGGTGACGGTGCTGAAATGGCCGCGCGAACGGGCGCGGGCGCGCGCGATGGAGCTTCTGGAGAAGGTCGGGCTGGCGGGCAAGGCCGACGCCTGGCCGGCGACGCTGTCGGGCGGCCAGCAGCAGCGCGTGGCCATCGCCAGGGCGCTGGCGCCGGCCCCGCGCGTGCTTCTGTGTGACGAGCCGACCTCGGCGCTCGACCCGGAGCTGTCGGGCGAAGTGGTCGAGGTGCTGGCGCAGCTGGCGCGCGAGGGCACGACGATGGTGATCGCCACGCACGACCTCAGGCTCGCCTCCGCCATCGCCGACGAGGCGATCTTCCTCGAGGCCGGCGTGGTGGTGGAGAAAGGCCCGGAGCTGTTCTCGCGACCTCAGCGCGAGCGCACGAAGCGCTTCATCGCGACGCTGACGCACACGCCGGCCGAGCAGGCGGGAAGCGGGATTTGACGTGAGCGGACTGTTCAGGCGGCTGCGGTCAACGCGTCCGACGGCAATTGCGATTTCGCGTCGAGCAGCTCGATGCCGACGATGCGGCCTTGCGCGTCATAGTCGAAGACGACATCCGGCGACACCTCGGCGCTTTCCAGAACCTTGGCGCTGGACAGCCGGATGTAAGCTGCATTGTCGGCCGGACTGTATTTGATCGTCGGTTTCATGGCCGTTTCGCATCGCGGTCGAAGAATACCGTCAATATACGGATTTCGAGAGAGGTTTCATAGCAGGCAGCGCGCAGCACGCGGTTTCCGTATTCGGGAATAATGCAAAAGCGCAATTCAACACCCGGCCGGCGCGCGTCGGGTACGACCCAATCGGGCGCACGGACGGCGCGCTCGATCCATGCCGGATCAATTCCGCGCTCATCCACGGCGTCCCGCGCGTGCTGCGTGAAGAAGAGGGACTTCATACCTATCGGCCCCTCTCCCCTGGCTTTTACCCCTCGTAGTGGTCGCGCACGAGGCGGTCGAGCAGGCGCACGCCGAAGCCGGAGCCCCAGGACTGGTTGATCTCGGTGGCGGGCGAGGAAAGCGCGACGCCGGCGATGTCGAGATGCGCCCAGGGCGTGTCCTTGACGAAGCGCTGCAGGAACTGCGCGGCGCTGATCGAGCCGCCGTAGCGGCCGCCGATGTTCTTCATGTCGGCGTTCTTGGAATCGATGAGCTTGTCGTAGTCCGGCCCCATCGGCATGCGCCACAGCCGCTCCTGCGTCGACAGGCCGGCCTCGGTCAGGCGGTCGGAAAGCTCGTCATTGTTGGAGAAGAGGCCGGCATGGTACTGGCCGAGCGCCACCATGATGGCGCCGGTCAGCGTCGCCAGGTTGACCATGACTTTCGGCTGGAAGCGCTGGTTGGCGTACCAGAGCGCGTCGGCCAGCACGAGGCGGCCCTCGGCGTCGGTGTTCAGCACCTCGATGGTCTGGCCGGACATCGAGGTGACGATGTCGCCGGGGCGCTGGGAGTGGCCGTCGACCGCATTCTCGACCAGGCCGATGATGCCGACGACATTGGCTTTCGCCTTGCGGGCGGCCAGCGCATGCATCAGGCCGGTGACGGCGGCGGCGCCGCCCATGTCGCCCTTCATGTCCTCCATGCCGGAGGCCGGCTTCATCGAATTGCCGCCGGTGTCGAAGGTGACGCCCTTGCCGATGAAGGCGACGGGCTTGTCCCTGGGCTTGCCGCCGTTCCACTGCATGACGACGAGGCGGGCGCCGCGGGGCGAGCCTTGCGCGACGCCGAGCAGCGCGCCCATGCCGAGCCTGGTCATTTCCTTCTCGGCGAGCACCTCGACCTTGACGCCGAGCTTTTCCAGCGCCTTCGTCTCGGCGGCGAATTCGACGGGGCCGAGCTTGTTGGCCGGCTCGTTGACGAGGTCGCGCGCCAGCGCCACGCCGTCGGCGACGGCCTCGGCGTCGGCGAAGGCCTTTTTCGCCGCTGCGGGGTTGGCCGTGTGGATGGTGAATTTCGCCGGCTTGGCGTCGGCCGGCTTGCCGTCGCCGTCATCCTTCTTGGTCTTGTATTTCTCGAAGCTGTAGCTCCGGAGCAGGATGCCGGCGGCGACGGCCGCGGCCTGCGCCCCGCCGACCGCCGCGTCGGTCTTGGAGCCGGGCAGGTCGAGGACCACCGCCACGTCGGCGGATTTGCGGAACTGGGCGGCGACCTGGCCGCCGAGCTTCAGCCAGTCATATTCCTTGAGGTTGGCGGGCTTGCCGACGCCGAGCACGACCAGCCGGTCCAGCCGCGAGCCCTGCGGCGCGATCACCTCGACGGATGAGCCCGGCTTGCCGGAGAAGTCGGCAACGGCGAAGGCGCGCTTCAGCGCATTGCCCGGATCATATGCCCTGGCGGCCTCGCCCATGCCGCCTCCCTCAGCCGACAAGAGAACGGCGCTGCCCTTCTTAGGGCCTGCGTGCCTGGCGAAGCTGATGGTGGGTCTGGGGGTCATGGTTGTCCTGCGTCCGGGCGTTTTGGGATCGATTTCGCGAATTTCTTGCCGCTTTGCCGGACATTTGGCGGATTTGCCGCATTTGGCAAGTCACGGAACCGTCCTAATTCCCCCTTCCAGTGGCGCGGCAACCATTCGTTAACCGACTTCATTGGCCTTTCATTAGCCGATCCGGGCCAGAGTCAGGCGCATTGCAACGCGAGCACGAACCGGGCGCCGGTTGTGCTGGCGGCGGGGGACGGATAGTTTGAGCGCCAATTCCCGCCCCGGAGGAGGCGGGCCAATTCGAGCCGCCCAATCCTGCCGCAAGGACGCCCCGCATTTCATGAAGGTCATCGAACGCTATATCTTCCGGCGCACCTTGATGCTTTTCCTGGCGGCGCTGGTCTGGACCCTGGCGATCGTCTGGACGACGCAGATCCTTGCCCGCATCAACCTCGTCACCGACAGCGGCCAGTCGGCGCTCTCCTTCTTCGAGATCGCCGCGCTCATCCTGCCGTCGGTGCTGCCGGTCGTCATGCCCTTCGCGGCCATCATCGCCATCGCGCAGACGCTGACGGTGATGAACAACGATTCGGAGCTGGTGGTGATCAGCGCGGCCGGCGCCTCGAAAATGACCGTGATCCGGCCGGTGATGCTGCTTGCGGTGATCGCCAGCATCGCCTCCTTCGCGATCGACAACGGCATCGACCCCTACGCCAGGCAGCGCGGGCGCGAGCTGGTGGCGGCGGCGCGTGCCGACCTGCTGTCGCTGGTCATCCAGGAAGGCACGTTCCGCAAGATCGAGGACGGGCTGTTCATCCAGATCGGCGAGCGGCTGCCCGATGGCCGGCTCGGGGGCATCTTCGTCGCCGATTCGCGCGCCGAGGGCACCGACCTCGTCTACTACGCCAAATACGGCAGCGTGGTTGAAAAGGGCGACGAGACCGTGCTCGTCATGCAGGACGGAGAGATCCACCGGAAACTGCCGGACAACGACATCTCGGTCATCCGCTTCCTGTCCTACGCCTTCGACCTTTCGGTCTTCACGGCGTCCAACGGGACCCCGAAGCTGTATCCGAAGGACCGCACGCTTCCCTACCTGCTCAACCCCGATCCCAACGACCCGGAATTCAAGAGGAAGCCGCAATCGTTCCGGGCCGAGATGCACCGCAGGTTCAGCGAATGGAGCTATTCCATCGTCTTTGCGCTGATCGCGCTGGCGGTCATCGGCAATGCGCGGTCGCACCGTGAAGGCCGCATCAACCCGCTGGTGACGGCCGTGACCATCGCGCTCATCGCGCGCTGGCTGGGCTATTTCGCGGCGAACCAGGTACAGGTCGTCCCCCGCATGTGGCCGATCATCTACCTGATCCCGCTCGGCTTTGCGGCGCTCTCGATCTGGTTCATCGCCACCAACCGGACGATGGAGCTGCCGGTGGCGCTGGCCGAGCGGCTGATGGCCGGGATGCGCCGGCTGGCCGACCGCATGATGTTCATGCGCATCCGGCGCCGCGGCCCCGAATCGGAAGAGGCCGCCTGATGGGCTGGACGCTCAACCGCTATTTCTTCTTCCGCTACGCGGCCATCACGACGTGGTACTTCCTCGGCGTCTATGCGCTGATCACGCTGATCGACTTCACCGAGTTCTCCAGCCGCACGATCGGCATGCCGGGCTTCTCGATCCAGCTGGCGCTCGCCATCTCGGCGCTGCGCGTGCCGATGATCATGCAGCAGACGGTGCCGTTCGTCGGACTGATCGCGGCGATCGCGACGCTCGTGTCGCTGAACCGCAAATACGAACTGGTGATCGCCCGTTCGGCCGGCATATCGGCCTGGCAATTCCTCATGCCGCTATGCGTCGGCGCAATGCTCCTCGGCGTTTTCACGGTCGGCGTGCTCAATCCGCTGGCGGCGCACGCGGTCTCCCGTTCGGAGATGCTGGAGACCCAGTTCCGCTCCGGCAAATCGAACGTCGTCAGCGCCTTCTCGGCGCCGTGGCTGCGGCAGAAGACCGAAAACAGCGACACGATCATCGGCGCGCGAGCGGTGCTGAACCGCGGGCTGGAACTCGCCGACGTCACCTTCTTCTCGCTCGACAAGGAGGGCAACATCGTCGAAAGGCGCGACGCCGCGCGCGCCTACCTTCGCGACGGCTACTGGGAACTGCACGACGTGCGGCGCATTCGCGAGGGCCACCAGCTGCCCCGCATCGAAACCGACCGCGTGGCCACCAACCTCAGGCCCGAATTCGTGCAGGAGCGGCTGGCGCGGCCCGAGACGATCCCCTTCTACGCGCTTCCGAAACAGATCGAGATCGCGCGCTCCTACGGGCTCAGGGCCGCGTCCTTCGCCACCCAGTTCCACACGCTCATGGCGCTGCCTTTCCTGCTCGTCGCGATGACGCTGATCGCGGCGACGGTTTCGATGCAATTCCAGCGCATGGGGCAGTCGGCAACGATGATTCTGGGTGGCGTGCTCGCGGGCTTTCTGCTTTATGTCGTCTCAGTGCTCATCAAGGCATTTGGAAATGCGGGATTCGTGCCGCCATTCATCGTGGCGTGGATACCAGTTGTAGTAGCTATGTTTTTCGGGGTAACGTTCCTTTTGTATAAGGAGGACGGCTAGTGGGGGCCGCGGTGTATTTGAACCGCAGATCAGGTAGGCTGGCGGGGTTGCTCGGCGCGACCGCAATTACTTGCCTTTTTTCGTCTGCAATCATCCCCCAATGGGCCGTCGCGCAGACGGTCGCCGACATGGCGCCGGAAATCCCCGCGGGCAGCGAGATGCTGCTCGAGGCCGACACGCTGATCTATGACAACAACGACGACACGGTCACCGCTTCGGGCGGCGTGCGAATCGACTACGGCGGCAACAAGCTGGTCGCGAATCGGGTGACCTACGACCGGGGCTCGCGCCGGCTGATCGCCAGCGGCGACGTGCAGATCGTCGACTCCGAGGGAACCACGATCTATTCCGACCAGGTCGACGTCACCGACGATTTCGGAGACGGCTTCGTCAACGCGCTGCGCGTGCAGACGGTCGACAAGACCTATTTCGCCGCGGAAAGCGGCGAGCGTCGGGGCGGCTTCCTGACGACGTTCAACAACGGCGTCTACACCGCCTGCGAACCGTGCGAGGAGAAGCCCGACAAGGCGCCGCCGTGGCGCATCAAGGCCAAGAAGATAATCTGGAACCAGCAGACCAAGACGGTGCGCTTCGAGAACTCGTCCTTCGAGTTCTTCGGCCTGCCGCTCGGCAACTTCCCCTCCTTCGAGATCGCTGATCCGACGGTCAAGCGGAAGTCGGGCTTCCTGTTCCCGGGCATCAGCTTCAAGAGCGACCTCGGCGTCGGCGTCTCTATCCCCTACTATTTTGCGCTCTCGCCGACCTACGACCTGACGGTCACCGGCACCGGCTACACGGAGCAGGGTTTCCTCGGCGAGGCCGAGTGGCGCCAGCGCTTCAACAATGGCGAGTACAGCGTCACGATCGCCGGCATCCACCAGGCCAATCCCGACGCGTTCGACCCCAACACCGTCGATTCCGGCCCCGACGGCGATCCGAACGAGTTCCGCGCCATGATGGGCACGCAGGGCCGCTTCGCGATCAACTCGCGCTGGGACTTCGGCTGGAACGTGCTGGTCCAGACCGACAAGAATTTCTCGCGCACCTACGACATCGACGGCTACAACGACTTCGTCTATCGCTCCGAGGTCTTCCTGACCGGGCTCGACGACCGGAACTATTTCGACCTGCGCGCCATGAAGTTCAGCGTGCAGGAGCAGACGCTGGACAATGACGCCAACGGCAACGAACAGTTCGCCGCTCGCGACGACGAGCAGCCCTGGGTGCTGCCCAATCTCGACTATACCTACATACCCGACCAGCCGGTGTTCGGCGGCGAACTGAAGTTCGACGTCAACGCGCGCGTGATCACACGCAACAAGCTGGACTATACGCTGTCTGATAGGTCGGATCCGATCACCGACAATGTGAAGACGGTCAACGGGATCACGGACTCCTCGAGCCGCCTCACCGCGGAGGCCGAGTGGAAGCGCTCCTTCATCTCGGACGGCGGCCTGGTTATGACGCCGCTGCTGGCCTTCCAGGCTGACACGACGCAAGCGAACTACTCGGCGGCATCGGTCAATGCCATCGAGAACATGGCGAGCAACCCCGATATCGGTGTGCTGACTGACATCCGCAGCGCCTACCAGCGGCTGCTTGCGACCGCCGGCCTCGAGCTGCGCTTCCCGCTGCTCTTCGCCGCGCAGAACTCCAGCCATGTGGTCGAGCCCATGGCGCAGCTCTTCGCCCGCAATGACGAGCCCTTCAGCGAAACGCTGGGCATTCCCAACGAGGACGCGCAGAGCTTCGTCTTCGACGCGACGTCGCTGTTCGAGCGCGACAAGTTCTCGGGCTACGACCGCATCGAGGGCGGCACCCGCGCCAATGTCGGCTTCCGCTATTCGGGCATATTCGGCAACGGCTGGAAC
>DATDJN010000207.1:0-4817 GCA_036520515.1 Rhizobiaceae bacterium
GCTCACCGACGCCATGCTGAAGCTGGAGAAGGAGCAGGGCTTCTACGGCTACCACTATCGCGGCCGCACCTTCGACTGCGGCTCGCCGGAAGGTTTCGTCGAAGCCAACGTCGCCTTCGCGCTGGCCAGGTCCGACCTCTCGCGCAGCATGGCGGATGTCATCGAGGAACTCCTGGAGGAGGCCGCTCAGCCGCCGCTCAAGCAGGTCGGCTGACATGGCGCTCTTCGGCTTCCGCACCAGAAGCCCCGAACGGGACGATGCGACCGACGCGCGTCGTTTCGACCGGCTGGCCCGGCTGCTCGACGAGATCTCGGACGAGATATCGATGGAGCGGTCCGGGCTGGAGCGGCGCTACCGCTCGGAAACGACGGACGCCGCCTTCCTGGTCGAGGCGATGGAGAATGACGGTGTGGCTGAACGCTCCCAGGGACGGGTCGAGGAACTGACGGCCTCCATCATCAACTGCGAGCGCCGCCTCGACTACCTGTCGCGCCAGGCCGCTATCCTCGACGAGTTTCGCAAGACGTTTTCCAGCCTGGCGAAGAAGATGCCGCCCGATCCGAAGGCATCGCTGCGCTAGCGGCGGGGCCCGGCCGATGCGCTTTGCGCACCGGCGTTCACGGCGGTTTTCGCGAGCGTGCGCTCTTTGCGCGCGTCCTGTTGGTGTGTGCCCGGCATTGCGATATGGAATTTTCCGGCGGCCGACCCACATGTGATTGCGCCGGTGAACATTTCGCTTGATCGAAAGACATATGTTCACTAGGGAATGCAGGCCGCAACGAGGAGGAGTTTAGCGGATGAGCATCAATATTTCGCCGACCGGCCTGGCGCGCGACCTCAGGGAACGCGGCAAGTCAGGCAAGCCGATTCGCATCGGACTGATCGGGTCGGGCGAGATGGGCACCGACATCGTCACCCGCGTGGCGCACATGGACGGCATCGAGATCGGCGCGATCGCCGAACTCAACCTGCCGAATGCGGCGAAGGCCGTCGACATCGCCTATCAGGAAAAGGGTCATTCCGCCGAGGCCGGAAACGCCGGCGCGATGACCAAGGCGATGGAGTCGGGCAAGATCGCCGTGACCAGCGACGCCAGCCTCGTCATCGGCAACGACCTCATCGACGTGGTGATCGACGCCACCGGCGTGCCGGCCGTGGGCGCGGAGATCGGCCTGCGCGCCATGGAGCATGGCAAGCATCTCGTCATGATGAACGTCGAGGCCGACGTCACCATCGGCGCCTATCTGAAGAGCGAGGCCGACCGTCTCGGCGTCACCTATTCGCTGGGCGCCGGCGACGAGCCATCGTCCTGCATGGAGCTGATCGAGTTCGTGTCGGCGATGGGCCACCCGATCGTCGCGGCCGGCAAGGGCAAGAACAATCCGCTCAACATCGACGCGACGCCGCCCGCCTACGAGGAAGAGGCCGCGCGCCGTCACATGAACGTGCGCATGCTGGTCGAGTTCGTCGACGGCTCCAAGACGATGGTCGAGATGGCGGCGATCGCCAACGCCACCGGCCTGGTTCCCGACAGGCCCGGCATGCACGGCCCGGCGGCGACGCTAGACCAGCTGTCGAAGGTGCTGGTGCCTGAGAAGGACGGCGGCGTGCTGTCGAAGGTCGGCGTCGTCGACTATTCGATCGGCAAGGGCGTCGCCCCCGGCGTCTTCGTCGTCGCCGACATGTCGCATCCGCGCATCTCGGAGCGCATGGAAGACCTGAAGATGGGCAAGGGCCCCTACTTCACCTTCCATCGCCCCTACCACCTGACTTCCCTCGAAGTGCCGCTGACCTGCGCGCGCGTCGTGCTCTACGGCAAGGCTGACATGGTGCCGCTGGCCAAGCCCGTCGCCGAGGTCTGCGCCGTCGCCAAGAAGGATTTGCAGCCCGGCGACAAGCTCGATGCGATCGGCGAATACTGCTACCGCGCCTGGATCATGACGGCCGAGGAGGCCCGCGCCGCCAAGGCGGTCCCCTGCGGCCTGCTGCAGGGCGGCTCGGTCACCGCGCCGATCAAGAAGGGCGAACTCATCACCTACCAGAACGCCGCCCCGGCGCCGGGATCGAAGATCGCGGAACTCAGGGCACGCCAGGACAAGCTTGTCTACGGAGCATGAGCATGGCCACCGCGAGGAAGCTCGCCGACGATACGCAGTCCAACCTGCCCTTCGCCTATAGGCACTACAGCGCCGACCAGCTGAAGGAGGTGCTGCGCAAGATGTACCTCATCCGCCGCTTCGAGGAAGGCGCGGAGGACAGCTACACGCGCGGGCTGATCCACGGCACGATGCATCTTTCCATCGGGCAGGAAGCGAGCGCCATGGGCATCTGCATGCCGCTGACGGCGCAGGACCAGATCACCTCGACGCATCGCGGCCACGGCCATTGCATCGCCAAGGGCGCGGACGTGAAGCGCATGTTCGCCGAGTTCTTCGGCAAGACCACCGGCTACTGCAAGGGCCGCGGCGGCTCGATGCATATCGCCGACGTCTCGATGGGCAATCTCGGCGCCAACGGCATCGTCGCCGGCGGCATTCCGATCGCGGTGGGTGCTGCCCTTTCGGCGAAGCGCCTGAAGACCGGCAAGGTGGTCGTCTCCTTCTTCGGCGACGGCGCCAACAACGAGGGCGCCTTCCACGAGGCGCTGAACATGGCTTCCATCTGGAAGCTGCCGGTGATCTTCGTCTGCGAGAACAACGGCTACGGCATGTCGACCTCCACGGCGCGCTCGACCGCGGTGAAGAACATCGCCGACCGGGCGGCCGCCTATTCGATGCCGGGCGTCATCGTCAACGGCAACATCTTCTCCGAGGTCGCCGAGGCATCGCATGCGGCAGTCGAGCGTGCCCGCGCCGGGGAAGGCCCGACGCTGATCGAATCGAAGACCTATCGCTATCGCGGCCATTCCAAGAGCGACCGCAACCGCTATCGCACCAAGGAGGAGATCGAGGACTGGATCTCCAACCGCGACCCGATCAAGCTCCTCGAGGCCGATCTCAAGGAGTTCGGCATCGTCGACGAGAAGGGCATCGAGGCGATCCGCGAGGCGGTGCGCGTCGAGATCGAACAGGGCATCGAATTCGCCAAGGCCAGCCCTCTGCCCGATACCGCCGACCTCGAGAAATTCGTCTACACGGAGACGGCCTGACCATGGACGCCACGCCGCGCGAGCTCAGCTATTCGCAGGCCATCCAGGAAGCCATGGCGATCGCCATGGAGGCCGACGAACGCGTCTTCCTGATGGGCGAGGACATCGGCGTCTATGGCGGCGCCTTCCAGGTGACCGGCGACCTCGTCGAGCGCTTCGGGCCGGAGCGCGTGATGGACACGCCGATCTCCGAGCTTGGCGGCGCGGGCGTCGCGGTCGGCGCTGCGCTGACCGGCCTGCGGCCGATCTTCGAGTTCCAGTTCTCCGACTTCGCGACGCTGGCGATGGAGCAGATCGTCAACCAGGCGGCGAAGATGCGCTTCATGCTGGGCGGCGAGGTTTCCGTGCCGTTGGTGATGCGTTTCCCGGCAGGCTCGGGCACCGGCGCCGCCGCGCAGCACAGCCAGAGCCTGGAAGCCTGGCTCGGCCATGTGCCGGGGCTGAAGGTGCTGCAGCCGGCGACGCCACACGACGCCAAGGGCATGCTGCTGGCGGCTGTCGCCGACCCCGACCCGGTGATGATCTTCGAGCACAAGCTGCTCTACAAGATGAAGGGCCCTGTGCCGGAGGGACATTACACGGTGCCGATCGGCAAGGCCGAGGTGCGGCGCGAAGGCAGCGACCTTACCATCGTCGCCACCTCCATCATGGTGCACAAGGCGCTGGAAGCGGCCGAGACGCTGGCCGCCGAAGGCATCGACATCGAGGTCGTCGATTTGCGCACCATCCGCCCGATGGACAAGCAGACCATCATCGAGAGCGTGAAGAAGACGTCGCGGCTGCTCTGCGTCTACGAGGCGGTGAAGACGCTGGGCATCGGCGCCGAGGTGAGCGCGATGATCGCCGAGAGCGAGGCTTTCGACTATCTCGACGCGCCGATCGTGCGGCTGGGCGGCGCCGAGACGCCGATCCCCTACAATCCGGAACTCGAGAAGGCGACGGTGCCGCAGGTTCCGGGCATCGTTGCCGCGGCGCGCGACCTGGTGCGCGGGAAACGCTGATGCCGACAGAAGTCATCCTGCCCAAGGTCGACATGGACATGGCGACCGGCCAGATCTCGCGCTGGTTCGTCGCCGAGGGCGCCACCGTCAAGCAGGGCGAGCTGCTGTTCGAGATCGAGACCGACAAGGCCGCGATGGAGATCGACTCGCCGGCCGCCGGCACGATCCGCGACATCGTCGGCAAGGAAGGCGTGGACATCGCGGTCGGCTCGCCGGTTGCCTGGATCTACGCCGCGGGCGAGGCGTATCAGAAAGAGGCTCCCACCTCCCCCTCTGAGGGGGGAGGTCGCGCCGAAGGCGCGGGTGGGGGTGATACGCCATCACCGCAGGCAAAGCCTGAGACAGAGACCCCCACCCCGGCGCTGCGCGCCGACCCTCCCCTCAAGGGGGAGGGTGGAACCCGCGCCACGCCTCTCGCCCGCCGCATCGCCCGCGAGAACGGCGTTTCGCTGAGTGCCGTCGCCGGCTCCGGCCCGCATGGACGCATCGGGCGCGCCGATGTGGAAGCCGCGATCGCCGGCCTTTCCTCTCCCCTTGAGGGGGAGGTGGCCGCGAAGCGGACGGAGGGGGTTGCCTCAGAAGGAACCGCCATCCCGCCGAGCACTGCCTTGGCGACCCCACCCGACCGGCCTACGGCCGGCCACCCTCCCCTCAAGGGGGAGGGGGA
>DATDJN010000208.1:0-2182 GCA_036520515.1 Rhizobiaceae bacterium
GGATCAAGCGCAAGACGCTCGCCCTGCCTGCCAAGCCAGACTGATGGCGCTCGATCCCAAGACGTTTCTTACTTCGATCTTCGAGGCGGCGGTCGCCGCAGCCGATCCCGCCCGCACCATCCGCGCCCATCTCCCGGTGAAACCCAAGGGCCGCACGATCGTGATCGGCGCCGGCAAGGGCTCGGCGCAGATGGCGGCCGCCTTCGAGAAGGCCTGGGAAGGGCCGATCGAAGGGCTGGTCGTCACCCGCTACGGCTATGCCGCCCCCTGCGAGCGCATCGAGATCATCGAGGCGGCACATCCGGTACCTGACGAGGCAGGCTTGAGGGCCTCGAAGCGGCTGCTCGAAAAGGTTTCCGGCCTGACGGCCGATGATCTGGTCGTGGCGCTGATCTCGGGCGGCGGTTCGGCGCTGCTGCCTTCTCCCGCCGCAGGGCTGACGCTTGCCGACGAGATCGCCGTCAACGAGGCGCTGCTGGCCTCCGGTGCGCCGATCTCGGCGATGAATATGATCCGCAAGCATGTCTCGACCATCAAGGGCGGGCGGCTCGCGGCCGCCGCTCATCCGGCAAAGGTGGTCTCGCTCGTCGTTTCCGACATTCCGGGCGACGACCCCGCCCTGGTTGCCTCGGGGCCGACGATCCCCGGCGAAGGCAGCCGCGCGGACGCGCTGGGCCTGGTGAACACGTACGGCATGAAACTGCCGGACAGGGTGATGGCACACCTCAATTCGCCCGACGCCGACGCGCCCGAAATCGGCGATCCGCGTTTTGCCGGCAACGAAGTTCATTTGATCTCTTCCGCCGCGTTTTCTCTCGACGCGGCGGCTGCCGAAGCCAAACGGCAGGGCATCGAGGCGGTCATCCTGTCGGATTCCATCGAGGGCGAGGCGCGCGAGGTTGGCTCGGTGCATGCTGCGCTGGCGCGGGAGGTCGCGTCGCGCAACCGCCCCTTCCGGAAGCCGGTGCTGATCCTCTCCGGCGGAGAGACGACGGTGACACTGCGCGCCGGTTCCAGTGGGGGTGGCAAGGGCGGACGCAACAGCGAGTTCCTGCTTGCCTTTGCGATCGGCATCAACGGTTTTGACGGCATCCATGCGCTGGCTGCCGATACGGACGGTATCGACGGCTCGGAGGACAATGCCGGCGCATTTGCCGACGGCTCCTCGGTCGCGCGCATGCGTGCTGCCGGCGTCGACGCCAAGGCCATGCTCGCCGGAAACAACGCCTGGACCGCCTTCAATGCCGTCGGCGACCTCTTCGTGCCGGGGCCGACCGGGACGAACGTCAACGATCTGAGGGCGATACTCATTCGCTGATCTGGCCTACGCCGCCATCAGCTTCTTCACCGCCAGCATGTCCTGCAGGAAGCGTGCGCGTTCGGCTTCCTTGTCCGCCGCTTCGCGGATGCGCAGGATGAAGGAGGGGTGGATGGTGAGGAAAATGCGCAGGCCATCCTCGCGTTCGATGACCTGTCCTCGCATCCTGGTGATGGCCACGGCCTTGCCGAGGAGCGACTGTGCGGCCGTCGCCCCGAGAGCCACGACCAGATTTGGTTTGGTCAAAGCCAGTTCCTTGTCCAACCACCAGCGGCAGGCCTGGATCTCGCCGGCATTCGGCTTCGAGTGGATGCGGCGCTTGCCGCGCGGCTCGAACTTGAAATGCTTCACCGCATTGGTGACGTAGGTCTTCAGCCGATCGACGCCGGCTTCGTCGAGCACGGCGTCGAACACCTTGCCTGCCGGGCCGACAAAGGGCCTGCCTGCCAGGTCCTCCTGGTCGCCGGGTTGCTCGCCCACAAACACGACTGCAGCGTCCTCCGGCCCCTCGCCAAACACGGTCTGGGTCGCATCGCGCCAGAGCGGACAGCGGCGGCAGCCCGCCGCGACTTCCCGCAACTCGGCAATGGAGCGAGCGTCAACACCGTCACCGTTTCGTGCGGGCTCGCGCGGCGTCGGCCAGTGCTTCGCCTGGACCTTGGCATGATGGGGAGCCGGAGCCGTCGGCATCTTGGCGATCATCTCCCTAGCGGCGGCGTCGGCGCCGGCCACCATCCCGGCAATGAGCGGGGCCTCGGGAAGGTTCCTCCAATATTTCCTGGGCATCTCCTTCTGCATCGCCTTGGTCTTCAGGCGCGCCGGGTTGAAGATGTTCTCGTAGTAGGTGAGCCAAAGCTCCTCCGC
>DATDJN010000209.1:0-17513 GCA_036520515.1 Rhizobiaceae bacterium
CGTCACGCCGGAGGAATTCAAGTCCTACGAGACGATCGGCAAGACCAAGGGTTTCCTGCTCGTCGCTTCCAGCCCGCTGACGCGCTCCTCGCATCACGCCGGGGAGGATTTTTCCCGGTTGCGCGCGGCGCGCGAGGCGCAACTGGCAAAATCGGCCTAAGCCGGCCCGCCATGCCTCAGTTCGAGACCATCAAGCATGTCGGCCATCCGCCCGACGAGATGTTCGCGCTCGTCGCCGACGTCGAGAAATATCCCGAATTCCTGCCGCTCTGCGAGGCCCTGACGGTGCGCTCTCGCAAGGAGCGGGACGGACGCACCGTGCTCGTCGCCGACATGACCGTAGGGTACAAGGCTGTCCGCGAGACCTTCACCAGCCAGGTGCACCTGAAGCCCGACGAGAACGCCATCGACGTCAAATATCTCGACGGACCGTTCCGCTATCTTAGCAACATATGGCGCTTCGATCCGGCGGCGGACGGCGGCACCGACATCCATTTCTTCATCGACTACGAGTTCAAGAGCCGCATTCTCGGCGCGATGATGGGCGCCATGTTCGACCGCGCCTTCCGCATGTTCACCAACGCATTCGAGAAACGCGCGGACGTTATCTACGGGGCGCCGACGGCCCGGGCCTGAGAAGCGCCGCCGCTAGGCGTCGAGCACCCGCAACCCCATGTTCAGGGCGTGCTTGGCAGTCTCGCGGCGGATGTAGTCGCGGCCGCGATTTTCGAAGACGCGCTTTTCTGTGACGACCGGCTTGCCCGTTAGGGCCATGCCGAACCAGACCAGGCCGACAGGCTTTTCCGCGGAGCCGCCGTCAGGTCCGGCGATGCCGGTAACCGCAAGCGTGATTCCCGCGCGTGAATTCTTCAACGCGCCTTGCGCCATTTCGTAGGCGGTTTCCTCGGAGACGGCGCCGTGCTTCTCCAGCGTTTCCTTGGACACCCCCACCATGTCCTGCTTCGCCTCGTTGGAATAGGTGACGAAGCCGCGGTCGACCATCGACGACGATCCGGGGATGTCGGTGAGCAGAGAGATAATCATTCCGCCGGTGCACGATTCCGCCGTCGCCACCAGGATCTTGCTGCGCTCGCAGGCCTTCAGGAACCTGTCCGCCAGCCCCGCCCAATCATCGCTCATTCAGGCACCTCTCCTGGGAAAACCACGCTGGCCGTCGCAATCGCTGCGATCCCTTCCTCTCGGCCTATGAAACCCAGACGCTCGTTTGTGGTTGCCTTGATCGAGACGCGATCGGCCGAAATCTTCAGCATCGATGCGATCGCCTCGGTCATCGCCGCGCGATGGGGGCCGACGCGCGGCGCCTCGCAGATAAGTGTGATGTCGGCATTGGCGATGCGTCCGCCGGCCGAGCGCACGATTGACGCGGCGTGCTCGACGAAGAGGCGCGAAGCCGCACCCTTCCATTTCGGGTCCGACGGCGGGAAATGCGTGCCGATGTCGCCGGCGCCGCACGTCGCGAGCAGAGCGTCGGTCAGAGCATGCAGGCCGACATCCGCGTCGGAGTGGCCGGAGAGTTTCTTGTCGTGCGGGATTGCTACGCCGCAGAGCGTGACGTGCTCTCCCGCCTCGAAGCAATGCACGTCGTAGCCGTTGCCGGTGCGCACGTCGGGAAAGGCCGTCCTGCCCCCGCCGAGCCGCTGGTCGGCAAGGACCATGTCGCGCGCCCAGGTGAGCTTCATGTTGTCGGGCGAGCCGGTGACGATGCGCACCGGGATCTTCGCCCATTCGGCGACGGCCGCATCGTCGGTGAAGTCGTGCTTGCCGAGCTGGAATGCCTTCTCGTGCGCGGCCAGGATCGGCCAGTAGGGGAAGCCCTGCGGGGTCTGCGCGGCATGCAGGCCGGCGCGCGGCACCGTTTCGCCGACATTGCCGTCGCCGTTGATGCGCTTCAGCGTGTCGGCGACCTGCATTGCCGGCAGCGCGCCCTGGCGCTCGTCGATTGCGTCGATCGTCCGGTCGATCAGGCCGGGGTCGACGAAGGGGCGCACGCCGTCGTGGATCAGCACCATGCTCGGCGCGTCGTCGCGCAGCGCGCGCAAAGCCAGCCGCGTCGATTCCTGCCGGGTGGCGCCGCCGTGGATCGTGCTGATCCTTTCGTCGTCCAGATCCAGGGTCGAGGCCTGGAACAATTCGTCGTCATCGGGATGGATGGCAACGATGACGCGGCCGATCCGGGGATGGCTGAGGAATGCCTCGAGCGTATGGGAGACGACGGGGCGCCCGCCGATCATGCGATATTGCTTTGGCCCGTCGGCCTTGCCGGCCCGCTCGCCGCGCCCGGCGGCGACGATCACGACGGCCGCCTTTGCCGGCTGATTTTCAGATCCATCCTGCATGCGAGGACGCATAGTCGGGCCGGTCTCCGAAAACCAGAGCATTTTCGGACCGCGATGCAATTTGGCGCCAGTTCGAGGTTGCGCGGCCAAACGAAACTGTCTATTCCGTAGGCACGCAGGGCATGTGCTTGGTTTTTATGCATGACTGATCCGAGGAAGCTTGCCAGCCCCATGGGCATAGGCGGCGCGTTTATACGCAATCGCGTTTTCCTGGCGCCGATGTCCGGCGTCACCGACGACGCGTTTCGCCGCCGGGCCTATGGCCACGGCGCGGGGCTCGTCGTGTCGGAGATGATCGCCTCCGGCGAGCTCGCGAAGGGGCGCCTCGACACGGGCAGACGTGTACGCCATTCCGGCCTGCCGGTCCATATGGTCCAGCTTGCCGGCCGCGAGGCGCGCCACATGGCCGAGGCTGCGATCATCGCCGAGGCGGAAGGGGCCGACATCATCGACATCAACATGGGCTGCCCGGCGAAGAAGGTGACCGGCGGCTATTGCGGCTCGGCGCTGATGCGCGACCTCGACCACGCGCTGACGTTGATCGACGCCGTGGTCGGCGCGGTGAAGGCGCCGGTGACCGTCAAGATGCGGCTCGGCTGGGACGAGAGCGCGCTCAACGCGCCGACGCTGGCGCGCCGCGCTGAAGAGGCTGGCGTGAAGATGGTCACCGTGCATGGCCGCACGCGCTGCCAGTTCTACCAGGGCAAGGCCGACTGGCGGGCGATCGCCCGCGTCAAGGCGGCGGTGTCGATCCCAGTCGTCGCGAACGGCGATGTCGGCTCCTTGGCCGACGCCGCGGTCGTGCTCAAACAGTCGGGCGCCGACGCCGTCATGGTCGGCCGGGCCAGCTACGGCGCGCCGTGGATCGTCGGGCAGATCGCGCATGCGGCCGGCGCCGACGATGCCGCCGGCAATGCTCCCGCCAGCGGCGAGGCGATGGCGGAATATGTGATCGCCCACTACGAGGACATGCTGACCCTCTACGGCGTCGAGAGCGGTCTGCGCCATGCGCGCAAGCACCTCGGCTGGTATCTCGACCGGCATGCGCCCGGTATCGGCGCCTTGCGCGGCGCCATCATGACCTCGCTCGACCCGACCGAGGTGATCCGAGGGCTGCGCACGGCCTTCGTCGCTGCAACCGAGTTCGACCCCGTCAGGACGGCAGCATGACCGCGACAGCCTACCCCGCAGCCGCCGAGGCCGACGCGGCCCAGATCGTGCTCAACACCATTCGCCGGCCGGTCATCATGATCGGTCCGGAGGGCAACATCTCCTTCGCCAACGCCGATGCGGAAGACTTCTTCCGTTCCAGCGCCGCGGCGCTCTCCCGCAAGACGCTGGCGCATTTCATGCCGTTCGGCAGTCCGATCCTGGCGCTCGTCGATCAGGTGCGCGCCCGCAAGGCGCCGGTCAACGAATATCGCGTCGACGTCTCCTCGCCGCGCATCGGCATCGAGAAGATCGTCGATCTCTACGTCGCTCCGGTGCCGGAATTCCCCGGTTCGGTGGTCGTGATGTTCCAGGAACGCTCGATGGCCGACAAGATTGATCGCCAGATGACGCACCGCTCTGCGGCGCGCTCGGTCACCGGGCTGGCGGCGATGCTGGCGCACGAGATCAAGAACCCGCTATCGGGCATCCGCGGCGCGGCACAGCTCCTGGAGACGGCGGTTTCGGACGAGGACAGGGCGCTGACGCGCCTCATCACCGACGAGACCGACCGCATCGTCTCGCTGGTCGACCGCATGGAGATCTTTTCCGACGAGCGGCCGATCGACCGCTATCCGGTTAACATCCATGTCGTTCTGGACCACGTTAAGGCAATCGCCAAGAACGGCTTTGCGAGCCAGATCAAGATCTTGGAAGAGTATGATCCATCGCTTCCTCCGGTCTATGCGAATCGCGACCAGTTGATCCAGGTCTTCCTCAATCTGGTGAAGAACGCCGCCGAGGCCGTCGGCAACAATCCGGAGGGGGAGATCACGCTGTCGACCGCCTTCCGGCCAGGCATCCGCGTTTCCTTCCCGGGGACGCAGGACCGCGTCTCGCTGCCGCTCGAATTCTGCGTGCGCGACAACGGGCCGGGCGTGTCGGAAGACATCCTGCCCATTCTTTTCGACCCGTTCATAACCACCAAGCCGAACGGCTCGGGGCTGGGGCTTGCCCTGGTCGCAAAGATCGTTGGCGACCATGGCGGCATCATCGAGTGCGATTCGACGCCGCGCGGCGCGACCTTCCGCGTGCTGATGCCTGCCTGGAAAGACGTTTCGGCCGCCCCGGACGGGGACGCCGAGGGAGATGACGAGTGACTGTTCAAGGCAATATTCTGGTCGCCGACGACGACGCGGCAATCCGCACCGTTCTCAACCAGGCACTGTCGCGCGTCGGCCATGAGGTCCGGGTGACTTCCAATGCGGCGACGCTCTGGCGCTGGGTGTCGGCCGGCGAGGGCGACCTGGTCATCACCGACGTCGTCATGCCCGACGAGAACGCCTTCGACATGCTGCCGCGCATCAAGAAGGCGAGGCCCGAGCTGCCGGTCATCGTGATGAGCGCGCAGAACACCTTCATGACGGCGATCCGGGCGTCCGAGACCGGCGCTTACGAATATCTGCCCAAGCCGTTCGACCTCAACGAGCTGTTGAACATCGTCAACCGGGCGCTGTCCGAGCCGCGCCGGCCGAAGATCGACAGCCGGCCGGAGGACCAGGCGGAGGCCATGCCCCTGGTCGGCCGCTCGGCCGCCATGCAGGACATCTATCGCATGCTCGCCCGCATGATGCAGACGGACCTCACCGTCATGATCTCCGGCGAGTCCGGCACCGGCAAGGAACTGGTGGCGCGCGCTTTGCACGAATACGGACGCCGCCGCAGCGGGCCCTTCGTCGCCATCAACATGGCGGCCATCCCGCGCGACCTCATCGAGTCGGAACTGTTCGGCCATGAAAAGGGCGCCTTCACCGGCGCGCAGAACCGCTCGACCGGCCGTTTCGAGCAGGCCGAGGGCGGCACGCTGTTCCTCGACGAGATCGGCGACATGCCGATGGAGGCGCAGACGCGTCTGCTGCGCGTCCTGCAGCAGGGCGAGTACACCACCGTGGGCGGCCGCACGCCGATCAAGACGGACGTGCGCATCGTCGCCGCCACCAACAAGGATCTGCGCACGCTGATCAGCCAGGGCCTGTTTCGCGAAGACCTGTTCTACCGGCTGAACGTCGTGCCGCTCAGATTGCCGCCGCTGCGCGAACGGGCCGAGGACGTTCCTGACCTGGTCCGGCATTTCTTCAAGCAGGGCGAAAGCGAGGGCCTGCGCACCAAGCGCATATCGGGCGGCGGCATCGAGTTGATGAAGCGCTATCCGTGGCCCGGCAACGTGCGCGAGTTGGAGAATCTGATTCGCAGGCTGGCCGCGCTCTACCCGCAGGACGAGATTTCCCCGGAGATCATCGAGGCGGAACTGAAGACCGGCGAGCAGCCGGCGGTCGCCGGCGTCGCCATGGTGCCGGAGAACCTGACGATCGGCCAGGCCGCGGAGCACTATCTGCAGCGCTATTTCGCCAGCTTCGGCGGCGATCTGCCTCCGCCCGGCCTCTACCAGCGCATTCTCACCGAGGTCGAGTATCCGCTGGTGCTAGCGTCCATGACGGCGACGCGCGGCAACCAGATCAAGGCGGCGGAGCTGCTCGGCCTCAATCGCAACACGCTGAGGAAGAAGATTCGCGACCTCGGCGTGAACGTCTATCGGGCCTCGAAATCGTCCGGCTAGGCCGATCTGCCGGGCTCAACCCGTTGCTAGCGCTGGCTGTTGCACTAAAAACACGTTGATCGTGTCTCTTATGTCACGCATTGTTGCAGAATCGCCACAATGCGCTGCATAGATCGACACAATTGGCATGCAACCGAAACGCGCAATGGCAGTCCAGGCACCGGCAATTCCAGACAAGTATTTTGACAGCGCTGCGGCTGCCGACGGCCGGCGGCTGCTCGCTCTGCCGGGTGTCGTCGCGGTCGTCGGAGCGCTGCTCACCGCCGCGATCTCGTTTGCCATCCTGGTGGGCGCCACCCCGATCGCGCCGGACGAAACGACGACGATCACTCTGATCGTCATCAACGCGCTCTTCGTTGCCCTCCTGATCGCGCTTATCGGCCGCGAGGTTCATCGCATTTCCATGGCCCGGCGTCGCGGAAAGGCGGCGTCCCGGCTTCATGTGCGCATCATCGCCATGTTCTCGCTGATCGCGGTGCTGCCGGCGCTGCTCGTCGCCATCATCGCCTCGATCACGCTCGACATCGGCCTGGACCGCTGGTTCGAGATCCGCACCAAGACGATCATCAGCTCGTCGCTGTCGATCGCCGAGGCCTATGTGCGCGAGAACGCCCGCAATCTGCAGGGCACCACCCTGTCGATGGCCAACGACCTCGACAACGCTCGACCGCTCTACGGCCTCGATCGCACCGGCTTTCGCGATTTCCTGAGCCAGCAGGCGGTCGGCAGGGCGCTGGCGCATGCCGCGCTCATCCGCGTCGACGGCTCTTTCATCATGCAGGCGCAGACGCGGTCCGACTTCAACATGCCGGCGCCGCCGGCCGAGGCGGTCGCCGAGGCCGCGAGCGGCCAGCCTGTGCTGATCGAGCCGCGCACCAGCAACATCGTCGGCGCGATCATCAAGCTGCGCCAGATAGAGGATGCCTACCTCTACACGATCCGACTCGTCGATCCCGAGGTGATCCGGGCCCGCCAGATCGTCACCGCCAACACCAACGAGTACCGCGGGCTGGAGGCGAACCGCCGCACCACGCAGATCGCCTTCGGCCTGCTCTATCTCGGCCTGACGCTGATCATCGTTCTGTCTGCGATCTGGACCGGCATCGCTGTCGCCGACCGGCTGGTGAGGCCGATCCGCCAGCTCATCGGCGCGGCGGACGAGGTTGCGACCGGCAACCTCGACGTTTCGGTGCCGGTGCGCCCGTCCGATGGCGACGTCGCCTCACTCGGCGATACGTTCAACAAGATGCTCCTGGAGCTGAAATCGCAGCGCAACGAGATCCTGCATGCCAAGGATCTGGTCGACGAGCGCCGGCGATTCTCCGAGGCCGTGCTCGAAGGCGTCACGGCCGGCGTCATCGGCGTCGATCCCTACGGCACGATCACTATCGTCAACCGCTCGGCGGAGACGATGCTCTCCCTGCCGGCGGACCAATCCCTCGGGCAGAACCTTTCGACGCTGCTGCCACATGTCGGCCGCGTCTTCGAGATCGGCCGCAAGTCCGGTCGCCCGGTCTATCGCGAGCAGGTGACGTTCTATCGCGGCGGCGCCGAGCGCACCTTCAACGTGCAGGTGACGATCGAAGGCGGAGACGATCCGCAGGGCGAACAGTCCTACGTCGTCACGGTCGACGACATCACCGACCTCGTGCAGGCGCAGCGTTCGTCGGCCTGGGCGGATGTCGCGCGGCGCATCGCGCACGAGATCAAGAACCCGCTCACTCCGATCCAGCTTTCGGCCGAGCGCATCCGCCGCCGCTACGGCAAGGTCATCACCGAGGACCGGGAGGTCTTCGACCAGTGTACCGACACGATCATCCGCCAGGTCGAGGATATCGGCCGGATGGTTGACGAGTTCTCGGCCTTCGCCCGCATGCCGAAGCCGGAGATGAAGGTGATCGACATTCGCGAGGCGTTGCGCGAGGCGTCCTTCCTGGTCGAGGTCAGCCGCCAGGACATCAAGTTCGAGCGCGAGTTCGGCAGCGAGCCGCTGAAGGGCACCTTCGACAGCCGGCTGATGGCGCAGGCCTTCGGCAACGTCATCAAGAATGCCGCCGAGGCGATCGAAGCGGTGGGCAGGGAGATCGGCGACACCGGCACGATACGTATCCGAGCCAGCATGGAAGACGGAATGATTCGCGTTGACGTGACGGATAACGGCAAGGGCTTGCCGCGCGAGAACCGGCAACGGCTGCTCGAGCCCTATATGACGACTCGCGAGAAGGGCACCGGGCTTGGCCTCGCTATCGTCAAGAAAATCGTCGAGGACCATGGCGGTCGGCTGGAACTGCACGACGCGCCAGCGGATTTCCATGGCGGACGCGGCGCCATGATCAGCATGTTCCTGCCCGCCGCGTCCGCACCGGCCTCCCAGGCCGGCTCATCGACGGGCAACGGGAAAGAAACCGAGAAGGTAAGTGATGGCGTCTGACATTCTCATCGTCGACGACGAGGAAGACATTCGCGAACTCGTCGCCGGCATCCTGAGCGACGAGGGCCACGAGACGCGAACCGCGCACGATGCCGACAGCGCGCTGGCGACGATCGCCGACCGCGTGCCGCGGCTCGTCTTCCTCGACATCTGGCTGCAGGGGTCGCGTCTCGACGGGCTGGCGCTGCTCGATCAGATCAAGACCATGCACCCTAACCTCCCGGTCGTGATGATCTCCGGTCACGGCAACATCGAGACGGCCGTTTCCGCGATCCGCCGCGGCGCCTACGACTTCATCGAGAAGCCGTTCAAGGCCGACCGGCTGATCCTGATCGCCGAGCGCGCGCTCGAGACGTCGAAGCTCCGGCGCGAGGTCTCCGATCTCAAGCTCAGGAGCGGCGAGACCTTCGACCTGATCGGGATGTCGTCGGCCATGAGCCAGCTGCGCCAGAACATCGAACGCGTGGCGCCCACCAACAGCCGCATCATGATCGTCGGCCCGTCCGGGTCGGGCAAGGAGCTTGCGGCGCGCGCCATCCATGCGCTGTCATCGCGCAAGAGCGGGCCGTTCGTCACCGTCAATGCCGCGACGATCACGCCGGAGCGCATGGAGATCGAGCTTTTCGGCACCGAATCCAACGGCGGAGAACGCAAGGTCGGCGCGCTGGAGGAGGCGCACCGCGGCATCCTCTACCTGGACGAGATAGCCGACATGCCGCGCGAGACGCAGTCGAAAATCCTGCGCGTGCTGGTCGACCAGCAGTTCGAGCGGGTAGGGGGCACCAAGCGGGTCAAGGTGGACGTGCGCATCATCTCCTCGACCGCGCAGAACCTCGAGGCGATGATCGCCGAGGGCCGCTTCCGGGAGGACCTGTACCACCGCCTCGCCGTGGTGCCGGTCGTTGTGCCCGGCCTCGCCGAGCGCCGCGAAGACATCCCCTACCTCGTCGATCACTTCATGAAGCAGGTCGCGCGCCAGGCCGGCATCCGACCGCGCCGCATCGGCGACGACGCGCTTGCCGTGCTGCAGGCGCACAACTGGCCCGGCAACGTCCGACAGCTCCGCAACAACATCGAGCGGCTGATGATCCTGGTCCGCGGCGACGACGTCGATGCGCCGATCACCGCCGACCTTCTGCCCGCCGAGATCGGCGACGTGATGCCGCGGGCGCCCAGCCAGTCCGACCAGCACATCATGGCGCTGCCGCTGCGCGAGGCGCGCGAGATGTTCGAGAAGGAATATCTGATCGCGCAGATCAACCGTTTCGGCGGCAACATCTCGCGCACGGCCGAATTCATCGGCATGGAGCGCTCGGCGCTCCACCGGAAACTGAAGTCGTTGGGGGTTTGAAGCGGGAGAAGTAGGACGAGGTTCATTGTCCCAACCGGGACGACGATCTGCCGTCTTGCCATTGGCTCGCTTGCCGCCCCTATTGCCCTGCTGCCTTGCAGCACTGCCAAGAGGGATTCCATGCCGCGTATTGCCTATGTGAACGGACGCTACGTTCGGCACGCCGACGCTCACGTGCATATCGAGGATCGCGGTTATCAGTTCGCCGACGGCGTCTATGAGGTGTGTGAGGTCGCGCGCGGCTATATCGTCGACGGCAAGCGCCATCTCGATCGGTTGGCGCGTTCGCTGTCCGAACTGCAGATGGCATGGCCGATGCACCGTTCGGCACTGGAAATCGCCATGTCCGAGGTGATCAGGCGCAATCGCGTGCGGGACGGCCTCGTCTATCTCCAGGTCACGCGCGGCGTGGCGGGCCGCGACTTTCTGTTCCCGCCCGACACGAAATCGTCGCTCGTCATCACCGCCAAGATGATCGATCCCGCGATCAACGCCAGGAAGGCCGAAACGGGCATCAAGGTGATCACCGTGCCCGAGAGCCGCTGGGACCGGGTCGACATCAAGACCGTCGGGCTCCTGCCAAACGTGCTCGCCAAGGAGAAGGCCAAAGCGGCCGGCGCGCAGGAGGCCTGGTTCGTCGATGCGGACGGCAACGTCAAGGAAGGCGGCTCCTCCAACGCCTGGATCGTCACCAAGGACGGCGTTCTGGTCACGAGGCCGGCCGAGCACGGGATCCTGCGCGGCATCACGCGCACGACCATGTTCGAGGTCGCCGCCAGGCTCGGCCTCACGATCGAGGAGCGCGGCTTCTCGGTCGATGATGCCAAGGCCGCCCGCGAGGCTTTCATAAGCTCGGCAACGACGATTGCGATGCCCGTCATAGCCATCGACGGCGCCCCGGTCGCCAACGGACATCCCGGATCGGTCGTACTTTCGTTGCGCGCGGCCTTTTTTGAAGTTGCGGAGAAAAGGCTGGCCTGATAACCGCAAGCGGTGAGATCTTGATGTTACGTCTACCTGTCGTTGATGAACGGCAGGTTGGCGGTTTGTGTGCTTGACAGGCGGAACTAAATTTGGCGCATTAGCGTGCGCACTTCGGGGATCGGCGAAAGATAACAAAAATGGCGGAACGCTCGCAGAACCTTCAGGATTTGTTCCTGAACTCGGTCCGAAAGACCAAGAATCCACTTACGATCTTCCTCATCAACGGCGTCAAGTTGACGGGCGTCGTCACCTCGTTCGACAATTTCTGCGTGCTCTTGCGCCGCGACGGACATTCGCAGCTCGTTTACAAGCACGCCATCTCCACCATCATGCCGAGCCAGCCGGTTCAGATGTTTGATGGCGAGGAAACCAGCCAGAGCGCCTGATTGGCACGGCAGAAAAACCCGGGCGAGGGGGCAAGCGAGGAACCGACGGCCAAGGCCGGCATCGACCGCGCCAAGGCGCCGACGCGTGCGGCCGTCATCGTGCCCGTGCTGCCCCGCGCATTACGCTCCGACGAGGAAAGTTCCCAGAATCGGCCGCGGCTGACGCGTTCGGCCGACGCGCGGCACGAAGAGGCCGTCGGCCTGGCGCAGGCCATTGATCTCGATATCGTCTACAGCGCCGTTGTCGTCGTCAACGATCCCAGGCCGGCGACGCTTCTGGGTTCCGGCAAGGTCGAGGAGATCGCCGGTATCGTCAAGGAGGATAAGGTCGAGGTCGTGATCTTCGACCATCCGCTGACCCCCGTGCAGCAGCGCAACCTCGAAAAAGGCTTGAACGCCAAGGTGTTGGACCGCACTGCGCTCATCCTCGAAATCTTCGGCGAGCGGGCGCGGACGAAGGAAGGCGCGCTGCAGGTCGAGCTTGCCCACCTCAACTACCAGAAGGGCCGGCTGGTCAGGAGCTGGACCCACCTCGAACGCCAGCGCGGCGGCGGCGGCTTCCTCGGCGGTCCCGGCGAAACGCAGATCGAGGCCGACCGGCGCGTGCTGCAGGACAAGATCATCAAGCTCAAGCGTGAGCTGGAGACGGTGCGCCGCACGCGCGACCTGCACCGCGCCAAGCGCAAGAAGGTGCCGTTCCCGGTGGTCGCCATCGTCGGCTACACCAACGCCGGAAAATCCACCCTGTTCAACCGCCTGACCGGCGCCGGAGTGCTTGCGGAAGACATGCTCTTCGCCACCCTCGACCCGACCCTGCGCCGGGTCCGGCTGCCGCATGGCACGCCGATCATCCTGTCGGATACGGTGGGCTTTATCTCCGACCTGCCGACGCATCTGGTCGCCGCCTTCCGCGCCACGCTGGAGGAGGTGGTCGAGGCCGACCTGGTCCTCCATCTCCGGGACATCGCCGATCCCGACACCGCTGCGCAGGCGGAGGATGTCGAGCGTATCCTGGGCGATCTCGGCGTCGACGCCAGCGACCGCAAGAGGGTGATCGAGGTCTGGAACAAGATCGATCTGCTCGACGAGGGTAACCGCGCAAGGCTGCTTGGCGAGGGGACGGCGGACCGGCTGGAGCCGCCGGTTGCGATTTCGGCGGCCACGGGCGAGGGCCTCGACGCGCTGACCGCGATCATTGAGCAGCGTGTCTCGGGCGACCTCAAGGAGGTCACGGTGGCGCTCCGCCCGCACCAACTCGGGCTGGTGGACTGGCTTTACCGCAACGGAGATGTCGTCTCGCGCGAGGACAACGAGGACGGCAGCGTGTCGATGACGATCAGGGCGACCGAAACCGCCCGCGAAGAGATCCAAAGCAGATTGCGCCCTAAAAACAGCGCTTAAGTAGCTTCAGCTTACCGTCTTTGCCTGCTGCCAAAGCTCTTCCATCTCATCCAGCGAGGACGCGTCGAGGGTCTTGCCCGAGGCGTTGACAGCGCGCTCGACATGGTGGAAGCGGCTGCGGAACTTCTCGTTTGTGCCGGAGAGCGCGGCTTCCGAATCGATCTTGAGATGCCGTCCGAGATTGACCAGCGCGAAGAGAACGTCGCCGAACTCGTCCTTCATCGCGGCGGTGTCGGCCGAGGCCATGGCGTCGCGCAACTCGCCGATCTCTTCCTCGATCTTGTCAAGGATCGGCCCGGCCTCAGCCCAATCGAAGCCGACGCGCGCGGCTTTTTCCTGCAGCTTCAGGGCGCGTGTCAGCGCCGGCAGCGCCACCGGTACGCCGTCCAGGAAGCCCCTGCCGTGATCTTCGGGGTCGAGGCCGCGGGTGAGTCGGGCCTCGCGCTTGATCGTCTTTTCCTCGGCCTTGATCTTTTCCCACATGCCTTTCGCCATGCCGGCGCTGCGCGCTTCCTCGTCCCCGAAGACGTGGGGGTGACGGCGGATCATCTTCTCCGTGATCGCTTGCACGACGTCGCCGAAGGCGAATTCGTGTGCTTCCTCAGCCATTTGCGCGTGATAGACGACCTGGAGCAGCAGATCGCCGAGTTCCTCGCGAAGGTCGTCCATGTCGCCACGCGCGATGGCGTCGGCAACCTCGTAGGCCTCCTCGATCGTGTAAGGGGCGATGGTCTCGAAGTTCTGCTCGATATCCCACGGACACCCTGTCTTCGGGTCGCGCAGGGCAGCCATGATCTCGATCAGGCGGGAGATGTCGGGGGAGGGCTTCATCGCCGGATTCTAGCCCTACCGGCATCGCGGCGAAATGCCGGTTCGCGAGGATAATAGATTTTCCACAATTCCACTGTGACATGCTTGCCGGGCAGCGACGCGGTTCCTATTCAAGCTGATCCGGACGGCGGGCAGGAATTTTGGCAAATGCTGATCGAAGACGCCGGAAGAGCCCGGCACCTATCGTTCCTCACCCGCCGTTGGCGCCGGCAGCTTCCACTCGGCTTGCTTTTCTGGCGCGACATGGTCGTCATCGGCTCGGCGCTGAACCTGGCCGCGGCGTTCGCAGGCCTTATGGCGCTTGGCTTCAAGACCGACCTGCTCGTCGCCATGCTCGTCTTCCACGCGCCGCTTCCCTACAATTTTTTCATCGTCGGGGCGATCTGGCGAACCGCCGATCTCTCAGATGCCACGACGGCATCCACGGCGAGGTTCGGCGCCGCCCTTTGGCTGTTGGCTGTGACTATCCTCTGAGATCGGTCTGGAGCGACATCCGTCGCTGCGCCTGAACTCATCCGCGCGGCAGTCAGTTCGTCTCCACGAAGCGGTTGGTAAGCCCGATCAGCAGCTTCTGGTCGCGGGCGGCGTGTTCGGGAAGGTTGACGACGGGCTCGCCCGCGACGATCGCGGCCCAGAAGCCGCGCAACTCCTCGACGAAGGCCTCCTGGTAGCCGGCCCGAAATTCGTTGCACGACAAGGTGTGACCGTCCGATCTCTTGACGGTCAGCCGGGTCGGGTGGTGGTTGAGATAGGGCGAGGGGAATTCAAGTTCGAGGATCGCGTCGTCGAAATAGAGCGAGATGCGTTCCTTGTAGTCGGCGAGTTTCGGCACCGTCAGGTGGGTCATGGTCCACAGCGCCTGGCCGCCGAGCAGCCGCACCGTGCCCTGTCCCCCGTCGCCATTGGCAAAGATCTGGCCGCCGACGGCCTCCCCGTCAGGCACGCCGAGCGCGTCGAGGAGCCCGTGCACGGCATTCACGTCGTGGACAAGCGCGGAGCTGTAGGCGGTGGCAAACCCGTAGAATGCGAGCTTCCCCAGTGGCTTGCCGAAAGCAGCCTCGATCTGGGCCTGCTTCGCATTCGCGGCCGCCTTCTTCAACTCGTCCGGCACGTCGTGCCCGAACTTCGAGCGCGAATGCGCGATGAACGGCCACGCATCGGGATCGTTGACCTCGACAGAGACATAGCGAAGCGACTTTGCCGTGCCGGGAAGCACGGCGAGCGCATGACGATAGGCCGGGTCGAAGCGCTTCATGTAGCCGACCTGGACGACCCGGCCGGCCCTGTCGCGGGCGGCGACGATGTCGGCGATCTCTTCCGGCGAATAGCAGAGCGGCTTCTCGCAGAAGACATGCAAGCCGCGGGTGAGGGCAGCGAGCACCAGTTCGTAATGCAGCGGGTCGGGCGCGGCGATGACAACCGCATCGAGTTTCTGGTCTAGCAGCCGGTCGGGCGTCTCGAATGTCGGCACGCCCCATGTGCCGGTGACGAACTGCCTTGCGGTCGCCGAGGGATCGGCGACGCCGACCAGCTCGAACAGGTCGGCGAGGCCGGCCAGGTTCGGGATGTGCTCGACCTGCGCAATGGTGCCGGCGCCGATGACGCCGACGCGTAGTCTGGACATGAATTCAGGCTCCGATGGGGATCATGCCGCTGCCACTGGACGGCGCGAGGCGATGGAAGCAAGCAGGCCCTCGATCTCGGCCTCGACCGCCTTCAAATCCTCGCCGCCCGACATGATCGAGATGACCTCGTCGCGAGAGATGTCCGACTTGGCGTAGGTACCGCGATTGCGGCCGCGGTTGAGCAGCGTGAAGGTGTCGCCGACCGGGTAGGCGTGGTGGATGTTGTGGCTGATGAAGATCACCGCCAGCCCGCGCATCCTGGCCTCGATGATGAACTTCAGCACCATGGCTGCCTGGTGGACGCCGAGTGCGGAGGTCGGCTCATCGAGGATCAGCACCTTGGCGCCGAAATGTACGGCGCGGGCAATCGCCACGGACTGGCGCTCGCCGCCGGAGAGGGTGCCGACGGCCTGGGTCGGGTCGCGCACGTCGATGCCGATGTCGGCCATCGCCTGCTTGGCGACGGAGTTGGCGAGCTCCTTGTCGATGCGGGAGAAGGGCAGGCGGCTCTTCGTCGGCTCGCGCCCGAGGAAGAAGTTGCGCGTGATCGACATCATCGGGATCATGCCGAGGTCCTGGAAGACGGTCGCGACGCCCAGCGCCTGCGCCTCGCGGGGGTTGCGGAAGGCGACCGGCCTGCCGTCGACGCGAATCTCGCCCTTGCTCGGCCGGTGCACGCCCGACAACACCTTGATGAGGGTCGACTTGCCTGCGCCGTTGTCGCCGAGCAGGCAGTGCACCTCGCCCGGATAGACTTTTATGTCGATGTCCTGCAGCGCCCTGACGGAACCGAAATTGACGCTGACGCCGCTGAGTTCCATGGCGGGAACGAGAGCACTCATTTGCCGCGTCCTCCGCCGAGCGCCTTGTTGCGGATGTATGTGTTGACCAGCACGGCCGCGAGGATGACGAGGCCGAGGAAGACCTTGAACCAGTCGGTGTCGATGCCCGTGTAGAAGATGCCCATCTGGACCAGGCCGAAGATGAGCGAGCCGAACAGCACGCCATAGACCGTGCCGTAACCGCCGGTCAGCAGGACCCCGCCGATGACCGCCGCGATGATCGCCTCGAACTCCTTGAGCAGCCCGCGCGTCGTGTCGGCGGAGCCGGCTTCCATGACCTGGATGGTAGCGAGCAGCGTCGCCGCGCAGGCGGTGCAGATGAACAGGCTGATCTTTACGCGGCCAACGGGCACGCCGACGTTGCGCGCGACCTCCTGGTCTCCGCCGGTTGCAAAGATCCAGTTGCCGTAGCGGGTCTGCGTCAGCACGTAGCCGGCGACCACCGTGATTGCGAGCCACCAGACGATCGAGGCAGGGATGCCAGTAACGAAGGGCACGCCGTCGGAGCGGGCGGCGATCCAGCCATGGTCGGCCATCCACTGGAAGACGCCGGTGAAGAGATGGCCGTTGAAGAATTCGGCGATCCACGGGTCCGGCACGTCCTCGAGGATATAGGGGATCTGCGTGCGGCCGGTGACGGCGCGCGTGATGCCGATCGACAGGCCGCGCAGGATGAAGAGCGAGGCCAGCGTCACGATGAAGGAGGGCAGCCGCGTCTTCACCACGATCAGGCCGTTCATGTATCCGAAGAAGACCGCGACGGCGAAAGCCGAGGCGATGCCGCCCCAGAGCGGAAATCCAAGCTCGCGCACGGTGAGGCCGATGACGACACCGGCAAAGCCGATCATCGAACCAACGGAGAGGTCGAACTCGCCGGCGATAATCAGCAGCGCCGCGGCTGTCGCGATGATCCCGAGCTCCGCCGACAGCGTCAGGAAGGTCATCGACCCCTGCAGCGAATAGAGGTTCGACGCGCCGGGTAGCAGGGCGAATATGACGATGGTGGCAAGCAGCCCGCCAGCCGCGCCGGCCTCGGGACGCCGGATGAGTTTCGTGAACCAGCCGGTAGCGGCGAGGCGTTCGTCGGCGTCCTTCGCGCGCTTCGGCCTGATGCCGAAGCGGTTCTCGGGCGTAGCCGCGTCCCCCGATGTGACTTGCTGTTCCACAGCCGCCATTAGGCTCCCCAATTATGCGCTTCGCAATGCGGTTCAGATCAGCGGACTATTGGCTGTTGTCCGCGCGCCAAAGGCTGTTGGCGTCGGCGCTGCCCCTCACCTGCCTGCCGGCATCCTCTCCCCGTAAGAACGGGGAGAGGAGAGCTGGCCGCGACGCTGGTGCCCCTCGCCCCGTTCTTACGGGGAGAGGGTAAGGGGGAGGGGCAGCGCCAACCGTGCCCTTAGCGGATGCCGTCCTTGGCGAGGCCGAGCATGGCCTTCGCCTTCTCCGGCGTGTCTATGAACAGCGGGCCGGTGTAGGAGTCGCTGATCGGCCAGAAGCCGTGGGTGGCGTTCTCGACCATGTAGATCACCGGCAGGAAGC
>DATDJN010000210.1:0-3430 GCA_036520515.1 Rhizobiaceae bacterium
TTGGCCTGCTGCCGGACTGGTCGAGGATGGCGCGAATCGGGTTCGCCGGCGAAGGCCAAGTCATCCTGCTCGTTGGCGCGCCGCCGGCCTGGGGCACGCACCTCGGCCAGTCGATCTACATGCGCGACCTGCACGGCCGCACTGACGGTTCGCCGCCCCCGGTCGATCTCGCGCACGAGAAGCGCGTCGGCGACTTCGTGCGCAAGCTGATCCGCAGCGGCGCCGCGACTGCCGTGCACGACCTCTCGGACGGCGGGCTCGCGGTAGCGCTCGCCGAAATGGCGATGGCCTCTGGCATCGGCGCGACGATCCCCGGCCTTACCGGCGCCGACCCCATCCCCGTCTTCTTCGGCGAGGACCAGGGGCGCTATGTCGTCACGCTCAACCTCGATCCGCAGGGCGAGGAGATTCTCGCCATCTGGGACGAGGCCAAGACGCTCGATATCCACGCGCCGTGGATCGGCACGACGGGTGGCGTGGAATTGAAACTCGGGGGGGCGCGTGCGATACCGGTGGCCGAACTGAAATCGGTCCACGAATCGTGGTTTCCACGGTTTATGGACGGCAAGTAGTCGGAGACTTTTTCATGGCGATGGATGCGCACGAGATCGAATTGCTGATCAAGCAAGGCATCCCTGACGCCAAGGTGACGATTCGCGACCTTGCCGGCGACGGCGATCACTATGCAGCAGAGGTCGTGGCCGAAAGCTTTCGCGGGAAAAGCCGCGTGCAGCAGCACCAGATGGTCTACGACGCGCTGAAGGGCAACATGGGCGGTGTGCTGCACGCCCTCGCCCTTCAGACCAGCATCCCGGAATAGTTCCGTGTCGACGATCGGTGATTTCGTCAAAGGCGTGGTGACCGACGTGTTGCAGGACATGCTGCGCAAGGCATCGTCCAGCAGGCGCGCGAGGCGTCGCAAGCGCACCACCAAGGCCGCAGCCGCCGAGCGGCTGGTCAAGCCGGCGAAGCGCCAGGCGAGCCGCCGCAAGACCGTGCGCGCCCGCTCGAAAGCAAAACGCCGCGCCTACTGAGCGCCAGCCGCCTTCTTCCTGACGGCCAGCATCGGCCCCGCCGGATACTGTCCTCCGACGAGATAGCTTTTCCCGTTGTGAAGCGCCGAGATAGCACCGTCGAAGAACAGCGCATTCGTGCATCCGAGCTCGTCTCGGAACATCCGCGCGAAGCTGCCGAGACTGACCGGGCCGAGTGAGATCGCGAGCACTGCGCGCTTGTCTCCATCCGCTCCGACGCCGTTGCGGATGTGCCTGGACGTTCCATTCTCCTCGAAGCGCGGATGGACGTTGCCGTCGATCACCAGCATTGGGCCGGATTGCGTCGCCAGTTTCGGACTGATGCCTGCTGCCGCATAGGCGGCCGATTCCAGCACGCCGGCGTGGCCGTCCTGATCGACATAGAACACGCCATTCGGCTTCATGAAGAAGTTGCCCGGCGCGTCGGCGAGGTTGAGGGGCGATTGTTCGCTGCCGTCCTCTACATACAGCCCGACAGGGGTAAAATCCTTGTGATACATGCCAGCGTTCATGGCGAAGACGAAGGGCTCGGCTGCGGCTAGCTTCGCGAGATCGCCGAACGGCTCGCCCGCTTTGTCCGCGCGTTTGAGAACCAGATCGTAGCTGTTCGTCCCGACCTCGCAGACGATGTAGCCGACGCCTTCGAAAGCCAGCTCGCGGCAGGTTTCCGGGAGATGGTTGGCCGGCTCAGGCGGCAGAGCGGGCATCGGTCTCCGCCACCAGATCAATATGGCCGCGATCACCACCGCGCCGAGAGCCGCGAAAAGCCATGGTTTCATTGATACCCAGGGGGAAAATCCCATTGATGAATTGTGCCCGGATGACCATGCGGCCTTTTGCGGCCGCTTCCGTCGCGTAGCCCTTCGCGACTTGTTTCGGGTCGCCTCCCGGTTTATTTGAGGGTCGTGTTTCGAGCCTGACTCCCACAGGCAGGAAAGGACGAACGATGAGCGGAATTGGCGAATACATCGACAGCGAGGTCAAGGGCAATGACGTCGTGCTCTTCATGAAAGGCACGCCCGGCTTCCCGCAGTGCGGCTTCTCCGGCCAAGTCGTGCAGATTCTCGACTATATCGGCGTCGACTACAAAGGCGTGAACGTGCTTACCTCGGGCGAGCTGCGCGAGGGAATCAAGGAATATTCCAACTGGCCGACCATCCCGCAGCTCTACGTGAAGGGGGAGTTCGTCGGCGGTTGCGACATCGTGCGCGAGATGTTCCAGTCCGGCGAGCTTCAGACGCTGTTCAACGAGAAGGGCGTGACCGTAAAGGCCGCCTGACCACTCTACTCCGGTTTAGCCTCCTAGCGGGGCCTGCCTCCTGAATGCGCCGGCTTCCGGCGCATTTTCCTTTTCATCTCGGAATTTGCATCATGGACCAGCAGGCGGCCCCCGCGGCGCAGGCTTTCAGGCTACCCATCGCGCGCTGGGAGTTCATCGCGCTCGCCGCGGCGCTGATGGCGCTGAATGCGCTGGCCATCGACATCATGCTGCCCGGTCTCCAGCAGATCGGCGCGTCCCTCGGCGTCGAGAACGAAAACCACCGGCAATATGTGATCACCGCCTATATTGCGGGCTTTGGCGTCGCACAGCTTTTCTTCGGTCCGCTCTCCGACCGATTCGGGCGCCGCCTGCCGCTGCTCTTCGGCCTCGCCGTTTACATTTGCGCGGCACTGGGCGCGGCTTTCGCGCCGAGCTTCACGACGCTGCTGATCCTGCGTGTCGTACAGGGAATGGGCGCCGCGTCGACGCGCGTCATCACCGTCTCCATCATCCGCGATGTCTTCGGCGGCCGCGCCATGGCCGAAGTCATGTCGCTGGTCTTCATGGTGTTCATGGTAATCCCTGTGGTGGCCCCAGGCATCGGGCAGCTTGTCATGCTGTTCTCCGAATGGCACATGATCTTCGTGGCCATGGCGGTGATCGCATTCTTCTTCACCATATGGGCCGCAATCCGCCTGCCGGAAACGCTGCATCCCGAATACCGGCGCGCCTTCAATCTGCGCACCATCGCCAATGGCTTCGGCATCGTGCTCACCAACCGCGTCTCGCTCTGCTACACGCTGGCGACGACCTCGGTTTTCGGCGCCCTGTTCGGCTTCATCAACTCCGCGCAGCAGGTCTATGTCGGCATCTACGGCCTCGGCGTCTGGTTCCCGGTCGTCTTCGCCGCCATCGCCGGCATGATGGCCGTCTCATCCTTCGTCAATTCGCGACTCGTCGGCCGCCTGGGCATGCGCAAGCTGTCGCATGGCGCGCTGGTCGGCTTCATCGCCGTCACCAGCCTCTGGTTCGTACTGTCGCTGTTCGGGCAGCTGCCGATCTACGTGTTCGTGCCGCTCTTTGCCATCGCCATGCTCCAGTTCGGCTGGATCGGCTCGAACTTCAACTCCATCGC
>DATDJN010000211.1:0-5825 GCA_036520515.1 Rhizobiaceae bacterium
CTCCGTGCTCCTTCATGATCTGGCGCGCGCCGTCATGCAGCACGTCTGCGCCGATCTCCTTCAGCACGCGCAGCGATGCCAGGTGGATCGATTCGAGCTCGTCGTCGGAAACCAGCTTGGTCGGCGCGAACGGGTTCTTCAGCTGCCGGAAGGCCGGCTGCTCGAAGGCGGCCGAGCCGCCCGCGCGCTTGCCGGCGCGTCCGCCGCGGCGCATGCGGTCGGCGGCGAGCGCGGGTTCTGCGGGCTGAAGCGCTGCGTTCATGACGGTCCTCACGGGGATGCTTTTTCGCGAGCATCATGGACCGCCGGCGGCGCCGCCATTGCGGAGGCGGCGACTATTTGCGCGAGGGAAGCGACATGCCGCAAGGGCACGCGGCGGGCACGCCGTGAGAGCCTTCCCTCACGACAGCGCCAGGCCTACGACGGCGGCGACCGCCATGGCCAGGCCGATGCGTGTCGCAACCTGCCTGCGCCGGCACGCCGGCACATATCTGCTATCGTTCTGGTTGGCAGCGCGCTGGGCCATGCCGTGGCGGAGCGCCCAGAATTCGGGGTCGCCCGACGGCACGTCGTATCTGTCAACCGTCCAACGCTGTTCCATCTTCCGCTCCTCGGGTCCCACCCGCCAAGAACACTTAGCGCCGTCCTGTATCTGCCCGATGCTGCCCACATTTTCCTGTGTTACAAAACCGTCATATTTCATTCGGGCGGATGCGGGCTAATTCGGGCAGCGTTGCTGACTGATCGGGAGGAGATACGGCGGGGCAGGGGCGGATCGGCTCAGATCGGCTTTTCGTTTGTTCCTGACATACCGGCCGATTGCGTTTCCGGGTCACTCCTGATGAGTTGGCCGTCTTTTCCGAAAACTCGGATTTCACCAGGTGCGGACACGGCCATGAGCCCGGCCCAGCAACAGACCATTTCGGACGAAACGCCCTGGGCGGCCATCGCCGGCGTGATCGCCACCGTCTCGGTGTTCGCCATCGCGCAGGGCCTGACCTATCCGCTGCTCTCCTTCATCCTGCAGCGGCAGGGCGTATCGCCCGGCATGATCGGGCTCTCGGCCGCCATGACGCCGATCGGCTTCATCGTTTCCTCGCCGCTTATCCCCGGGCTGGCCAAACGTTTCGGCGCGGGCCACACCGCTCTCTCCTGCGCGGCGCTTTCGGCGCTGATCCTTGCGCTGATCGGCTGGACGCAGGACCTCCATGCCTGGTTCCTGCTGCGCTTCCTGCTCGGCGTCGTCGTCAACCCGCTCTACGTGCTCTCCGAAGTCTGGGTGATCGCGCTCGCCCCGCCGTCGCGTCGCGGCCGCATCATCGGCGTCTACACCACGCTGATCTCCGCGGGCTTCGCGGCCGGGCCGCTCTGCCTGCTTGTCGTCGGCACGGAGGGCTGGCCGCCCTTCATGGTCGGCATCGCAGCCTTCGCCATCTGCGGCCTCTGCCTCGGCGCCGTGCTCCACCGGCTGCCCGACATGAACGGCGAGGGCGGCCGCCATGTTTCCGTCGTCGGCTTCGTCCCGCTCGCCTGGGTGCTTCTCTTCGCCGTCGTCGTGGCGGCGGGCTTCGAGCAGGGCGCGCTGGCGCTGCTTCCCGTCTATGGCGCCAGCCACGGCATCTCGGAGAGGTCGATGTCGGCGCTGCTCGCGGTGATGATCGCCGGCAACATCGCGCTCCAGGTGCCGCTCGGCCTGCTCGCCGAACGCCGTTCGGCGCGGCTGGTGCGGATCGGCTGCGTCGTCACGACGATAGCGGGCTGCGCCCTCCTGCCGGTGCTCATCGAGACGCCGCTGGTCTGGCCGTTCATCTTCGTCTGGGGCGCGGTTTCCTACGGCATCTACACGATGAGCATCATCGAGCTCGGCGAGCGCTTTTCGGGCCAGATGCTGGTCGCCGGCAATGCCGCCTTCGCCATGATGTGGGGTGTCGGCGGCATCGCGGTGCCGCCGCTCGCCGGCGCGGCTATGGACCTCGTCGGCGCGCCCGGCCTGCCGCTGGTGCTCGGCGCCATCTGCCTGTCGCTCGCCGTGCTGAGCATTTTGCGCTGGCGCGATGCTTGAAGCGGCATCGCCTTTGCGCCTATGACTTGTGGATGGGTCGCCCACGCGCCTTTCCAACGACACTTCATGCAGCCGCAAGCCCCTCGCGGCGGACGCTGCATGCCGAGCTTCTGCGCCTCTGCGCCCGGATCGGCTATTCTCCCCACGCCTCGCTCTGAATCCGCAGCCGGCGCTTGTCGGCTTGATTCAACTCGGAGGCATAAACCCATGACTTACCAGAATTATTCCCTGAAGCAGCTGCAGGCGATCGACGCCCGGCACCATCTCCATCCCTTCACCGACCACCGCGAGCTGCGCGGCACCGGCACCCGCATGATCGTGCGCGCCGACGGCGCATTCATCTACGACAGCGACGGCAACGAGATCCTCGACGGCATGGCCGGCCTCTGGTGCGTCGCCGTCGGCTACGGCCGCGAGGAGCTGGCCAAGGTCGCCTATGACCAGATGCTGGAGCTCCCCTACTACAACTCCTTCTTCAAGTGCACGACGCCGACGCCGGCTCTGCTGGCGGAGAAAATTGCGTCGATCGCGCCAAAGAACGTCAACCAGGTGTTCTTCGGCTCCTCCGGCTCCGAATCCAACGACACCGCGCTGCGCCTCGTGCGTCATTACTGGGCGCTCGAGGGCAAGCCCGGGAAGAACCGCATCATCTCGCGCAAGGACGCCTATCACGGCTCGACGATTGCCGGCGTGTCGCTCGGCGGCATGGAGCACATGCATGGCCAGCTCCACGGCGCCATTCCCAACATCGTCCACGTCATGCCGCCCTACGCCTTCGAGAACGCAATGCCAGGCGAGAGCGACGCCGCCTTCGGGCTGCGCGCGGCGAAGGCCGTCGAGGATGCGATCCTCGAGGCCGGCCCCGACAACGTCGCCGCCTTCATCGGCGAGCCGGTCATGGGGGCAGGGGGCGTCAAGATCGCGCCTGAGAACTACTGGCCGGAAATCCAGCGCATCTGCCGCCAATACGACGTGCTCCTGATGCTCGACGAGGTCATCACCGGCTACGGCCGCACCGGCAACTGGTTCGCCGCCCAGACCTACGGCATCGAGCCCGACATGATCACCACCGCCAAGGCGTTGACCTCGGGCTACCTGCCGCTTTCGGCGCTGCTCGTCGGCGATCGCGTCGCCTCGACGCTGGTCGAGAAGGGCGGCGAGTTCTTCCATGGCTACACCTATTCCGGCCATCCGGTCGCCTGCGCCGTCGGCCTGAGGAACATCGAGATCATCGAGCGCGAGGGGCTGGTCGAGCGCGTGCGCGACGACACCGGTCCCTATTTCGAGGAGCAGCTCAGGGAGCGCGTCTCCGGCCATCCGCTGGTCGGCGAGACGCGCGCGATCGGCCTCATGGGGGCTATCGAGATCGTCAGGGACAAGGCGACGCGGGAGCGCTATCTCCCGCTTGGCAGCGCTGCCGTCGTCGTGCGCGACCACGCCATCGCCAACGGCCTCATGATGCGCGCCACCAACGACACGATGATCCTGTCGCCGCCGCTGATCTGGACGCGCGCCACCATCGACATGGCCTGCGACAGGATCGTCAAGGCGCTGGACCTCGCGCTCGCCGACCTCCGCGGGAAATGATCTCCCGCGCCTGCTGCCCGTCGCCCGGTCAGTAGCGCCGGCCTCGTGGCGCGAGTGCCGCGAAGGCCAGCGCAACCAGCAGCGTGGTGACGCCGATCGTCACCACGCCCGCCGGCGTGATGCGCGCGCTTCCCTGCAGCGAGATGCTCTTGCCGACACGCAGGTTGTAGGTGGCCTTCATCTCCTCGGGATGGGTCGGCATGTCCTCGTCGGCGGGTGATGTCGGTTGGTCGGCCATGGGCAACTTCCGGGAAGCAGGAAGATCATGACCGGCCCGGCAAGGCGAGACAAGCCCTGCCTGCCAGAAGCCCGCACGTGCGGCGCGTCACTCCACGACGTTCAACCTGGCGTGCATGCCGGAGTTATAATGGCCCTTGATATTGCAGAAGAGAAGGTAGGTGCCAGGTACCAGATCCGCACTGAGAGTGCCGCTTTCTCCCGGCTTCAGGTCTTCCACCTCGCCGAGGCTAAGCAGATTTTCTTCATCGATGCGCTGAGATTTGCTGTCTAGGGGAATTTGGGCATCAGCCGAGTTGAGGCGAACAAGAATAAGCTCATGCTCTTCGGTCGCGGCATCATTCTTCACGTCGAAGAGGGTAGGGCCTGCGTGAATTTCCACCTTGTCGATTTCGAGCGTCATCGGCCCGCCGCCCTCTCCAGTCTCGACCACGTTGACGGTCGTCGCCGCAGACGCCGAAGCAACAAACGATAGGAATACAGCCGCAGTGGCGGCTAACCGCGCAAGATGAGGCATTTGGAAGTCCCTCGGTTGGAGAACATAATGCTCCGATAGAGGGCGCTTCCATTTAGGCCGGATTTGGCCGGCGCCGTGACCGATTCATGGCCGACCGAATGTCCAGGCTGCCGTCTTCAATATCCGGGCGAACCGCGTCGGCACAGGGCGGCCAGCTCGAGGAACGGCCTGCCCCAAGCGTCTGATGTTGTTCGTGCTTTACGAATATCCAGGCCCGGCAGGAAGCGAGCGTGCAGACGGCCTCGGGCCGGATTCCAACATCACTGCCCAAAAAGGCAAAAACCGCGCCTGCAGTGCGCGGTCTTGCCATTACGACGCATGGCCCTTCGCGTACAGCACGCTGCGAAGGTTACGGCTCCGGTACGCGAGACCTGATCCGGAGCGCCGGGCGGCTGCGACGACCGCCTTGCCATCCGTTCTATCGGGACATTGTTACTGCGTGGTTATCGAGAGCTTAAGCAAACCTAAATTTGCGATTTTTCTGGATTAATTCCGCCGAAAATCGTGTGCGCGCCAGCACGCGGATCGCCGCGCCGCCGGCCTATGCCGCGTTGGCGCGCAGATAGCGGATGATCGCCGAAAAATCCTCGCTGCCGTGGCCGCTCTCGTTGAAGGCGGCGTAGAGTTCCGCCGCGGCGTTGCAGAGCGGCGAGAACGCGCCGGAATCGTCTGAGGCCTCCTGCGCCAGCAACAGGTCCTTCAGCATCAGCGACGCCAGGAAACCCGGCTTGTAGTCGCGATTGGCGGGCGATGTCGGCACCGGTCCCGGCACCGGGCAATAGGAGGTCAGCGACCAGCATTGCCCGGACGCGGTCGACGCCACGTCGAACAGCGCCTGGTGCGACAGTCCGAGCTTCTCGGCCAGCACGAAGGCTTCGCCGACGGCGATCATCGACACGCCGAGGATGAGGTTGTTGCAGATCTTCGCCGCCTGTCCGGCGCCGGCCTCGCCACAATGCACGACCTTGCCCGCCATCGGCCGCAGCACCGGCTCGGCCCGCACGAAGGCCTCTTGCGAACCGCCGGCCATGAAGGTCAGCGTGCCGGCGACGGCGCCAGCCGTGCCGCCCGACACGGGCGCGTCGACCGACAGCATCCCCCTGTCGGCCGCCATCGCATGCGCAATGCGCGCGGCCGCCACGTCGACCGTCGAGCAGTCGATGAATAGCGTGCCGGGCGGCGCGATCTCGGCAACCTCTTCATAGACCTCCAGCACGTGCCGGCCGGCCGGCAGCATGGTGATCACCGCCTCGGCTTCATCGACCGCGCCGGCCGCATCGGACATCGCGTGGACGCCGTTGTCGCGCGCGATGGAGAGGTTCTCCGGCATCAGGTCGAAGCCCTGCACCCTGTGCCCCGCCTTGACGAGGTTCGTGGCCATCGGATTGCCCATGTTGCCGAGGCCGATGAAAGCGATGGTTG
>DATDJN010000212.1:0-6356 GCA_036520515.1 Rhizobiaceae bacterium
CAAGGATTTGGCGACCCCGTTCGCCACGCGCATGGGAATCGATCTGGACAAGGTTTCCGGTATCGATTTTCCTTCCGGCTCCATGTTCTGGGCACGGCCGAGGGCTCTCAGGCCACTTCTCGATCTCAACCTCTTGCCGAGCGATTTTCCGGACGAACAGGGGCAGCTAACCCTTACGAGCGCTCACGCAATCGAGCGTTTGTTTTTCCTGTCATCCGAGGCCGCCGGCATGAAATGGTTGAAGGTTGCGATCCCGTCAGCGCATCCGACAACCGCGCGCGGCCAGCAGATATCGTCCCGTTCGAACCTCCGACGCTTCGTTGAAGCGCGGAATGTCGCCCTTATGCAGCGCGATGTGGACGTTGGGTACGAAGGTCAAGCGCGGTCGGTCGGCGTGGCATGAATTCCAAACCCGACACCTCAATCTCCGTCGTCGAGATCGAATTGCGTCTGGCCGCGGTCGAGCGCATTCACCGTCTGCGCCGCCAGCACCCGCGTGATGCGGCTCTTCTGCTCAAGCGCAGCGCGATCCAGCCGGTCGACGATGTCGATTGCCGTAGACAACGACCGTTCGATCCGCCGCACCAGGAACTGGACGACATGCGGCTCGACCTCCACCTGCCGGTCGGCAAAGAGCTTGGTGATCACGGCCGCGAGCAGATGGTCGTCGGGCTCGAGGATTTCCACCGTCGCGGCCGCCTTGAGCCTCGAAGCCAGATCGGGAAGCTTGACGCCCCAGGCCGACGGAAAGAGACGCGACGTAAGCAGCACATGCGTACCTGCGGCCCTCGCTGCGTTGATCAGGTGGAACAGCCCGTGCTCGTCCAGGTCGGCGTCGGCATCGTCGATCACGACGGGGCGGGTCAGCGGCGCATCCTGCAGATGGCGTTCGATCGCGGCGGGCTCGACGGATACCGCATCGGCCCTCGCGGCCCAGATCGCAGCGAGATGCGTCTTGCCGCATCCCGCCGGACCGGCAAGCACGACAACTGTCGCCGGCCAGTTCGGCCAGGCGTCGATCAGATCGACGGCTTGCCGGTTGGCGTCCGAGACGACCAGTTCCTCGCGCGAGTGGCCTGGCCGGTGGCCAAGGTCGAAGGGAATCTGCTTCGGTTTGTCGGACGCCGGCACCAAATCAATCCGTCTTGCCAGAACTTTTGCGGCTGCGCTGCGCCTTCGGCTTCACGATAACGACATCGATCTCGGCCTCTGCCTCAACCGGCTCGGGGTGACCGGTGTAAAGCGGCGATTCCAGATAGCGTGCGATGGCGAAGCGGACGAGGACCGCGACTGCCGCCGCGGCCGGAACCGCGATCAACAGGCCGACGAAACCGAAGAGCGCGCCGAAGGCGAAAAGCGCGAACATCAGCCAGACGGGATGCAGGCCGACACTCTTTCCGACCAGGCGGGGCTGCAGGATGTTACCCTCGATGAACTGGCCGGCGAAGAAGACGCAGGCGACCACCACGATCATGATCCAGTTCGGCCAGAACTGTACGAACGCCACCCCGACGGCGAGCACAAGACCGACCAGCGAGCCGACATACGGAATGAAGCTGATCAGCCCGGCGAAGAGCCCGATCAGGATGCCGAAGTTCAAGCCCGTCAGCGTCAGCCCAACGGCGTACATGACGCCGAGAATGAGGCAAAGCGTGCCCTGCCCCCGCACGAAGCCGGCGGTCGCGGTGTTGATGTCCGTGGCGATGGCGCGCACCGTCTCGACATGGTCGCGGGGCACCCAGCTGTCGACTTTCGCCACCATGCGATCCCAGTCGAGCAGCATGTAGAAGGCGACGACCGGCGTCACCACGAACAGGCCGACGATGCTGAACAGCGCCACGCCCGAGCTCCAGATCGACTGGAACACGGTGGCGATGAAGCCTGCGCCGGAGGTCAGCAGCGAATTCAGCCCCTCGCGCAGACTGCCCGCACCGAGGCCGAAACGCTGCTCCAGCCATTCCGGATTGAAGCTGGTGACCAGCGTCTGCAACTGCTCGAGATAGCCGGGCATCTTGTCGAGGAAATCGGCAAGCTGAGAAGCCAGGACCGGGATGAGAACGATCATCGCGATGGTGAGCACGACGATGAAGGCAAGCAGGATCAGGAACGTCGAGGCGGTGCGCGACAGTCCGAGCTTCTCCAGCCGGTCAGCCACCGGATCGAGGAAATAGGCGAGCGCCATTCCTGCCACGAACGGCAACAGGATTTCTGCGAACAGATAGATGAACACACCCAAGACCGCCGCGGCGATCAGCCAGAACCGTATCTGGCGGCGGAAGTTCGCGGCAATCACTACCTCGGCTATCTCACTGTCCGGCGTGCGGTCCGCCTTCGCCATATGTACCCATGTGCCTCGACCAGGCTACGAGATAGGCCCCGGCCGAAGCCACGGTCAAGAGGCCGGACAGGATTATCAGGCCAGGCCGGACCGGGCCGAAATCGGCCGCGAAAGCAAGTTCCGCGAGCACGACGGCGGCAAGCGCTATCTGCGCCGCCGTATTTGCCTTGGACACCATCAAGGGCTTGATTTCCACGGGATTGCCCATCACCGTCGACAGCAGGACTGCACATACTATGAGCGCGTCCCGGCTTACCGCTGCGATTACCAGCCAGAGCGGCAGTTCGCCGATGACGCCGAGCACGACGAAGACGCTGACCAACAGCAGCTTGTCCGCCATCGGGTCCAGATAGCTGCCGAGCTTGGAACGCTGGTTGAACTGGCGGGCGACGAAGCCGTCGACACCATCCGAGATTCCGGCGACGACGAAACCCGCGAAGGCCAGCTGCCATTCAGCGGAGAGCAGGCAATAAACCACCGCCGGCACAAGCAGGAGGCGAAGCACCGTGATCATGTTGGCGACGGTCACGCTGCTCCTCCGCGATTACCCGCGCATAGATGGTCGGGCGGGCCGCGTCTGGCAAGGTCCGAACGGGGGCCACCTTCCGATTGCTGCGGATAGGCAGGCCCGCTTCTTGCGGGCGGAACCGGTTCATGCGAAGAGCCCACACGACAGCCGCGCAGGATGGAGCGATGACAGAAAACGGGCTCACCTATGCCGATGCGGGCGTCGATATCGACGCCGGCAACCTCTTGGTCGAGAAGATAAAGCCGGCCGTGCGCTCGACCCGGCGTCCTGGCGCCGATGGCGAGATCGGCGGCTTCGGCGGGCTGTTCGACCTCAAGGCTGCGGGTTTTTCGGATCCGGTTCTGGTGGCCGCCAATGACGGCGTCGGCACCAAGCTCAAGATCGCCATCGACGCCGGCAAGCACGACACGATCGGCATCGACCTCGTCGCCATGTGCGTCAACGACATCGTCGTGCAGGGTGCCGAGCCGCTGTTCTTCCTCGACTATTTCGCCACCGGCAAGCTCGATCCCGAGCAGGGCGCGGCAATCGTCGGCGGCATCGCCGAAGGCTGCCGCCGCGCCGGCTGCGCGCTGATCGGCGGCGAGACCGCCGAGATGCCCGGCATGTATCACGGCAACGACTACGATCTCGCCGGCTTCGCCGTCGGCGCCGCCGAGCGCGGGCAGTTGCTGCCGACCGACGACATCGTCGAGGGCGACGTGCTCCTCGGCCTTGCCTCCTCCGGTCTTCATTCCAACGGCTTCTCGCTGGTCCGCCGCATCGTTTCGATGTCCGGGCTGGGCTGGAGCGACGCCGCGCCCTTCGCCGACGGGCAGACGCTCGCCGAGGCGCTGCTTGAGCCGACCCGCATCTATGTGAAGCCGCTGCTCGGGGCCATACGCGGCACGCACGGCATCAAGGCGCTGGCGCATATCACCGGCGGCGGCTTCCCGGAAAACATTCCGCGCGTGCTGCCCAAGGACTTTTCCGCCGAGCTCGACCTCGACGCCATCGAAGCGCCCCCTGTCTTCTCGTGGCTGTCAAAGACCGGCGGCGTCGCGGCCAGCGAGATGATGCGCACCTTCAACTGCGGCATCGGCATGGTGCTTGCCGTCGCTTCGGGTCAGGCGGCGCAGGTCGCGGCTGTGCTGCAGGAGGCGGGCGAGACGGTGACGCCGATCGGCCGCATCGTGCCGCGCCGCAACGCAGGCGTTATCTACAGGGGTTCGATCGCACTATGACCGCCGCCCGCAAGCGCACCGCGATCCTGATTTCCGGACGCGGCACCAACATGGCCAGGCTGATCGAGGCAGCGCAGGATGCGTCCTATCCGGTCGAGATCGTCGGCGTCATCTCCGACGTGCCGAAAGCTCCGGGGCTCATATTTGCCGCCGACAAGGGCATTGGCACCGCGGCCATCCCGCGCAGCGACTATTCGAGCAAGGAAGCGCACGACGCGGCCATCGACGCGGCACTCCGCGTGCTCGGCGCCGACATCGTCTGCCTCGCCGGCTACATGCGCATCCTGACGCCCCGCTTCGTCGAAGGCTGGGAGGGCAAGCTGATCAACATCCACCCTGCCCTGCTGCCGTCGTTCAAGGGGCTGGACACGCACCGGCGTGCGCTGGAAGCGGGGGTGCGCATCCACGGCTGCACGGTGCATTTCGTGACTGCCGAAACCGACGACGGACCGATCATCGCGCAGGCTGCCGTGCCGGTGCTGACGGGCGACGACGAAGCCAGCCTTGCGGCACGCGTGCTCAAGGCCGAGCACGAGCTCTACCCGCATGCGCTGAGGCTGGTCGCGGAGGGCAAGGCGGCGATGGTCGCAGGCCGCACGGTGTTCGCCAATCTGAGCGAAGATCCCCGGGACGGAAACAGCCGGCTGTTCTCGCCGGGCTCGTGGGATGAAGAGCTCGACTTCGAGGCCCTGGCGCGCTTCACGCCCTAATCGAGATCCTTCGGCCTCAAGACGTGGCTGAGCCTGGCCGCGCCGGCGTCGAGGCCGGCCCAGGAGCCGTCGAGCTTGAAGCGGGCGAGCGCGGCTGTCGGGAATTTCCGATGCAGCCGCGCCAGCGCGCTGGCGTCCGAGCCGTCGCCGGCAAGCAGTTTTGCGAAATCCTCAAGACCGGGATTGTGGCCGATCAAGAGCAGCGCGCGCACGCTTTCGGCGGTGCGACGGACTTCGGTCAGCAGGGCTTGGGCGGAAGCCTCGTAGAGCCGATCGGGAAAGGATGCAGGCGGAGCGTCGGCGAGCTCGGCAGCCACCAATTCCCATGTCTGCCGGGTTCGCTCGGCTGGCGAGACGAGCGCCAGGCCGGGCAGCCAGCCGCGCCTCAAAAGCTCCCGGCCCATGAGCGGGGCGGCATCGCGGCCGCGCGACGCGAGCGGCCGGTCGAAATCGGCGAGCGAGGGGTCGTCCCAACTCGATTTGGCGTGGCGCAGGAGAAGCAGATGTCTCACGCGCTTCAGGCCGCCGCCCGCACCCAGACCTTGTTGTCGTGCACGGCGGCGCCGCCATAGGGCGCCGGCGCGTCGGCGCCGGTCAGCACGTTGATGCCCTCGCCGCGCTCATGCGCATCGTTGGGCCAGAGGCCCTCGGCGATGACGACGCCGGGCCTGATGCCGTCGAACAGCTTCGCGTGCAGCACGACCTCGCCGCGCGTGTTGCCGATCTCGACGCGGTCGCCATTGGCGAGCCCGAGCCGCGACGCGTCGTCGGGGTGGACGAGCAGCTCCGGCCGGCCGCCTTCCATGACCCGCGACGCCTGCGTCTCGGCGAAACTCGAATTGAGGAAGCTGCGCGCCGGCGAGGTGGCCAGCCGGAACGGATGCTCCTCGTCCGCCGTCTCGATCAGCTCGACATGGTCGGGGAATTCCGGCAGCTGGTCATAAGGACCGAAGGCGACGCCCATGTTCCGCGGCGGCTTGTTGGGGGCGGCACCGCCGACCCATTGCGGCCTGAAGCGGAACTTTCCGTCGGGATGGCCAAACCCCTTCAGGAAATGCGCCGTGTCGAAATCCGGCTGCACGTCGAGCCACTTCTTTTCCTTCAGCGAATCGAAGTCGCCGTAGCCTCGCTTGCCGAGCATCAGGTCGATATGCTCGCGCTCGGTCATGCCGAAGCCCGGCAGATCGGCGACGCCAAGCCGCCTGGCCAGCTCCTCGATGACGAAATGGTTGGTGCGTGGTCCCTCCGGCGGCTCGATCAGCTTGGGGCCGAGGTTGATGTGCTGGTTGCCGCCGCCGCGATAGAGGTCGTCATGCTCGAGGAACATGGTGGCCGGCAGCACGACGTCGGCGAGTTTTGCCGTGTCGGTCATGAACTGCTCGTGCACGCAGGTGAAGAGGTCGTCGCGCAGGAAACCCTCGACCACCAGCCGCTGCTCGGGCGCGACGTTCACCGGGTTGGTGTTCTGGATCAGCATCGCCGTCACCGGCGGCCCGCCGAAAAGCGCGTCCTCATGGCCCATCAGCACGGGGCCGATGCGCGAATGGTCGAGGTAG
>DATDJN010000213.1:0-12894 GCA_036520515.1 Rhizobiaceae bacterium
ATGTCGATCGCCTTGTCGGTGTTTTCCTTCAGCGGGACGGTCTTGCCGCCGCGCAGGCCCTCGTCGGCGGTGATGACGAAGGTCGACTGGCAGTCGACGATGCGCCCGGCCAGCGAATCAGGCGAGAAGCCGCCGAACACCACCGAATGGACGGCGCCGATGCGTGCGCAGGCGAGCATCGCATAGGCCGCCTCGGGTATCATCGGCATGTAGATGGTAACGCGGTCGCCCTTCCTGACGCCGTGCTTCTTCATCACGTTGGCGAGGCGGCAGACATGGCCGTGGAGTTCGCGATAGGTGATCTTCTTGTCGTCGTAGGGGTTGTCGCCTTCCCAGATGATCGCCACCTGGTCGCCGCGCTTCTTCAGGTGCCGGTCGATGCAGTTGTGGGCGACGTTGGTGACGCCGTCCTCGAACCACTTGATCGAGACCTTGCCCTGGTAACTGGTGTTCTTGACCTTGGTGTAGCGCTTGAACCAGTCGATGCGCTTGCCGTGCTTGGCCCAGAACTTGTCCGGGTCCTTCACGCTGTCCTTGTACCATTTCAGGTAGGTCTCGTCGTCGATCAACGCGCGCTTCTTCCACGCCGACTGGACCTTGTGGACATGCACCTCGGACATTTGCTGGCTCCCTCCCGAACGTTCGGCCACTCTTGCTGCGGCATGCCTCGCGGCGCAAGCCCCACGAAGCGCGGCATTTATTATCAGTTGTGACGAACGGGCAATATTAGACATTCGCCGAGCGCGCGGCGTGCCGCCGCGACCTGTCAGCACTCACCACGGATAGCTGCCAAGTTACTGATATTGCGTAGCTAATCCCCTTGCGCTCACGGAGATTTTCATGGACGATTAAGCAATGTCCTCTACAATCCGGACGTTGGGAGGACGAGACAGCGCTGGAGGACGGGCCATGCGGGACCATTCCCAACTGGAACTCATGCTCAACGGCTACGGGCTGACCACGGCCCGCATTCTCTACCATCTGCCTGACCATCCGCACCTGCTGCAGACCTATGTCTGGCAGGACTATGACATCGCTCCGCGCTTCCCGGTTCTGATCAGGTTCGTCGAGTTCTGGAAGGCCAAGCTCGAAGGGCCGCTGCACTCGGTGGAATACACGCACAGCAAGCTGATCGCGCCGAACGAGTGGAAGAAGGTCGATGGCGAACTGGTGTTGAACTGACGGACATCCTCAGACAGCGGGCGGGCTGAGCCGCGCGAACCCTTCCTGCCGCCGGTATGGGAAGTAAGGATAGGGCGCGGTTACCTCGCTCGCCGCGTCGAGCTTCGCCATCTGGTCCGCCGTCAGCGACCAGCCGACCGCGCCGAGGTTCTGGCGCAGCTGTTCCTCGTTGCGCGCGCCGATGATGACCGACGACACAGTCGGTCGTCCGAGCAGCCAGTTGATGGCGATCTGCGGCACGGTTCTGCCGGTCTCCCCGGCGACCTCATCCAGCGCATCGACGACGCGGTAAAGCTGCTCGTCCTCGACCGGCGGGCCGAAGCCTGCCGTCTCGTGCAGGCGGCTTCCTTCCGGCAGCTTCTGTCCGCGACGGATCTTTCCGGTCAGGCGGCCCCAGCCGAGCGGACTCCACACCAGCGCGCCGACGCCCTGGTCCAGCCCGGCAGGCATCAATTCCCATTCGTAGTCGCGGCCTGCCAGCGAATAATAGACCTGGTGGGCGACGTAACGCGGCCAGCCCCGCCTGTCGGCGACGGCGAGCGACTTCATCAACTGCCAGCCGGAGAAGTTGGAGACGCCGACATGGCGCAGCTTGCCGGCCCGCACGAGCGCATCCAGCGTCGACAGCACTTCCTCGACCGGCGTGCCGGCGTCGAAGGCATGCAGTTGCAGCAGGTCGATATAGTCGGTGCCGAGCCGCCCGAGCGCGTCGTCCACCGCGCTGATCAGCCGCGAGCGCGATGAGCCGGCGTCGTTCGGCCCGTCGCCCATGGGCAGCGACGTCTTGGTGGAGATCAGCACCCTGTCGCGCCGGCCCTTGATCGCCGCGCCGAGCACCTTCTCCGAAGCGCCGTTGGAATAGACGTCCGCCGTGTCGAACAGGTTGACGCCGGCCTCCAGGCAGATGTCGATCAGCCGTCGCGCTTCCCGGTCGTCGCTGGTGCCCCAGTGGGAGAAGAGCGGCCCCGAGCCCCCGAACGTGCCGGTGCCGAAGGAGAGCGCAGGCACTTTCAGGCCGGATGCGCCGAGGCGTCGATATTCCATGATGGTGTTCCTTGTGATTGGTCAGCCCGCGTCCGACCCTATTCGGCCGCCTCGGTTGACATGGCGGTCGCGGCGGCGCGATCGCCGAGCGGCTGGAGCCGCAACGCAACCAGCGCCACGGCAAGCGCTGCGAGCGGCACGAGGCCCGCCACGAAAGTGACGGCGCCGAGGCCCGGGCCGTGGTCTATGACGAAGCCGCCGAGCCATGCGCCGATGGCGTTGCCGAGGTTGAAGGCGGCGATGTTGAAGGAGGAGGCGAGGCCCTGGCCGGCGCCCGCGGCCTTCTCCAGAACCCACATCTGCAGCGGCGCGACGGTGGCGAAGGCGGCCGCGCCGAACAGGCCGACCGAGATCACCGCAAGCACCGGGCTGTGGATGGCGAAGGTCATGGCGAGCAGAACGGCGGAGAGCGCGACCAGCGTGCCGAGCACCGTCGGGGCCAGCCGCCGGTCGGCCAGCCTTCCACCCAGCAAATTGCCGGCGATCAGCCCGCCGCCGAAGACGAGCAGGATCGGCGACACGGCCGCGTCGGAGAAGCCGGTGATCACCGTCAGGATCGGGGCGATATAGGTGAAGCCCGCAAAGACGCCGACCCAGGACAGCACCGTGGTCAGCAAGCCGAGCAGCACGGCCGGACGGGCGAGGACGGAAAGCACGCCTTCGGAGGCTTCCTCCGTCTCGTCGGTCGGCGCGTCCTTCGGCACCAGCAGCGCCATGACCGCCAGCGCCGCCACGCCGACCAGCGTCACCGCCCAGAAGGTCGAGCGCCAGCCATAGGCCTGGCCCAGCCATGTGCCGAAGGGCACGCCGAGCATGGTGGCCACCGTCAGGCCGGTGAACATGATGGCGATGGCCGAGGCCTTCCTGTTGGCCGGCACCAGGCCCGTCGCCACGACCGAGCCGACGCCGAAGAAGGAGGCATGCGCGAAGGCGGTGAGAATGCGCGCCGCCATCAGCCACCAGTAGTCCGGCGCCAGCGCACAGGCGAGGTTGCCGAGCGTGAAAACGATCATCAGGCTCATCAGCAGCGTCTTCCTCGACCAGCGTCCGGCGATGACGCCGAACAGCGGCGCGCCGGCGACGACACCGAGCGCGTAGCCGGAAATCAGGAGGCCCGCCGCCGAGATCGAGACGCCGAGGTCGCCGCTGACTTCGAGCAGCAGGCCCATGATGACGAATTCGGTGACGCCGATCCCGAAGGCGCCGGCGGTAAGGGCATAAAGGGCGAGAGGCATGTCGGTTTCCGGTCTTGCGGGGGCTGCGATTCACGTCGCTCCAAGATCGGTGGGCCGGGCTCGACAAAACAGCCTTGCCGCGAGAACATCATTTGTGACATCAATTCACAAATGGCGCGGCAGGATATCAATCGTTCCGGCGAGATCGAGGTGTTCGTCCGGGTGGTCGAGCGCGGCACGCTGAGCGACGCCGCCCGCCTGCTCGGCATGACGCCGTCGGCGGTCAGCAAGCTCATCGGCCGGCTGGAAGGCCGCCTCGGCGCCCGGCTGATCAACCGCACGACGCGCAGGCTGCAGCTCACCGCCGAGGGCGCGGCCTTCTACGAGAATGGCCGGCGCATCCTGGCCGAGATCGAGGCGGCCGAACACGAGGCGTCGGCAGGCGCCGTGCCGCGCGGTCGGCTGAGGGTGAACTGCAACGTGCCTTTCGGCCAGCATTACCTCCTGCCGTTGCTGCCCACCTTCCTCGCCGCGCATCCGGAGATCGTCGTCGACGTCTCGCTCACCGACCGGGTGGTCGATCTCCTGGAGGAGCGGGCGGATGTCGCCATACGCGCAGGGCCGCTGCGCGAGTCGAGGCTGGTGGCGCGAAAGCTCTGGCAGAGCCGCATGGTGATCGTCGGCTCGCCCGCCTATCTCGAACGGCACGGTGCGCCGCTCGAGCCCGCCGATCTCGTCGCCCACAACTGCCTGGATTTCGGTTTCGCCCGGCTCGTCGAGGGCTGGCCGCTGCTTGGCGGAGACGGCGAGGCGACGAGCATAAGGCCGCGCGGCAACGCGCTGGCCGGCGATGGCGAGGCGATGCGGCAGATGGCGCTCTCCGGCCTCGGTCTCGGCCGGCTGTCGCGCTACCATGTCCAGCGCGACATCCGCGCCGGCGCGCTCGTGCCCGTCTTGGAAGACTTCAATCCCGGCGACGAGGAGCCCCTGCACGCCATCTATGTCGGGCAGGGCGGGCATCTGCCGGCCCGCGTCCGCGCCTTCCTCGATTTCCTGGCGGTGCATGTCAGGCCGCACGCCTGACGTCCTTCGATTTTAAGTCGCCGGTGCCCGGGTCTCCTCGTTTATGCCGCACGCGGCTGTTATGGGGCCCCGGAGGCGCAAGGATTGGCGTCGCTGCGTCCCGCCGGGATTATCGCCCGGCCATCCATGCCGCCGCTCATCCGTGGCCGTCGGCCAAGAAGGAGAAACGTCATGCAAAGAGCAATCACCGCTGGCCTCGCCTCGCTTGCAATGCTCGGCTTCGCCACGTCCGCGCAGGCGGACCTCACCGTCGGCCTTGTCGCCCCGGTCACCGGTCCGGTCGCAGCCTATGGCGACCAGGTCCGGAACGGAGCCCAGGCCGCGGTCGACAAGATCAACGAGGCAGGCGGAATCCTCGGTGAAAAGGTGGTGCTGCAGGTCGTCGACGACGCCGGCGATCCCAAGCAAGGTGTTTCCAGCGCCAATCTCCTGGTCGGCGAGGGCGTGAAATACGTCATCGGACCGGTCACCTCGGGCGTCGCGATCCCCGCATCCGACGTATTCGCCGAGAATGGCGTCCTGATGGTAACGCCGACCGCCACCGCGCCCGACCTGACGACCCGCGGCCTCACCAACGTGTTCAGGACCTGCGGGCGAGACGACCAGCAGGCCGAGGTCGCCGCCGACTATGTGCTCAAGAACATGAAGGACAAGCGCATTGCCGTCATCCACGACAAGGGCACCTATGGCCAGGGCCTCGCCGACGCGTTCAAGGCGGCCCTCAATGCCGGAGGCGTCAAGGAAGTCGAATACAACTCGCTGACGCCGGGCGAGAAGGACCTGTCGGCGCTGGTCACCCGCCTGAAGGCGGCTGACGTCGATGTGGTGTACTTCGGCGGCTATCATCCCGAAGGCGGGCTGCTTGCCCGCCAGATGGACGATTTGGGCGTCAAGGCGACCATCATCGGCGGCGAGGGCCTGTCCAATACCGAGTATTGGGCGATCGGGAACGAGGCCGCGGCCGGCACGCTGTTCACCAATGCGACCGACGCGTTGAAGAACCCGGCGTCGGCCGAAGCCGTCGAGGTCCTGAAGCAGAAGAACATTCCGCCGGAGGCTTTTACGCTGAACGCCTATGCCGCGGTCGAGGTTCTCAAGGCGGGCATCGAGAAGGCCGGAAGCGCCGAGGATCCGGCGGCCGTCGCCGCCGCGCTGAAGTCCGGCGAGCCGATCAACACGGCGATCGGCGCCCTGACCTATGGCGAGAGCGGCGACCTGACCTCGCCGAGCTTCGCGATGTTCAAGTGGGAAGACGGAAAGATCGTGGCCGTCGAGTAGGCCGGGTCTGGCGCGGGCGGGGCGAAGGTCCCGCCCGCCATCGTCTCAGCGCGCGCCGAAGATCGCGCTTCCGACCCGCACGCTTGTCGCGCCGAAGGCGACGGCCAGTTCGTAGTCGCCCGACATTCCCATCGACAGCTTGTCGGCGGCTGCCTCCCGGGCAAGCTTCGCCAGCAGCGCGAAATGGGGACCTGGATTCTCGTCTGCCGGCGGAATGCACATCAGCCCTTCGATCGCCAGCCCATGGACGTCCCGGCAACGCTTGACGAAAGCAACCGCCTCGCGCGGGTCGATGCCGGCCTTTTGCGGTTCCGAGCCTGTGTTCACCTGGACGTAGAGCTTCGGCGTCTTTCCCTGCCTGGCTATTTCCTTCGCCAGTTCGGCTGCGATCTTCTCGCGGTCGACCGTCTCGATGACGTCGAACAGCGCCACCGCCTCCTTCGCCTTGTTGGACTGCAGCGGCCCGATCAGATGCAGCTCGATGTCGGGGAATTCAGCCTTCAGCGCCGGCCACTTGGCCATCGCCTCCTGCACGCGGTTCTCGCCGAAGACACGCTGGCCGGCCTCGATCACCGGCCTGATCGCATCGGCGTCGAAGGTCTTCGACACGGCCACCAGCGTCGCCGCGCCGGCCGGCCGCTGAGCCTCGCGCTCCGCCGCAGCGATCCTGCCCTTCACGATGCCAAGTTGTTCAACCGCGCCGCTCATGCCTGTTTCCGCCTTGTTTCACGCCTCTCCAGGCCCGCGGAGTTGACGCTTCCGGCAATACATGGTGAAGGTCCGCCCCGAAAATCCTGATCCGCCGGGCAACCGGGTGGAGTCGTCTGTCCTTCTTTAAGTGAAATAGCGGTCATGGCAACCGAACGATACAATCCGCGCGCGGCCGAACCCAAATGGCAGAAGGCCTGGGATGCGGCAAAACTCTTCGAGACGAAGAACGACGACCCGCGCCCGAAATATTACGTGCTCGAGATGTTCCCCTATCCGTCGGGGCGCATCCATATGGGCCATGTCCGCAACTACACGATGGGCGACGTGGTCGCCCGCCATCGCCGCGCGCTCGGCTACAACGTGCTGCATCCGATGGGCTGGGACGCCTTCGGCCTGCCGGCCGAGAACGCCGCGCGTGATCGCGGCGTCAATCCCCGCTCCTGGACCTACCAGAACATCGAGGCGATGAAGGCCCAGCTCAAGGTCATGGGCCTGTCGCTCGACTGGGCGCGCGAGATCGCGACCTGCGACCCATCCTACTACAAGCACCAGCAGAAGATGTTCCTCGACTTCTGGAAGGCGGGCCTGGCCGAGCGCAAGTCGGCGAAGGTCAACTGGGATCCCGAGGACATGACCGTGCTCGCCAACGAGCAGGTGATCGACGGGCGCGGCTGGCGCTCCGGGGCGCTGGTCGAGCAGCGCGACCTGACGCAGTGGTTCTTCAAGATCACCTCGATGTCGCAGGAACTGCTGGACAGCCTGGACACGCTCGACAAGTGGCCCGAGAAGGTCAAGCTGATGCAGGCCAACTGGATCGGCCGCTCGGAAGGTCTTTTGCTGCGCTGGAAACTCGACGCTGCGACCGCGCCTGAAGGCGAGACCGAGCTCGAAGTCTATACGACCCGTCCGGACACGATCTTCGGCGCATCCTTCATGGCGATCGCCGCCGACCATCCGCTGGCCAGGAAGGCCGCGCAAAAGGACGCGAAGCTCGCGGCCTTCTGCGATGAGATCCGTCACCGCGGCACCTCGGCCGCCGAGTTGGAAACCGCCGAGAAGAAGGGCTTCGACACCGGCATCCGCGTCGTGCATCCGTTCGACCCGAGCTGGACGCTGCCTGTATATGTCGCCAATTTCGTGCTGATGGACTACGGCACGGGCGCCATCTTCGGCTGCCCGTCGGGCGACCAGCGCGACCTCGACTTCGCCAACAAATACGGCCTGCCGGTCGTCCCGGTGGTCATGCCTGAAGACGCCGACGCCGCGACCTTCCGCATTCTGGAAGAGGCCTATGTCGATGACGGCGTGATGATCAACTCGCGCTTCCTCGACGGGCTGAAGCCTGCGCAGGCTTTCGACGAGGTGGCGACGCGCCTCTCCGGCGTCACCGTCGGCGGCCGCCCGCAGGGCGAGCGCAAGGTGCAGTTCCGCCTGCGCGACTGGCTCATCTCGCGCCAGCGCTACTGGGGATGCCCGATTCCTGTCATCCATTGCGCTTCCTGTGGCGCGGTGCCGGTTCCGGACGCCCAGCTGCCGGTCGAGCTGCCGGTCGACGTCACCTTCGACAAGCCCGGCAACCCGCTCGACCACCACCCGACCTGGAAGCATGCGGCGTGCCCGCAATGCGGCAAGGACGCCGTGCGCGACACCGACACGATGGACACCTTCGTCGATTCGTCCTGGTATTTCGCCCGCTTCACCGATCCGTGGAACGAGACGGCGCCGACCTCGCTCTCCTGTGTCGACGGCAAGGACGGCTGGCTGCCGGTCAACCAGTATATCGGCGGCATCGAGCACGCGATCCTGCACCTCTTGTATTCGCGCTTCTTCGCCCGCGCCATGAAGGCGACCGGCCATCTCAATTCGGTGGACGAGCCGTTCGAGGGTCTCTTCACCCAGGGCATGGTGGTGCACGAGACCTACAAGGGACCGGATGGCTGGGTGACGCCCGCCGAGATCAAGGTCGAGGACTTCGACGGCTCGCGCAAGGCGTTCCTGCTCACCGACGGCACGCCGATCGACATCGGCCCGATCGAGAAGATGTCGAAGTCGAAGAAGAACGTCGTCGACCCCGACGACATCATCGGCAGCTACGGAGCCGACACCGCCCGCTGGTTCATGCTGAGCGACTCGCCGCCCGAGCGCGACGTCATCTGGACCGAGGCCGGCGTCGAGGGGGCGCACCGCTTCGTGCAGCGTCTGTGGCGCCTGGTCTCCGAAGCGGCCGCCGCACTTTCCCCGGTCGCGCCGAAGGCCGCCCGCGAGGGCGAGGCCGCAGTGATCTCCAAGGCGGCTCACAAGACCGTGAAGGCGGTCGGCGAGGAGATCGAGCGTCTCGGCTTCAACAAGGCCGTCGCCCGCATCTACGAGCTCACCAACGTCTTGCAGTCGCCGCTCGCCGACGTCGCCGCCGGCAAGGCCTCGCCCGAGATGCAGGCGGCCGTCCGCGAGGCGCTCGACATGCTGATCGTGATGATCGCGCCGATGATGCCGCATCTGGCGGAAGAGTGCTTTGCCGCGCTCGGCGGCAAGGGGCTGGCCGCCGACAAGCCGTGGCCGGCCTTCGATCCGGCATTGACCGTGGACAGCGAGATCGTCATGCCTGTCCAGATCAACGGCAAGAAGCGGGGGGATTTGACAATCGCCCGCGACGCAGATCAAGGTGCGGTCGAGAAAGCCGCCCTCGCGCTCGATGTCGTGCAGAAGGCTCTCGAGGGGAAGAAGCCGCGCAAGGTGATCGTCGTGCCGCAGAGGATCGTCAATGTCGTTGTCTGATCGGTCCTTCGCGGCCTTGCGCCGCGTCGCCGCTGTTGTCGTCGTCCTTGCCCTTCCGCTGGCTTCGGCCTGCACGGTCAAGCCGCTCTATTCCAATCCGTCCTCCGGCGGCCCCCAGGCCGCCGTTACCGCCGACCTGTCGTCGATCGCCATCAAGCCTGTCGACCAGCGTTATGCGCAGCAGGTGCGCAACCACCTGATCTTCCTGTTCAACCGCGGAGCCGGCCAGCCGGCCGCTGCCGCCTATACCCTGACGCTGACGGTCACGGCGATCCACGAATCGGCGGCGGTGGTGCAGGTCGGCGACGACAACGAACCGACCGCCGGCACCGTCACCCTGACCGCGTATTATACGCTGGCGGGCACCAAGAGCGGCGAGGTCATCGCCAACGGGCAACGGCGGATCACCTCTTCCTACGACGTGCCGCGGCAGGAATTCGCCGCCTACCGCGCCCGCCTCAACGCCGAGGACCGCGCAGCCCGCGAACTCGCCGATCTGCTCAACCTGGTGATCGCGCAGCAACTCTCCAAATAATTCGGGCAATGCATCGATGAAGCGGGCCGTAGCCGTCATAGTCTCGGGCCTGCTGGCGCTTGCCGCGCCCGCCATTGCCGAAGAGGGCTACCCCTCCAGGCCCATCACCATGATCGTGCCGTTCGCTCCGGGCGGGTCGACCGACGTCATCGGTCGCGTCGTCGCCGAGGGCTTGCGCCAGGTGCTCGGCCAGCCGGTCGTCGTCGAGAACCGCGCCGGCGCGGGCGGTTCGATGGGCACCGCCGCGATCGCCCGGGCAACGCCCGACGGCTATACGATCGGCATCGGCACGGCATCGACGCTGGCCATCAATCCGGCCGTCTATTCGAACCTTTCCTTCGACGTGCTCGGGGATCTCACGCCGGTCGGCACCATCGCCGACGTGCCAAACATCATGTCGGTCAACCCGGCGGTCGCCGCCGCCGACATGGCATCCTTCAAGACGCTCGCAGGCGCCACGCCGGGCGGGCTGTCCTACGCCTCGGCCGGCATCGGATCGGTCAGCCACCTGCTCGGCGAGCAGTACCGGCTGTCCAGCGGCGCCGACATCGTCCATGTCCCCTACAAGGGCGCTGGCCCGGCGCTCACCGACGTGGTCGCCGGCCAGGTCGAAATCCTGTTCGACAACCTGCCGACCTCGCTGCCCTTCGTGCGCGACGGCAAACTGCGTGCGCTGGCGGTGTCGGGCGAGGCGCGGGTGGCGACACTGCCCGATGTGCCGACCTTCGCTGAGGTCGGGCTCGACGAGATGAACTGGATGGCCTTTTTCGCGCTGATCGCGCCGAAAGACATGCCCGACGCGCTGGTCCAGAAGCTTGCCGACGCGCTCGCCGCAGCGCTGGCTCTGCCCGAGGTGGCGGAGCGGCTGGCCGGCCAGCAGGCTGTGCTAACCGACAGTTCTCCGCAGCGCCTGAGAGAGCGCATCGAGACGGAAGTCGCGCGCATGCGCCGCGCCGCCACGGCGGCCGCGATCAGTCTCGACTAGCCATCTCGGGGAGTTGCGTAGCGGCTTTCCCGCCGAGAGGCGAAACGGCTCCCGGCTCAGGCGATCTCCACCGACAGGCCCGGCAGGTCGTAGCCGGCGATCTCGGTGGACCAGCGCTCGCCCGGCAGCACCGGAAAGGCGCGCGTCAGCGTCCCCGTGGTGACGAGCTCGCCGGCGCGCAGCGGAGGGTTGAGCCTGTCCTTGCCGAGCACGGCCGCCAGGTGGGCCAGCGCCTGGATCGGCCCGTCCAGCACATTTGCGCCGGAGCCGGTGTCGACAGGACCGTCGTTCCGGCTGAGCGTGATGTTCAGGCCGGAGAGGTCGGCGGCGAGCGTTGCCCGCTGGCTTTCGGGCACCAGCCGCCGCGGGCCGATCACCAGGAGGCCATGCAGGCCGCCATCCGCCACGCAGTCGGCGACGCGGAAGCGCCAATCCGGAAAGATCGACTGGACGAATTCGAAGCCATGCGCCACCCAGCCTATCGAACGAGCGATCTCATCGACGCTCATCTCCGGCGTGATGTCGCCGTCCAGCCCAAGCACGATCTCGGGCTCGATGCGCGGCTCGGGCAATTGCGACACCTTGACCCGGTGGCCGGCCGACACGTTGCGCAGGGTGGTGTCGTAGACGTCGCCCCAGATCGGCTGGTAGACGCCGTATTCGTCCCAGATGTTGCGGTTGGTGAAGCCGATCTTGCGGCCGACCGGCGTCTCGCCGCGCGCCACCCTAAGCTGGCGCAGCTGCGCCGCCGCCTGATACGCGTCGGTCTCCGAGAACGCCGAGTCCGTCGCCGTGAAAGGCTCGACCCTGCCGCCGCCGTCGATCGCCGCGAGGACGGTTCTTGCGATGGCGGCCGGGTCCATGCCGGAAAATCAGGCGATCTTCTGGCCGGTCTTCGCCCAGTCGGCGGTGAAGGCCGCCAGGCCCTTGTCGGTCAGCGGATGGTTGACCAGCGCGCGCAGCGTGGCCGGCGGCGCGGTGATCACGTCGGCGCCGATCAGCGCTGCCTGCTTCACATGGTTCACGGTGCGCACCGACGCGGTCAGGATCTCGGTCTTGTAGTCGTAATTGTCGTAGATCTGCCGAATCTCGGCGATCAGCTCCATGCCGTCGGAGCCGGTGTCGTCGATGCGCCCCACGAAGGGCGAGATGAACGACGCGCCGGCCTTTGCGGCGAGCAGCGCCTGGTTGGCCGAGAAGCAGAGCGTTACGTTGACCATGCGGCCGAAATCGTTGCGGATCGCCTTGCAGGCACGCAGGCCGTCAAACGTCAGCGGCACCTTGATGCAGACGTTCTTGGCGATCTTCGCCAGCGCCTCCGCCTCCTTGATCATCTGCGAGAACTCGGTCGCGACGACTTCGGCCGAGACGGGACCCTCGACAATGTCGCAGATCTGCTTCGTAACCTCTGTTATCTTGCCGCCCGACTTGAGGATCAGCGACGGATTGGTGGTCACGCCGTCCACCAGGCCGAGCTGGTGCAGCTCCTTGATTTCCTTTACGTCCGCCGTATCGACAAAGAATTTCATGACATGCTCCTAGATCGCTGCAGCCGCGCATCCAGCCCGGCATTCCTGCTCGGCCTTTGCTGTATCCCAAAGTCGCGGCAAGGTCACGCGCGATGAAGGACGATTCGCGCAAGCCTGCCCTGCGCTCGGCGCCTGTTCTGGTGCCGATGCCGGCCGAGCGGCCCTACACCTACGCCGTGCCCGACGACATGGATGTCGTGCCGGGCTCCATCGTGCGCGTGCCGCTCGGACCGCGCGAAGTGGCTGGCGTCGTCTGGGACACCCCGACCGATCCGGTCGATCCCAGGAAGCTGAAGCCGATCTCGGAGGTCTTCGACTGCCCGCCGATCGATGAGGAGACGCGGCGTTTCGTGGACTGGATGTCCGCCTATACGCTGTCGCCGCCCGGCCTGGTGGCGCGCATGCTGCTGCGTGCGCCCGCCGCTTTCGATCCGGAGCCATGGACCGAGGGCCTGCGGCGCACCGAAGCGCTGCCCGATCGCATGACCGCCGCGCGGGCGCGGGTGCTCGAAGCGGCCGAGGACGGCCTCGCCTGGACACGGTCGGGCCTGGCGCATGCCGCCGGCGTCTCGTCCACCGTCATCGACGGCCTGAGGG
>DATDJN010000214.1:0-13764 GCA_036520515.1 Rhizobiaceae bacterium
GAGTGGATTCGATGCCGTATTGCGGCGCCAGCGTTTCGATCACCCAGCGGCAGGAGCCGAACAGCGCGCGCGCCGCCACGATGTGGTCGCCGGCCTTCAGGCTGCAGAGGATCGCCGCCGTCACCGCGGCCATGCCCGACGCCATGGCGCGGGCGTCTTCCGCGCCTTCCAGCGCGCACATGCGCCGCTCGAACATGTCGACCGTCGGGTTGGCGTAGCGCGAATAGATGAAACCGGGCTCCTCGCCCTTGAAGCGCGCCTCGGCGGCCTCGGCCGTCTCGTAGACGTAGCCCTGCGTCAGGTAGATCGCTTCCGACGTCTCGCCGTGCGGGGAGCGCAGCGTGCCCGAATGCACGAGCTGGGTTGCCGGCTTCCAATTGCGCTTATTGCTCATGACATGCCCCAAATAACAAAAAACCGGCCGCGAAAGTCGCAACCGGTCCATATGGCTTTCGCCCAACGGTCCTTTAGCGACTTGTTTAACGTGGCTGCAAGCCGACCGGCCAAATCACCACGGGATAACGGACCCTTTAGACCCGTCCCCGGCTTGCGTCAATTGCGACGATTGCTAAACCGATGGTCCAGCGCGGCGCGGCCAGGAGAGTTTTCGGTCCGGCCATGCCGAATGGAGATACGCGCCTTGCGCCAGACAGGCATCCTTCCCGACACCGACATTGCCGCTTTGTTCGAAACCGGCGCGCTGGCCACGTCGCGTCCGCTCGACGCCGACCAGATACAGCCGGCGAGCCTCGACCTGAGGCTGGGTGGCACGGCGTATCGGGTGAGGGCGAGCTTCCTGCCGGGACCGGCGAGCAAGGTCTCGGACAAGCTCGACCGGCTGAAGCTGCACGAGATCGACCTTTCTGCGGGCGCCGTGCTCGAGACCGGCTGCGTCTACATCGTGCCCCTGCTCGAAAGCCTCGTCCTGCCCGGTCACGTCTCGGCGTCGGCCAACCCGAAAAGCTCGACCGGCCGGCTCGACATCTTCACCCGCGTCATGACCGATCATGGCCGCGAGTTCGACAAGATCCCCGCAGGCTACGCCGGCCCGCTCTATCTCGAGGTAAGCCCGCGCACCTTCCCGATCGTGGCGCGAACCGGCTCGCGCCTCTCGCAGATACGCTTTCGCACCGGCAATGCGCTGCTGTCCGAAGGCGAGCTCGAAATCCTCCATCGCGCCGAGATGCTGGTTGCGACCGAGCCGCCGAACATCTCCGGTGGCGGCATCGCGCTTTCGATCGATCTCGGGGGCGAGAAAGGCAGCCTGATCGGCTATCGCGGCAAGCATCACACGGGGCTGATCGATGTCGACCGCCGCGCCGCCCACGACGTGCTCGACTTCTGGGAGCCGCTCTACAATCACGGCGCGGCGGAGCTCGTGCTCGATCCCGACGAATTCTACATCCTGGTCAGCCAGGAGGCGGTCCACGTGCCGCCGCTCTATGCCGCCGAGATGACGCCCTACGATCCGCTGGTCGGCGAGTTCCGCGTCCACTATGCCGGCTTCTTTGACCCGGGCTTCGGCCACTCCCAGGCTGGCGGCACCGGCAGCCGCGCCGTGCTGGAGGTGCGCAGCCACGAGGTGCCCTTCATCCTGGAGCACGGCCAGATCGTCGGCCGCCTCGTCTATGAGCATATGCTGAAGCGGCCGAAGGCGCTCTACGGCACCGACCTCGGCTCCAACTACCAGGCGCAAGGCCTGAAGCTGTCGAAGCATTTTCGTCCACCCGGCTGATTTCCGGGTTAGGCTCGCTTCCGACGACACGACGAATTGAGAAACCTCGCATGTCCAAGCTTGTCCGCCTTGTCGCGGCGGTCTCTGCGGCTTTGCTTTCCTGCCAGGCCCTGGCGGAGGAGAAGGTGGTCGTCGGCACCGAGGGCGCCTATCCGCCCTTCAACAACCTGACCCCGGCTGGTGAACTCGTCGGCTTCGATGTCGACATCGCCAAGGCGCTCTGCGCGCGCATGGCGGTGGAGTGCAGCTTTGTCGCTGTCGATTGGGACGGCCTCATCCCGGCGCTGCAGTCCGGCAAGATCGACGTCATCGCCGCATCGCTCACCATCACCGAAGAGCGCAGGAAGCACGTCCTCTTCACGAACAGATATTACGCCACGCCGCTGGCGATCGTCGCGCGCAGGGAAGCCGGGCTGGCGACGACGGAAGCGTCTGCGTTTGCCGGCAGGACGCTCGGCGTGCAGGGCCAGACCTGGCAGGCGGAGTATGCGGCCACGACCTTCGGCGCGGCCGGAGCCGAGCTGAAGCTCTATCCGAGCCAGGTGGAGGCCATGCTTGACCTGTCGAGCGGGCGCCTGGACGCGGTGCTGTCTGACAAGATCCAGCTCATCGACTGGATGAAGTTCGAAGGAGCGGCCTGCTGCACGATGGTCGGCGACGTTCCCGGCACGGCCGCCGAGGCCGGCCTTGCGGTGCGGCTGGAGGACGTCGAATTGCGGGATCGCCTGCAGGCGGCGCTCGACGCCATCCTCGCCGACGGCGCCTACGACGCCATCCGGAAGCGCTATTTCGATTTCGACATCTACGCCCGTTAGCCGGCCCGCCCGCCGCTCTGCGCCTCAATTCAGTCGTACGGACATGCTACGCCTTGGCCCGTAACCGGACATACGGCCAGCGGATCCTCAAGCACTGATCGAGTGGCTCGACCGCGCCTGCGCCCGCTCACTGGTATGGTGGGATAATGCCTATCGGAACGGCTTCGGCGAACGCCTCCCGCTCTCTTGTGCCGAGAAACATCGTCGCTATCCGTCTCGCCACTTCACGCGCAGTCGCGTCCGACTGGATCTGGCTATCGGCTGTGGCACGCGGACGTGGGACGCCAAATCACCGCATTGCCGATCGCGGTGTAGACCGCAACGATTGGCTTGACAGTCGGCATCAGCGCCGATGGCGCCACGCTCCACGTTCGCCAATTCGCCCCGCAGCGATCTCCTGCCTCGTCCCGCGGCAATTGGATGGAAATGCCTGAAACCGCTCCCTTGCTCAAAGGGATACCGACCCCATGGACCAGCTTTCCAAGCTGAGACTCTACCTGGTGTCCTCGGATCCTGGGTTGGTGGGGTTCCGCACCGGCGTGCGCGTCGTGCTGACTCTCGGCGCGGTCTGCCTCGCGTTGATCGTCATCGGCCGCTGGATTCCAATGCATTCGCCCTCCTATGTGCTCGGCATGATCACGGCGATCCAGGGGGCGGCGCAGATCAACGACAAGACAAGCGCGGAGCGGGCTGTTACCCGGGTCTATGCCGCCTTGGGCGGGTTCGCCGTGATTGCCGCGATAGCAGCCGCCGGGAAGTCGCTGGCTCTGATCGACGCCTTGCTGCTGGTGGTCGTCTTCGTCGCCACCTACGTGCGGGGGTTCGGCCCACGCTGGCAGGCAGTCGGCGTGTTCACCTTCATGTGCGGCGTCGTCGGCTCATTTCTCGAGGCGCCGGAGGGGGACCTCGCCGAGATTGCGTTCGTCCTCGTCGTGTCCGGCGTGGTCGCGCATCTGGTGCGCCACTACGTCATGCCGGAAAGGCCATCTCGCGACTTCCGCCGGGTCGTTGCCGCCACCATTTCGCTTTCCGAGCAATTGCGGCGGATGATCGGGACTTCCAAGCGGACACGGCCGGACAGTCGCTGGAAGGATGCCTTGCTGGTTATGCAGGGGCTGAAGCGTGACATCCGCATGTGCCAGAATTACCTGCCCATGCAGGTGGAAGGGCCTGGCGCCGGACAGGTCCGTACGGTGACGCAGCGGCTGCTGGACTTGCAGTTGGCTTCCGAGACGGCGCTAGACCAGGCATCGACAGATGCGATGCTCCGTCCCGGAGCTGACCGTGAACGCCTCGAACAGAAGCTTAACGATATGAAGGAGGCCGAGGAGCGCCTGGCAGCGGCGGTCGCCGAATTGCCGGCCACCTTTCCCGAGGGGCAGGGCCATGCTTCTCCCAAGCCTGGGTCCCAGCCTTCTCCGGTCCCCGGCAAATGGTTCAAGGACGAGCAGTTCCACCTCGCCATCCAGGTCACGCTGGCCTGCGCTCTCGCCATCGTCGGCGGGCGCATGATCTCCTCCGAGCGCTGGTTCTGGGCGGTCCTGACAGCATTCCTGGTCTTCATGAACACACAATCGGGTGAAGCTGTGGCCGTCCGGGGCGCGAACCGGGCCATGGGCACGCTGGCCGGGATCGTGCTTGGCATCGGGCTGGCTACCCTCGTCAGCGGCGATCTCTACCTGACCATTCCGCTGGCCGCCGTCTCCGTCTTCGGCGCGTACTACCTGACGCGGATTTCCTATGCCGGGATGAACGTCTGCATCAACGTGGCGATCTCGCTCATTTACGGGTTGGTCGGCATATTCACGCCCAAGCTTCTGGTCCTGCGCCTGGAAGAAACCGCGATCGGCGCAGCTGCCGCCATTTTCACCGCCCTGGCGGTGCTGCCGGTGAGGACAGCGCGCACGGGCGGGCAGGCGATGAACCGACTGCTGCTGTCCCTCGGCAGGCTGCTTGAAGCCATCCTCGAGGGAGGCGACGACAAGTCCCAGAGGAAGTCCGTCACGGCTGCCGCCGGCGCGGTTGACGCGGCCTTTGCCGACGTCGCCAACGCCTATGCCCCCCTGCGCGGCGTCTGGGGAGTGGGAGCCGCCGGAGCCAGCGCCAGTAACAGCCTGCGTCGGGCCTACCTTCTGACGCATGCCGCGCATCTGTTGGAACACAGCTTTCGCCAGGCTGAGCCCGCCGCCGCTGAATTGCAGGAGCTTCGGTCGATCCACGGCCGCCTTGCCGCGCTGAACAAAGAAAGCGTCGCTGCCGATCCGCCCGGCTCCGCCGCTGAACGCCGACTTGCCGAGCGTCAGGTCGAACTGGAGATTCCCAGCCAGCCGGTCCGGCATGCCATCCAGATCATGTCCGAGATACTGACCGAGCTGGAGACTGGTGGTGGATCAAACTGAAGGAGCGCTGCATGACATCGCCAGCGGCATCTTGGGCGCGGGATCGTCGCGAGTTGCGGCTGCCCGCCGATCGGGTTTTGTTGGTACGGCAGCGGCCCAGACGATCCCGGTAGCCGGTCTCGGGATGTTTCTCTCTCTCGCGCCGCGCCGGCGACACGCGACCGCGGCGCAATCTTGTCAGCCTTTGGCGCGGTTCGAACCCCCATCAAAAGGGACTGCCTTCAGATAGTCCATCCCGGACAGCACCTGGCGCGCCGTGTCCAGAAAGGCCCGGATATTGTTGCTGTCCTCGTTCGTCCTGAACTTTGCGAAGATCGGGGTATCGGCAATCGGCGGGGTGGTCTTGAGGATACGCACAACGCCGCGCCGGATATCGTTCTCCGCCATCTTGTTCGGATAGACGCCGATGGCGACGCCGGTCGCCACGAGATGGGCGAGCATCGCCACGCTGTTGCATACGTCGATGCGTGCGGGCATCAGTCCGGCGCTGCCAAACCAGCCGACGATCTGGCGATGGTTGATGCTGCCGACCGGGTTGGAGATGACGGGAAGGCCTACCAGGTCGTGTGGCGTCACCACCTGCGGCAGGTCCCATGAGGACGCGGCGATCCACGCCGTCTCCTGCGCGCCGAGCGGGACCAGCGTGAAACCGTCATGTTCGACCGGCTCCACGAGAAAGGCGAGATCGAGCTTGTGCGCATGAAGGTCGGGCTCGACGGAAGCCGTGGTCGACACCACCACTTCCGGGTGGAGATCCGGATATTGGGCGTGGACTGCTTTCAATATCGGCGAAAGACAGATCATCGCGAAGCCCTCGGCAAAGCCGACGCGGATCGTGCCGCGCACGACGGCGGCGCCGAACCGTCCCGCAATCTTTTCCACCGACGAAAGTACGCCCTGCACCTCCCCCAGCAACGAGTGTCCGCTCACCGTGAGGCGTATTCCCCTGCCCACGCGATCGAAGAGGCTTGCGCCGATGTGCTCTTCCATCGCCTTCAACCTCAGCGAGACCGACGGCTGCGACAGGTTCAGCCTGCCCGCGGCCTTGTCGACCGAGCCAAGCGTCGCCGTCCAATAGAAGGCTTCGAGCTGAGCGAGAGTGAGACGACTCATAGGAAATCCAAATGATTTATCCGAAAAATTCTCATTTGCGGCCAAAAACATAAATAGTTATGCAATGCCATGCAACATGGGGGAGGGGGGCAAGTGCCGCTACCGGACGGGCGTGTCGTCAAGATCGAAGGGTACGAGCTACGCTGCGCAATGCCGGCCGTCGCCGGCAACGCGCTACGGGTTTTCAGCGAGCGCTCGACCCTGCTGGTCAGGATCGTCACCGCGTCCGGCCACGAGGGATGGGGCGAAACCTGGGCCTATCCCGGACCAGCCGGCGCAATCATCCGCTCGATGCTCGGCCCGGCGCTGCTGGGAGCCGACGTCTCCAATCCGCGCGCTGCCCAGGCCAAGCTTTTGCAGGCAGCCGTCCCCGACCGCCGTGGACAAATCCATATGGCCGTCAGCGCGCTCGACATCGCGATGTGGGACGCGCTTGGTCAGATGACCGGCAGGCCCCTGCATGCGCTTCTGGGTGGCGCTCTGCGCGACAGCGTGCGCGCCTACGCAAGCGGACCGCTGCTGCCCGCCGACGGCGACCGCTACAGCGGCTTCGAAGAAGAGGTCGCGCGGTACGTCGAGGATGGCTTCACCGCGGTGAAGATCAGGATCGGCATATCGCATGCGGAGGATCTGCATGCGATCAGGAGGGCGCGCGCGATCGTGGGCGACTCGGCGCTCCTGATGGCGGATCTGAACGAATCCTCCACCGTCAGGGACGCCGTCAGCCTGGCGCAACAGGCCGGCGACGCCAATTTGGCCTGGCTAGAGGAACCGCTGCCTCATGACGACCTTCCGGGCTACCGCCGGCTCGCGGCATTGCTGCCGGTAGCGCTGGCGGGCGGCGAATCCTTTTGCGGTGCACAGGCGTTTCGCGACGTCATGCGCGAGAGCGCGCTCGACATCGTCCAGCCCGACCTCGCGGTGTGCGGCGGCATAACAGAGGGTTTGCGGATCGCGGGCCTTGCGGATGCTTTCGATGTGCCGGTCTCGCTGCATGTATGGGGCGCGAGCGTCAATTTCCTCGCCGCCCTCCAATTCTCCGCGATCCTGACGCGGGGCCGCGGCCAGGTGGCCGCTCCGCTGTTCGAATACGACATGAGCTTCAACCCGCTGCGCGACCGCATCTACGACCCCAAGCCGGACGCGCAGGGCCATCTGGCAATTCCAGATGGCCCCGGCCTGGGCGTGAAGATCGCGATCGACCGGCTTGTCGACTACGTGCAGGACCATTGGGTCCTTGAGCCTTGAAGTTCGATGACAGATCAAAGGTGGAGGAGAGTGGAAAAATGAAAAAGCTTCTGTTTGCTGCGGTCGTTACGCTGGCGGTGTGCCCCGCTCTTGCCTGGGCCGCTCCGGAAATGACGCTGAATCTCGGCTTCGTGGGCGGCACCAACGCGCCCGAAGCGATTGCCATGGGCCAGTTTGCCGACGAGATCAAGGAGAAGACCGACGGACGCATCGAAATCCGCCTGCAGGGCGGCGGCGCGCTGGGCGGCGACCGCGAGGTCATCGAGGGCGTCCAGCTGGGCACCGTAGACATGACGGTGGTCAGCACATCGATCGTCGTCAATTTCGCGCCCGAATTCGCGGTTTTCGACATACCGTTCCTGTTCCGCGATTTCGATCACGCGCAGGCGGTACTCGAGGGGCCGATCGGGGCGGAGTTGCTCGCAGGCTTGCCGCAGACAGGCCTGGTGGGCCTGGCTTTCGGCGGAATGGGCTTCCGGGAACTGACGAACAACGTGACCCCCGTGAAGACCGCCACCGATGTGGAAGGCCTCAAGATTCGCACACAGCAGAACGAGATGCACATTGCCGTGTGGCGCGCGCTCGGTGCGCTGCCGACGCCGATGGCGATCCCCGAAGTCTATACCGCCCTTCAGCAGGGCGTCGTGGACGGCCAGGAGAATCCGGTCGGAGCGATCATCAACAACCGTTTTGGCGAGGTCCAGAAATACATCAGCCTCACCGACCATGCCTTCACGCCGCTTGTGATGTTGATCACGCCGTCGATCCATTCCTCGCTCAGCGACGCTGACAAGGAAATATTTTCCGCGGCCGCCAGGAACGCGATGGTCCGAAACCGCAAGGAAGTCGAGACGGTCCTGACCTCCGGGCTCGAGGCGCTGAAGTCACAGGGCATGACCGTGGTTGCCGACGTCGACAAGGCGGCTTTCCGCGCCAAGCTCGACGACATCTACCAGGAGTTCGCGACGCGCTTCGGCGAGGACAGGATGAAGGCGATCGAAGAGACCCGCTAGTGGAAAGCGCTCCATCCCTACGTTCGGCCTTCCTGGCCCTGGAAGGTCGGATCACACAAGGTGCGGTGGTGCTGGGAACCTGCGGCCTGGCGCTGGCTTGCGCGGTCGGCTTCTACCAGGTCCTCACCCGCTTCGTCCTGCACGCGCCCTCGTCGTGGTCGGAACCGCTCATCCAGACAACGCTGATCTGGATGGTCTATGTAACGCTTGCCGGCGCAATGCGCGCCGGCGCGCTGATCTCGGTTGATCTCCTCGTGAGCATCAGCACCGGACGCCTGCTCAAATTGGTCCGTGTCGTCATCAACTCGTCGGTGCTGACGCTGCTGGCCATCATCTTCTGGTTTGGCTGCGAACTCGTCTGGCGCGTGCGTTTCCAGACGATAGCAGGCTTGGGGATTTCCGCTTCATGGGCCTATGCGGCGCTGCCGACTGGCGCCGTCCTCTCCGCGCTAGCGCTTGTCGCCCATGCGCTGGAGCCTGCGCGGAAAACGGATATCCGAACCGAGAACGCAGCTTGAGCCACGGGAGCGGCCGGGGGGGGCCGATATGGCCGTTCCCCGACTCCCAACCACCCACTGAGCCTGGAACGAAGCACGGAATTGGAATGCCGCTATGTTGCTGACGATGATTGCCGTGATGATCATCCTGATGGGATTGTCGGTTCCCGTGGCCGTCGCCATCGGCCTGGCCGGCGTGATCGGGACGATCGGGTTTTCGAACCTGCCGCTGATCGTTGTGCCGCAGCAGGCCTTCATCGCGCTCGACAAGTTCCCGCTGGCCGCGATCCCCTTCTTCATCGTGGCCGGCAACATCATGTCGGCCGGCGGCATATCGTCCAGACTGGTAGACCTCGTCGAAAGCGTCATCGGCGAAACGCGCGGCGGCCTGCCGCTCACCTGCATCCTCGTCTGCATGATCTTCGCGGCGGTTTCGGGATCGAGCGTCGCGACCACCTATGCGATCGGCGCCATCCTCATCCCCGCAATGGTGCGCCAGAACTATCCGACCGGGTTCGCGGCATCCCTGCAGGCGACCGCAGCCGAGCTTGGGGTGATCATTCCACCTTCCATCCCGATGATCATCTACGGGGTTTCGGCCGGGGCACCCGTCGGCGACCTGTTCATCGCCGGATTGGGCCCCGGTCTCCTGATCGCCGTGGCATTGGGCGTGTTCGTCATCGTATGGTCCCGGCTCAACCACAAGCCCCTGCCGACGCAGGAAGCCAAGAAGGAGTTCGTGCCTAGTCTGCGACGGGCATCGCTCGCCCTGGCGATGCCGATCATCATTCTCGGCGGAATCTATGGGGGCGTATTCACCCCGACCGAAGCGGCGGTAATCGCGGTGTTCTACGCGCTTGCCGTGAGCCTGCTGGTCTACCGGGAGATGACGCTCCGCGACTTGATGGTGGTCATGCGCCGCTCGGCGCTGTCGTCGGCCATCATCATGTTCATCATCTCGATGGCCGGCCTGTTTTCCTTCATCCTCACGCGGGCCGGAATCCCGGCCGCCATCAGCGAGTGGATCGTCACGAACTTCGACAGCGCCTTTACCTTCCTGCTGGCGGTCAACCTGCTGCTCTTCCTGATCGGCATGTTCGTCGAAACGTCGGCGTCTATCGTCGTGATCGCGCCCATCCTGGCGCCGATCGCCCTGCGCTACGGCATCGACCCGATTCATTTCGGAATGATCATGATCGTCAATCTCGCGATGGGGATGATAACGCCGCCCTTCGGCGTCAACCTCTTCGCGGCGTCCGACGTGGGCAAGATATCCCTGCACCGCATGATCCCCTATCTGGTCCCGTTCGTCTGCGTCATCATCTTCTGCCTGGCGCTCATTACCTACGTTCCGATGATCAGCCTGGGCTCCCTGTACCTTCTCAACGTCCGGTGAAGCGCCGCAGACACATGGAAACGCCGCTCTCCGCTCAACCCGCGGTGCTCGTGCTGACGCCTCTTCACCCGGACGTGAAGAACGGCCTTTCCGGCCGTTTCGAGATCGTGGAAGCCGCCCCGAATATGGCGGGAACGCTTCCACCCGCCGTCCTTTCGCGGATCCGCGGCGTCGCTTGCGCCGGTTCCATTCCGCGGTCTCTCATCGACGTCCTGCCCCGATTGGAGATCATCGCGAGCTTCGGTGTCGGCTACGACGGCATCGACGTCGGCCATGCCGCTGAGCGCGGCGTCGTCGTTACCAACACGCCGGACGTGCTCAACGAGGAGGTTGCCGACACCGCCGTCTGGCTGCTTATCGATGCAGCGCGCGGGTTCTCGAAGGCGCAGGGCTGGCTGCGCCAGGGCAGGTGGACGAGCGACGGGCCATATCCTCTTTCGCCCTGCTCGTTGAGGGGACGTTCCGTCGGCATATGGGGTCTCGGCAGGATCGGCCTGGCGATTGCGCGGCGCCTGGAAGCCTTCGGCCTGACCATATCTTATCACAACCGCCGCCCGGTGGCGGGAGTTGCGTACCGCTACCAGCCCTCCCTGCAGGCACTGGCGGCAGCCGTGGATACCCTCATCGCGGCAGTGCCGGGCGGTTCGGCGACCGACGGTGCAATCGACGGAGGCGTACTTGCGGCCCTGGGACGCGCGGGGATTTTCATCAATGTCGGACGCGGGTCGACCGTCGACGAGCAGGCTCTTGTCCGCTGCCTGAGTGACGGCACGATCGCGGCGGCCGGCCTCGATGTGTTCGCCAGCGAGCCGAACGTCCGCGCAGATCTCCTGGCGCTCGGCAATGTGGCTGTGCTGCCGCACGTGGCGGCCGCAACGGTGAAGGCGCGTGCTGCCGTTGCGCGCCTTGTCGTCGCCAATCTCGACGAATGGTTCTTGCACGCAAGAGCCTTGACGCCGGTGCCGGAGGCCGACGTGTCGAAAAGTGCGATTTCAACAGCGTGACCGGCCCCAGGCTTCGGGGGCTTGTAAGCGCGCGCGTAACAACTCAGCAGCCGCTTTGCGCCTCGCGTCGGCCACTATTCTCGTCTAAGCGAGATGGTCCAACAGGCGTTTTGCTTCGCCGACCCTTGCGAACGCAAAGCCTTCGCTTAGGCGTTGGTAAGCAGGGGAGAGGACCGACAATGCGTCCGCTCCCCGACGCTGGCGTTGCAGATGCGCGGCAAGGCTAGTGGCTGCCGTCAGCGCCCAGAAATGCGCTTGATGCTCGACTGCCTGCTTCATCGCCTGGCGATATATATCCTCGATCAAGGTCAAGTCGCCGGAGCCGTGCAGCGCCAACAATTCACCCTTCATCCTGAGGATCTCCGGCACGTACCAACGGTAATCCGTCTCCAGCGCGAAATGCAGCGTCGCGTCGATTTCCCTGAGGCTCTCGTCGAGCCGTCCCATCGCGCCCAATGCCAGAGCGAGCTCTGCACGAAAGAACGGGTAGAAAAGCAAATATCTTGCCTTCTGCATCTCGGCGAGGCCGGAGCGAAGGGGATCGACTGCTATTTCCGGCACGCCCCGCCGGGCAGCGACCGTGCCCCTGATGCAGAGACCGGCAGCGTAGAAGGGGCGCAACGAGCTTTTGTATGCCGTGGCCACAAGTTCTTCGCCCAAGTCGCCAGCCTGCTCGAGTTCGCCGAGACTGAGTGAGACGAAGCCGGCCGCCCAGGCGAGGGCGACGCAAAGCAATGTCGGCTGGTTCGTGCTTCTCGCTTCTTCGACCGCCTTTTTCGATTCGCGCGATGCGGCATCCAGAGCTCCCTGCGAGAGCAGGTTGACGGTGCGGTGAGCCAGGGAGGACGACCGTGGATCGCCTCCAAGCCTGATCATGTCGCGGCGGCGGCTTGCTGCCGGGTAGTGATCGGTCGCCCACTGCAGCCGCTCGTTGGCCTGCGCATGATCAGCGAGATAGGTTTGCGGCACGCCGAGCAGCCAGGCGGCCGTGGCCCTGGCTTCGATGTCGCCATCCGTCACCGCGCCTTCGTAGTCGCGAGCAAAGGCGAACGCATTCTTCAGGTCCATCGAGCGGGCGGAAAACAGCCATAGGCCGCAGGTCGCGCGTTGCTGATATTCGAAGTCATCGAGCTCTTGCGCCAATGTAAGCGCCCGCATCAGCACTTCCCGGGCGCGAGGGCTCATCCCCTGTGTGTAGATCAGGGCGATGCCGAAGCTGCATTGCAGGACCATTTCGCTTCGTGTTCCGGTCAGCTCGGCTTTCGCCAGCGCCTTCTCGGCCCAGTCGCAGCATTCAGTGCTCAGCGATGCGGCGATCCAGAAGTCGGTCGCCGCTGCCGCAAGCTCGACGCCCATGCCGGCATCGCCGCCAGCCGACAGCGCCCATCCCAGCGCTGCGCGAAGATTGTCGATCTCCCGGCTATAACGACCGAGATCGTCGATCGCCGCCTGAAGTTCACCCTCCTTGGCGAATGGCGCAAACAGTTCGACACAGAATTCAGCGAGTCGGCGCATGGCCTTGTCGCGGTCGCCGCTGTGTTCCAGCTTCTCGTGCGAGTAGGCGCGCACCGTCTCTAGCAGCCGCCAGCGCCGAGTGGCCTCGGAGCCGTCCATGGTGACCAACGACTTCGAAACGAGGCCGGATATGCCGAGCGCGACGTTGGATTCCGTATCACTTGCGACTGTGGTGGCGGCTTCCAGCGTGAAGCCTGCTGGGAAGATGGCCAGAAGCCTGAGCAGCCGGCGCTCTGTCTCCGGCAGCAGGTCATAGCTCCAGTCCAGCGCCGCCCGCAGTGTCTGATGTCGCGGCAAGGCCGTACGCCGCCCACCGGTCAGCAAGGCGAAGCGATCGTCCAGCCGGCCGGCAACCTGTTGGATTCCGAGCGTCGCTGCCCGGGCCGCCGCAAACTCGATGGCCAGCGGGATACCGTCCAGTTGCCGGCAGATCGATGCAATCACCGGAAGCTTGTCCTCATCACACTGGAAATCCGCCCGCAGCGCGCGGGTTCTCGTGACGAAGAGCTGTACGGCGCTGTGCTCCAGAACGGCGTCCGGATTCTGCAGCGCATGCCCGGGCACTTCGAGGGGAAGCACGCGATAGACGAACTCTCCGTCTATGCGCAGCACCTCACGGCTTGTCGCCAGGAGCGCAGTACGCGGGCAAAGGCGCAGCAGGGTCTCGGCCATCGTGGCTGCCGCGTCGATCAGGTGTTCGCAATTGTCCAGGACCAGCAGCGCCTTCCTGTCGCCGATCGCACGCGCGACCGCTTCCGCCGACACTTGATCCCCATGCAGCTGCAAGCTGAGAGCGTTGGCCACCGTTGTCGGAACCAGATCGGGATTTGAAAGGGAAACCAGCTCAACGAACAGGACATCGCCTTCAAACATCGGAAAGAGCCTGCGCGCGACCTCCGCCGCGAGAACCGTCTTGCCGATGCCACCTGGCCCCGTCAGGGTCACCACGCGATAGGCCGAGACGAGGTCGCGCAGCTGCTCGACGGCCGTCTCGCGTCCAACCAGCGCCGACGCCGCCACTGGCACATT
>DATDJN010000215.1:0-2743 GCA_036520515.1 Rhizobiaceae bacterium
CCCCCGACAGCAATGACCGCGGCGCGCCTGCCGCCGTCGCGAAGCGCGGCGATCCGGTTGGCGAAATCCTCGGACGAAATGTTCTTGCCGCGCTCGTCGAGCAGGATCAGGGCCGCCCCCGCCGCCAGATGCTGCCTCAGCCGGTCGGCTTCCTCGCGCTTGCGCTCGGCCGCACCTTGCGCGCGGCTTTCGGGGATTTCCGCAAGGCCCGAGTATTCAAGGCCGATTGCCGGCCCGCTCTTCGAAAAGCGTTCGAAATAGCGGTCCGCAAGCTCCTTCTCGGGGCCGGCCTTCATGCGGCCCACGGCAAATACCGAAATCTTCATCCCACCTCCGGCCCGTTCTCCGGCGCATCGATCTCATCCGAAGCCGAGCCGGTTTCGGGATCGTGCTGCAGGCCGGCACACCCGGGCTGGCAAACCCGAGTGCAGGTCGATCGACAGACCTTAGTGGATAGTCTCTTCCTCGAGGTCCGGAGCCTGCCACATCTTCTCGATGTTGTAGAACTCGCGGATTTCGGGGCGGAAGACGTGGACGATGATGTCGCCCGCATCGATCAGCACCCAGTCTGCGACCGACAGGCCCTCGACGCGCGCATTGCCGAGCCCGGCATCCTTCAGCGCCGTGAGGAGCTGATCGGCGACCGCGGCGACATGACGGTGCGAACGGCCCGAGGCGACGATCATGTAGTCGCCGAGGCTCGATTTACCCTGGATGTCGATTGTGACGATGTTTTCGGCCTTGGAGTCTTCCAGACTGGCAAGGACTGTTTCAAGGGCGCGGGAGGAAGCGTCGGTTCCGCTTAACCCGGCCGGCGAAGGCAGAATATCCGCCTTCTTCCGCAGTGCTGTTCTCAGTGTCTTTCCTTTCAGAACGGAACAACCCGTCGCCAGACAAATCAGCGACGTCCAATAGATAGGCAGAGTTGCGTTGCAGTTTCAAGACATCCAAATGCGTCGGCAGGCGCCCGTTCTGCGGTAACCCAAGGGCTCGTGACAGCGACGCTGCGCACCCGGACGTCCGGGCAGGATTTCCTGCGCGCGAAGATCGACCTGACCGAGCGGGTGGAGAGGCGCTTCGATGAAGCCGGCTTCTCCTTCGCCGCCGCGGGCCGCCCGGCCGCAAGCTATCGCCGCTCCTCCTCCGGCGGGAAGGCGAGGTCGACGGGCAGCGGCGCCTGTGCCGTCATCGGCGCAAAGCTGCCGGTTTCGGCCAACGGCACCGGCCGCGCCTTCAGCACGCGCCAGGCCACGAACAGCGCGTAGGCGATCGCGATGGTGACCGCCACATAGATGAAGGACTGCGTGCCATAGGCGGCCGTCAGCACGGTGCCGAGGCCGGGGATGAGGAACCCCGATATCGACCAGGCGAACAGCATCGACGAGGACAGCGCCACCAGATCATCCTTGGAGGCACGGTCGTTGGCATGCGCCGACGCCACCGAATAGATCGATTCCGACGCGCCGCTCCACACCACGTAGATGACCAGGATGACCGTCAGCGCCGCCGCGTCGTAGCGGGCAGCGGCGACGCCGGCGACCGCCACCAGGAGCGAAGCCACGACCAGCACGTAGCGGCGGTCGGTGCGGTCGGAGATCCAGCCGAACGGTATCTGGAAGAGCAGCGTGCCGAGCGGCATGCAGAACATCAGCGTCGCCACTTGCTGCTGGGTGAAACCTTTCGCCGTGGCGTGGATCGGCGCGAAGCCGGCGATCATCATCGACAGGCCGCCGACGGCCAGCATGCCGGCGACGCCGACCGGCGATATCTGCCAGGCGCGCCGCAGGGCAACCGAGGCGGCCTCGGGCGCCGGCGGCTGCGCCAGCCGCGACATGCCGACCGGCAGCATCGAGAGCGCGGTGAAGGCGATGCCGACCAGCGGGGCCTGCGCCGAGCCCAGGTCGAGCGTTCCCATCAGGGCCGAGCCTATGCCCATGCCGACGATGTAGCTGACATAGAAGAACGCCATGACGCGGCCGCGTATCGAATTGCCTATCGCGTCGTTCAGCCAGCTCTGCGCGACGATGAACATGGCGCAGATGGCGAAGCCGTAGAGCGCCCGCGCGGCAATCCAAAAAACCGGGTGCGCGGCCGCCGCGACGCCTACGTTTGAGAGCACGATCAGCCCCGAGAGCACCATATAGGCGCGGGCGTGGCCGATGCGGCGCACGATCCTGCCGGTGGAGAGGCAGCCGGCGATGCCGCCGGCCGACAGCCCGGTCAGTATGCCGCCGGCCCAGGCCGGCGCGAAGCCCTCGGCGCCGAGCCGCACCGGGATGTAGGCGAACATCAGGCCGTTGCCGACCGCCACCAGCGCCATCGAGACGATGACCGAAGCGATGGCGACCAGCGCCGTCGGCGGAGCGGCCGCGCCGGCATCGCGCGCTATCTGCTTGGTCGCGGCGTCCATGACGCGACATTGCCGATCCGCCGCTCCGGACGTAGCGGCAAAAGCGACATTTCCAGGGGCCAGGAGACCGGACGACCCGGTCTCCCCCCGGCGACGTTTAGCCGGCGTTGCGGATCAGAACAGGAACTTCGCGATGATCGCGTCGCCCATCGCGATCGTGCCGACCTCGGTCATGCCTTCCGACATGATGTCCCTGGTGCGCAGCCCGGTCTCGAGCACCGAGGCGATCGCCTGGTCGAGCCGGTCGGCCTCCTCGGTCATGTTGAAGGAATAGCGCAGGCACATGCCGAAGGAGGCCAGCATGGCGATCGGGTTGGCGATGCCCTGGCCGGC
>DATDJN010000216.1:0-4411 GCA_036520515.1 Rhizobiaceae bacterium
TTGCGGCTTCCTTCAGCCCATAGAGCGCCCAGCCACTGCTGCGTTCGCGCTCCAAGGCCAGGCGGAACTCCTTCTCCGCCTCGGCCGGCTTGCCTGTTTCGAGGAGAGCCGCGCCGAGCGACTGCCTCACGGGATAGTACCAATACGGCGGCTCCATGTAGGGGATCGCGTCCTGGTTCGCGGCAGCCGACGCGAACAGCTCGACCGCGGCATCTTTGTCCCCTTCGGCCTGCGCTGCGCGGGCCAGCACGACCTCGCTCGCGACCTGGAGTACCGGCCGCGCGGGAATCCCCCAAAGGTCCAGCGCCGACCAGTCGGTATCAGCCAATATCTTCTGGATAGCAGCGGCCTCAGTGCGCGCGGCAGCGGCGTCCTTCTTCGTCGCCGAGGCCGTTCCCCTGGCGTAGTGCCACATCGCCTTCACGTAGGGCGGCGCACCCGGAGGTTCCGGCAGCGCAAGGACGGTGTCCGGATCGGCGTATTGCGCCCAGGCGAAGTAAGGCGCTGCCTTGACGGGCTGGGCTATCGGGATCGCTGTTGCAACGTCGTTGCTCAGCCATTTGTCGAGCTTGTCGGCCTGTTCGAGAACAGTCGCCTTTTCGCCGAGCAGCGCGGCTGACACGAGCACGAAGTGGATGTTGTGGGAATAGTAACCGATCGGATAGACGCCAACCGCGCCGGTTTGGGTTATGTAGTTCTCGTCGACCTTCGAGGCCGCCTTGTTGGCATCGAGTGAATCGGTGTAGCGGCCGACACGATAGTAGATGTGGCTCGGCATATGCACGATGTGCCCGGCTCCCGGCATCAGCGCGGCAAGCCGGTCGGCATAGGGCTCTCCACGCTCCGGTCGATCCGACGCCTCGACGAAATGGATGTAGAGGTGCATCGCCCAGGGATTGTTGGGATTCTTGGCGAGAACCGCTTCAAGGCGTTTCTGGACATCGGCGCTGCGGCCCTTCGGTTCCTTGCCGCCCGGCTGCCAATAGTCCCAGGGCTGCGTATCCATGCCCGCTTCCGCTGCAAGCACCGCAAGCAGCTCGTCGTCAGGATATTTGTCCGAGAGCGTTGCTGTCGCGTCCGCGAAGGCTGCGTCGAGCGCCGCCCGCTCGGCCTTTGGATCGTCGGAATAGCGTGTCGCGACCGCCTGGATCAGGTCTTCTTCTTTCTCGGTTGTGCCGGCGGCCAGACCCTGTGCCTTGCGCAATGCTGCCACGGCCGGCGCGTTGGCGGCAGGATCCATCGGCACGTTGATGTTGGGTCCGAGTACGAGCGCCTCGCCGAGGAAGCAGAGCGCGCAATTCGGATCGAGGCGCTGCGCCTTGCGGAACGCCCTCCGCGCCTCGGCATGGTTGAAGTTCGACGCCAGCTTCAGTCCCTGGTCGAAATATGCCTGGGCCTCGGCATTCTTCGTGCTGATCGGGTAGGTCAGCGTGCCCAGGTCCTTCCACAATGGCACGTCGCCGTCCTCATAGGCCTTCGCCGCCGCAGTGTCCTGCAGATCGGGCGAGACCGCCGCGACCAGGCAATGTGCGGCCTTCCTGAGTTCGGCAGCCGCAGCCTCGCGCAGCTTGGCCGCATCGGAGCCGTCGGCTACGAATGCAATCGCAGCGCCCGCGCCAAGTCCGGCAAAGGCAAGCGTTACCGCTCCTGCGCGGGGCAGCAGATCACGTGTTTTCATGTGAGCCTCCTATGGCTTTATCAACGAGAAAAAGCCTGGATCGCCTCAGGCGATCGTCGCGGGCGTCAAGGAGGGCGCCACGCGACACCAAATTATATCACCGCGCGCTAATATAGCGAAGCGCAATTGCCGTTCCTTCGACCTGCCAGCCTGGTTCAGCGACAGCAGGTCTGTGCCGGCTCCGTTTGTGCCGGGGGAGCAACGACACTGGCTGGACCTGCCTCCGCCACCCGGACGTTCGCGAGGATCAACTCGGCGACCTGTGCCGGATGGGTTGAGATCATGAAGTGCGCGGCGCCGCCGATCGTCCTGTAGGTCGCGCCCTCGATCGACATGGCAACGAGCCCGTTGGCGCGACAGATTGCCGGATGGCTACGCGCGCCCACGGCCACCGACACCGGTACGTCGATCGCCGCCAGCAACTCTGGCGACAGCGGCTCGTCATAGGCGCTGGCCCAGTCGAGCATGTTCACCGGGGTCGTCTCCACGGCATAGGCGCGCACGCGCTCTGGCCAGGACGCGTAGGTCCCCTCGCCTCCGTAGAAGTCGATCATCGTGCCGATTGCCTCCCGGTCGCCGCCATGCCAGGCGGCGAAGTAGGCGTCCGTCATGTCCCGGAAGGCGCGGTACTGCGCCGTCTCACCGCAGTGGCTGAGCAGCGAAGGGACTGGCGCTTCGAGCACCGTCAGGCTGGCGATCGGAACGCGTTTGCGCATCGCCACGACCAACGCGACCGCGCCACCGAACGAATGGCCGACGAGATGCACATTGCCGCCCGCCTTCGCGATCACAGCCTCCAGTACCTCGGCCTCGTGGGTCGCGGACGGGTCGCCTTCGCTCCGGCGCTCGGCGGTCGCGCCGTAGCCCAGCAGGCTCGTCGTCACGAAACGGAACTTGCCGTCAAGCGCCTTCATCACAGGCCGCCACGCAGCGCCCGTGCTGCACGATCCGGGCGCCAGCACCAGCGTGGCGCCTGACGATCCATGCTCCTCGTATTCGATGCTTCCGCGCTCTTCCTCGATCATGTCGGCCTCCGGATTCGCCGTCAGGCTGCTGCCGGCCTGACCAAACATGGTCGTATCGGTAAGGGACGGCTGTTGCCATCGGGAGTCGGGGGGCCAGCCACGAGGATACGAACTGGTTACAGCCGTAAGCCGACCGGCAAGCCGCCGCTCCTTCGCACACTCGACCTCGCCGTCGCAGCCCCGCATTCAGGGCGTGAGAGGTCTAAGAGGGGGTCGGTGGCTGCGGCCCACCGGCGATGACCGTCTGGACGCACTCCGCACGACCCTGTGGCCGATCAGCTTCCAAGCAAATCGTCAACTACGGCCTCCAGATCGCCTGCCTTCAGCAAATCCTCGTGCGCGCGCAGGAGGTTCATGCGCAGATTGTTGAAGATGTAGTCGTAGTCGTTGGTCACGATGTCCTTGTGGATCGGCAGCACATCGAAAACCAGCCGCGCGGTGGGATCGGGAATTTTGCGCACCGGCCGTGGAGGTCCGGCCTGCGTCGCCTCCAGTCTTGCCTCCACCAGTTCGGCGGCTTCGGCCCAAAACTCTTCGGTCGCCCCTTCCGGCACCTTGTACTTGGCGAAGGTCTGCTTCGCCAGATTGGCAAGGACGCCCGGGAGCTTGCGCTGCCGCATGCCGGCAATCGGACGAAGCGCGCCTTCGGCCATTTCGGCCACCATCGCATAGGCGGGCGGATAGCTCAGCCATCGCGACTTCGCGAGTTCTGCCTGGAATTCTTTCTCGCTGAAAAGCTTCTGCCAGTAGACGCCGGATCGCACGCGGCAGAATTCGACCACGCATTTCTGCGCCATGAACGCGGCACGGGCGTCCATGAAAACGGCGAGCCCCGCGGCATCAGCGATCGGCTCATGCCTGCGGAACAAGCCGCCCGTAACGGTATCGAGTAATCCCAAGACAAGCCTCCAGCAATCCTGCGGGGCTGATGCTACTGCGGCGGCGCGCACATAACCAGACACCGCGTCGGGCTGGCGATTCTAAAGTCGTATGAACAAGCGCATGCGACAAATGTTACGAAACGTCATCATCATCGAGAGTCGGTGTGCTTGGCATACGACACCGATGGGTGGAGGTCGGGTCGCCTTGGCGGCCCGGGGACGTATTGGGTCCGTCTGTCGGAGATGACAGGCCTGCCCGCAGGGAGGGAGGACAACCGTGATGACTACACCAGATCGTGTAAGCTACTGGAACGACACCCGACGACTCATGTTCATCATGCTGGGTCTATGGGTGTTCTTCGGATATGTCGTGCACTTCTTCGTAGGTGCGCTGAACAACATCGTTATCCTCGGCTTTCCGCTCGGCTACTACATGGCTGCGCAAGGTTCGCTCATCGCTTTCGTCATCATGCTGTTCTGGTTTGCCCGCAAGCAGAACGCGATCGACGAGAAGCATGGCGTGGCCGAAGATTGATCGGGGGGAACTGATCCATGTCCAGCACCACAGCACCAGCAGGCGGACGCGACTTCGTCTCCAGCCTGGGCCGCATCTACACCCTTTATACGGGGGGCTTCCTGGCTTTCATCATCCTGATGGCGATTCTTAGCGGCTTGGGCGTTCCGAACCGCGTCATCGGCTACCTCTTCATGGGGTTCACCATCGTCATCTACGCCGTCATCGGCATCATCAGCCGCACCATGCATGTCGGCGAATATTACGTCGCCGGACGCCGCGTGCCGGCGATCTACAACGGCATGGCAACCGG
>DATDJN010000217.1:0-3471 GCA_036520515.1 Rhizobiaceae bacterium
AGCATCGCGAAATGCTCGACGATCGGTCCGAGCGCGAGCGCCGGGAAGAACTGCAGGCCGCCGAGGATCAGGATGATGCCGATCAAGAGGCCGACGAAGAGCGGCGTATGGGTCGGGAACGTGCCGGCTGAAGCAGGAACGCGCGTCTTGGCGGCAAGCGCACCGGCGATCGCCATGACAGGCACGGCGTAGGCGAAGCGCCCGAGCAGCATGGCGATGCCGAGCGTCGTGTTGTACCAGGGCGTGTTCGCCGTCAGGCCGCCGAAAGCTGAGCCGTTGTTGCCCGCCGCCGAGGTAAAGCCGTAGAGGATCTCCGACAGGCCGTGCGGGCCGCCGGTGCCGACGCTCGCGACCGCGAAGGGCAGCATCGCGGAGACCGCGGTGAAGCCGAGGATCGCCAGCGGCAGGATGAGCACGGCGAGCATCGCGTATTTCATCTCGCGGCTTTCGATCTTCTTGCCGAGCATCTCCGGCGTGCGCCCGACCATGAGGCCGGCCACGAACACTGCGAGAATCGCGAAGACGATCATGCCGTAGAGGCCCGAGCCCACACCGCCCGGCAGCACCTCGCCGAGCTGGATCAGGAACATCGGCACCAGCCCGCCAAGGCCGGTGAAGGAGCCGTGCATGCCGTTGACGCCGCCGTCCGAAAGGCCGGTGGTCGCCGCCGCATAGGCGGCCGTCATCGCTTGGCCGAAGCGGACCTCCTTGCCCTCCATGTTGCCGAGCGAAGGATCGACGCCGAGCGCCGTGATGATCGGGTTGCCGTAAGTCTCGGCCCAGTAGACGGCGCCGGTCGCTACGGCCAGCATGATGGCGGTGACGGCGAGGAACGCCCAACCCTGGCGGCGGTCGCCGACCATCTGGCCGAAGGTGTAGACGAGCGCCGCCGAGACGCCGAGCATGGCGACGATGTTGAGATGGTTGGACAGCGCCGACGGGTTCTCGAACGGGTGCGCGGCATTGACGTTGAAGAATCCGCCGCCATTGGTGCCGAGCTGCTTGATCGCCTCCTGGCTGGCGACAGGCCCGAGCGCGATCGTCTGCTGCGCGCCTTCGAGCGTGGTCGCGGTGACGGAGGCGTCGAGGGTCTGCGGCAGTCCCATCGCGACGAAGGCGATCGCCACGATGACCGCGAGCGGCAGCAGCACGTAGAGGGTGGCGCGGGTTAGATCCACCCAGAAATTGCCGACGGTCTGCGCCGCAGAGCGTGCGAAGGCGCGCGTCAGCGCCAGCGCCATGGCGATGCCGGCGGCGGCGGAGACGAAGTTCTGCACCGTCAGTCCGGCCATCTGGCTGAAATGGCTGAGCGTAGTCTCGCCGCCATAGGACTGCCAGTTGGTGTTGGTGACGAAGCTCACCGCCGTGTTGAAGGCGAGGTGCGGCGACATGCCGGCGAAACCCTGCGGGTTGAGCGGCAGGTAGAATTGCAGGCGCAGGATCGCGTAGAGCGCCGCAAAGCCCGCCATCGAGAAGGCGAGCATGGAGAGCGTGTAGGCGAGCCAGCCCTGCTCGGTCTTCTGGTCGACGCCGGCTGCCACGTAGAAGCCGCGTTCGACGGGACCGAGGACAGGCGAAAGGAATGTGCGTTCGCCGGAAAAGACGCGCGCCATGAAGAGGCCAAGCGGCTTAACGATCATGGCGACGACGGCGAAAAGCAGGCCGATCTGCAGCCAACCGACAAGTGTCATGGAAGTGCTCCGGGAGCGGCGATCAGAACCGTTCAGGCCTGATCAGCGTTATGATGAGATAGACGCCGAGCGCGAGCGCGACGGCGAGGCCGATGAGGGGTTCAACCATTGTCGTTCTCCTCAGATGCGGCCGAGACTGCGGGCGTAGAGCGCGAGCAGGACGAATGTGCCCAGCCCGATGGCGGGGTAAAGGAGGTCGGACATGACAGGACTCCGAGACGGTTCGCCGCGGAAAATGGTCACAAGGAGATCAAATCTCGATTGCGAATGATCGAGCCCGGCATAAGGAAAATATAAGGCGGGCCGGGGATGGCACCCGCCTGCCGGGCTATTAGGGCCGGCTCATCAGCGTGTTCTGCAGGAAGCGCAGATAAAGGAAGGCGAGGATCAGGAAGAACGCGAAGTCGAACAGCGCGAGCCAGAGGAAGCCGCCGCCGCAGAATGTCCAGATGATCGCCATCCACAGCCGCCCGAGGATGCCGATGACGTTTGGCGCGCGGCGGAATCCCGGATTGATGTAGCCTGGAACGTAGAGCGCGGTGACGAGGATCAGCGTCGCGCCCCATCCCCTCACCCAGCCGACGGGAAAAGGTTCCGGCAGGCCGACCAGGTCGGAGAACCAATATGGCAGGAAGATGCAGGCAAGGCCGATCAGGAGATGCAGGATCAGGTTCAGGCCCAGCACGCGGCGGTAAAGAGACCTGCTGTTCGCCGCCTGCGCCTCACACCAGCCGATCGTCAATGAGTCGGTCATGTCTCTCAGCTCCCATCAGAATGTCAGCAGATAGGCCAGGAGGTCGGCCTTCTCGGCAGCGGCCAGATCGACGCCGTATGTGTGGCCTCCCGAGCCGTTGCCCGGCAGCGTCGTGTCGTAGCAGAAGCCGCTGGCGGGCTGCGCTGCCGGGTCGCATTCGGGCGCGGCGAAGCCTCCCGCCGGATCGAGCACGTCAAGCCCGCGCAAAAATGCCTTCGGACGCTCCTCCGGCGCCTGTAGCAGGGCCGCCAGCGTCGGCACCGATCCATTGTGCAGATAAGGCCCGCGCAGCCACAACCCGTCGAGCGGCAGATTGGCGTAGCCGTTCGTCTTCTTGAAATTCCTGAACTGGTAGGGCGTGCCGGCGAAGAGTTTTTCGAGCTGCTGCGCCCGGAACGCCTCCGTGTAGGAATCGAGGCGCGCCCTGTCGGTACCAAGATTCGCGATCGGCTCGACCTGGCCGATGCTCCGCCCTTCGAACCCGTAGGCTTCGTCGCCCTGATATCCGTGGCATGAGGCGCAGTCCGCCATGTAGACCGCCTTGCCGCGCTCCACCGCTGCGGGGTCTGGCTTGTGCGGGCTGGCGGGCGGCTTCAGGTCGCCCAGCCATTCGGCCACGCGCTCTATTGCCCCATGGTCGACGGATTCCACCGTAACGCCGGCGCCTATCGCCGCCGAAAGGTTGCGCTCCGAAAGGCTGGCGTTGTTGCCGTCCCAGTGGAGGTTCATGCCTTCCCGCGGATGCTGGTCGAAGACCGCCGGCAGGTCGGCGACGCCGATGCGCTCCTCCTCCGTCAGCGCCGATGCCTCGACGCCGAACTGCAACAGCTTGTAGGGGTTGAACGTATCGACCCTGCCCGGTCCCCACGCCGGCTGCATGTCCATCAGCGGCAGCAGGCTGGCGCGCGTCTGCAGCAGCCCCTCGCGGAAGATCGGCAGCACGCCGATGCGCCAGATAAGCCTGTCGAGCGCGTCGAGTTCTATGCCCTGCTCCTCCATGATGGGGAACAGGCGGTCCGGCGCCAG
>DATDJN010000218.1:0-3039 GCA_036520515.1 Rhizobiaceae bacterium
CATCCAGTCCTCGAGACTGCCTTCCGGCTTCCCGCCGGTCCAGAACTGGTACTTCTTCGAGGTCGGCGGGTTCACCACGCCGGCGATGTGGCCGGACCCGGTGAGCACGTAGTCGACCTTGCCGCCGAAATATCGGGAGCCCAGGAAGACGGAGCGTGCCGGGGCGATGTGGTCGTCCTTGGTGGCGAGGTTGTAGATCGGGATTTTGATGTCGGAGAGCGAAAGCGTGTGGCCGGCAAGCTCCATCGTGCCCTGCGACAGCGTGTTCTCCAGGTAGCAATTGCGCAGATAGTAGGAGTGATTGGCGGCCGCCATGCGGGTCGAATCAGCGTTCCAGTAGAGCAGATCGAAGGGCAGGGGGTCCTTGCCGCGCATGTAGTTGTTGACCACGTAGGGCCAGATCAGGTCGCCCGAGCGCAGCATGTTGAAAGCGGCGGCCATCCGCGTGCCTTCGAGATAACCCTTCTCGTTCATCGAGCGCTCGACCGCCGCCACCTGGTCCTCGTCGACGAAGACCTTGAGATCGCCGGCATAGGTGAAGTCGACCTGGGTGGCGAAGAGCGTGGCCGAGCGGATGCGGTCATCGCCTTCGCGCGCCATCAGGGCAAGGGCCGCGGCAAGCAGCGTGCCGCCGACACAATAGCCGATGGCGTTCACCTCGCGCTCACCGGTCGTGCGCTCGATCGTGTCGAGGGCGTATTGCAGGCCTTCGCGTATATAGGCCTCCCAGTTCTTGGCGCCGTGGCGCTCGTCCGGATTCACCCAGGAGACGACGAAGACGGTGTGGCCCTGCTCGACTGCCCAGCGGATGAAGGATTTTTCGGGATTGAGGTCGAGTATGTAGAACTTGTTGATCCAGGGCGGGCAGATCAGCAACGGCCGCTTCAGCACCGTGTCGGTCGCCGGGTCGTACTGGAGGATCTCGGCGACGTCGCTGCGACCGACGACCTTGCCGGGGCTGGTGGCGAGGTTCCTGCCCACTTCGAAGCAGGAATAGTCGCCTTGCCTCAGCTTCAGGTCGCCCTTGCCGGCGGCAATGTCCTCGGCGAGCATCGCCATACCCCGCACCAGGTTCTCGCCATCGGAGGCAACCGTCTCGCGGAAGAGCTCCGGATTGGTGAGGATGAAGTTCGACGGCGAGATCGCGTTGGAGACCTGCTTGACGTAGAAACCCGCCTTGTGGCGCGTATGCTCGTCCAGTCCGTCGGCGCGCTCGACGAGGTCGTTCGCCCAGCGCGAGGTGACCAGATAAACCTGTTTCAGGAAATCGAAGAAGGCGTTCCTCCCCCAATCCGGGTCCTGGAAGCGCTTGTCGCCTCGCTCCGCCTGGATGGCCTCCGGCGGTTCCTCGCCGGTGCGGGCGCGGCTGATCGCATTGCCCCAGACGGTGAGGTAGCCGGCGAAGAGCCGCGTCTGCGCCTCCAGCGCGCGCGCGGGATCCGACAGCCAGTATTCCGTCACCTTGGAGAAGGTCTTCACCATGTCGGCCATGGGCTCGGCCAGGGAATCACGGATTTCGCCCTTTTCGCGGGGCTCCGCCCAGGCGGACGCGGCCTTGCCTGCCTGCTCGACCATGCGGGCGAGGTTCAGCGCGAAGCGTTCCGGGTCTTTGATGAGGTATTGCTCGAGCTCCGGCGCGTCGCCGGCGTCGCTCTTGCCCGGCTCGGCTGCCTTGGACATGATCGAGGCGTTCCTCCTTGAGCCTTTTCTTGACATAATATCACCGGACGTCCAATGCGTCCTGTTGTGCGGAGATGGGCGAAGATATGACATATGGTAAAGTCCAAGGGTTTTTTCCCGGCATCGGCGCCGCAGCCCTCGTCGCAGCACTCGCCGTTGGCGCCTGCAGCGGCACGACCATCGAGGACGTGCCCGCAGCCGCAGGCCGCAGCGGTGGACCGGTCGACACCGGCACATTCCCGAACCTGAACGTCCCGCAGCGGGCTGCGACCGCACAGTTCACCAACGAAGAGCGGGACGCGAAGCTCGCGCAGCTTCGCGCCAAACAGCAGTCGCAGGACATCGGCGGCGCTCCCGTGGAATCGCCGGAGGCCCGCCGCAAGCGGCTTCAGGTCTCGCAGGACGAGCAGAGCGAGACGCTGAAGGTCATCGAGGGTCAATAAGCGGCCAGCACGCCTTCGGGTGCTCGACCCCCAGACCAAATCGGTATATATCGCGGCGCCAAATAGGCCCCCCGCAACGCCTGGATTTCTGACGATGGAAGAGTTTCACAAGGTTCGCCGCCTTCCGCCCTACGTCTTCGAGCAGGTCAACCGTCTGAAGGCCAGCGCCCGTTCTGGCGGCGCCGACATCATCGATCTCGGCATGGGCAATCCGGACCTTCCGACGCCGAAGGCCATCGTAGACAAGCTGGTCGAGGTCGTTCGCGACCCGCGCACCCATCGCTATTCGTCGTCGCGCGGCATTCCGGGCCTGCGCCGGGCCCAGGCCAGCTACTATGCCCGCCGTTTTGGCGTAAAGCTCGATCCCGACAGGCAGGTGGTGGCGACGCTGGGCTCCAAGGAGGGTTTTGCCAATATGGCGCAGGCGATCACCGCGCCCGGCGACGTGATCCTCTGCCCGAACCCAACCTATCCGATCCATGCCTTCGGCTTCATCATGTCGGGCGGCGTCATCCGCTCGCTGCAGGTGGAGCCCGACAATGACTTCATTCCGGCGCTGGAGCGCGGCATCCGCCATTCCATTCCCAAGCCGCTGGCGCTGATCCTCAACTACCCGTCGAACCCGACGGCGCTGGTGGCGAGCCTGGACTTTTACAAAGACGTCGTTGCCTTCGCGCGCAAGAACGACCTGATCATCCTCTCCGACCTTGCCTATTCCGAGATCTATTTCGACGGCAATCCGCCGCCCTCGGTGCTGCAGGTGCCGGGCGCGATCGACGTGACGGTCGAGTTCACCTCCATGTCGAAGACCTTCTCCATGCCCGGCTGGCGCATGGGGTTTGCGGTCGGCAACGAGCGGCTGATCTCGGCGCTGACCCGCGTGAAGTCCTATCTCGACTACGGTGCGTTCACGCCG
>DATDJN010000219.1:0-2571 GCA_036520515.1 Rhizobiaceae bacterium
CGGACTGGGGGGCAGTATCCTCGTCACTGTACGCGTGGGCAAACTCGCCGCAGGCGAAGCTCAGAGTGCCGGTTTCCCCCTCGCAGCCATTCAGGCTTCCGTCGACCGCCCATGCATCGATGTCGATCGCACCGCCCTGGAGGGTGATCGCGCCGGCCGCAAGAAAGAGTGCAAGCAAAGAACCGCGCCAGGGCGCGCCTGTTGTCCTTTCCGATCCATCTTTCGCCGCTGCCCGTGTCATAATGCCCCTTCCTTCCCCGCGATCGCCTGAACCTTCGGCACCAGCCCAGTAAGCACGATCATTTTACAACTATCACGAGGTAAAATACTGACCGTGACCTCTGCGTGTGGCCAATATGCTTTGAGCACCATGAAGGTGAACAGTCGTCATATGCTGACTGTCTTTCGGTGCGGGCAGATTACCTATGGCCGAAAAGGCTGGGCGCTCTTCAGCAACGCGACGAGCTGGCCCTGACGATTGACGCCGGTCTTGCGGTAGATGCGGTCGAGATAGGTCCGGGCCGTCGAGAACGTCACGCCGCTTGCAACGGCGGCGGCCTTCAGCGACATGCCGGCCACGAGCGAGACGGCGAGCCTGGCTTCGGCGGGCGTGAGATCGAACAGGCCGGTGAGGATGGTGGGCGAAGGCACCATCGCGCTCGGGCTGACGGTGGTGGCGGCGACGAGGATGTCCGCGCCCGGGAAGATGTCGCGGGCGGCGCGGCGCAGCGGCAGGACATGGACGATAAGGGGCATCCCGCCTTCCCGCGCGGGGATGGGGATCGACCTTACCGCTTCATTGTCGCGTCCGGGCGCCACTGCCTCCTGAAAGAGCTCATCGGTTGCAAGATCGCTGAGCGCCAGGCGTCCGCCCGCCCGGTGCACGAAAAGGTCGGGCATGGCGTCGAAGAGGCTGTTCGCCACGAGGACGCGCCCGAACGCGAGCGCGGCGGCAGGCAACCCGACCGACTGCAAGGTAGACACCGTTGTCCGCGCCTGCTCCAGGCCGAGCCGCGCAGCCACGAGGCCGGCGCGCGCGAGGTGCGGGTAGGCACGGTTGAGCCTTGCGATGTCACCGGCGCTGAAGCGGCCGTCACGCGCCCACTTCTCGAAGACGAAGACGACAAGCTCTCCCGACGGCATGGGAATGATCGTTCCGGCCTGGCTCTCGAGGCCTCGCTGCCGAAGGGCATGGGACGGATCGCAGGGTCCGATGATTTCGGCGGGATAGTAATCCTGCGCCACGACAAAGCCGCTGATGGGATTGTCGTAGAAGTATTCGATCCTTCGGCTTGTCTCCCAGACCTCTCCCGATAGGACCTGCTCGAGGATATCCTGTGCAGGCCCCACCGTCCTGAAGCCGACGGGCCGGACATGATCGTAAGCCAACACAGACCCCGCCGCGCTGCCCGACAGCGCGGCCAGGCGCTCCAGCACGTCCGACCAGAGCTCGGGAACGAAGGCGGCTTCGTAGATGCGGTCGACGAGATCGTCCTCCATGACGTCCCCGCCTCCCATCGCGCTAAGCCCGCAACGCGGCCTGCTCGTCGCGCCGGCGCTGGACCTCGCGGCGCTTGTTGACGATCGAAGCGGCGAGAACGCCGACGGCGACGACGCCTATCATCAGCGTGCATGCGGCGTTGATCTCCGGCGTCACGCCGAGGCGCACCTGGCTGTAGATCTTCATCGGCAGCGTGGTGGCGCCGGGGCCGGACGCGAAGCTGGCGATGACGAGGTCGTCGAGCGAGAGCGTGAAGGCGAGCATCCAGCCCGACACGATGGCCGGAGCGATGACCGGCAGCGTGACCTGGAAGAACGTCTTCACCGGCGGCGCGCCGAGATCCATGGCCGCCTCCTCCAGCGAACGGTCGAAGGTCATGAGGCGCGACTGCACGACGACGGCGACGAAGCACATGGAGAAGGTGATGTGCGCGAGCGTCACGGTCAGGAAGCCGCGGTCTAGCCCGACGGCGACGAAGAGCAGGAGAAGCGACAGGCCGGTGATCACCTCCGGCATGACCAGCGGCGCGAAGACCATGCCGGAAAAGAGCACCCTGCCCCGGAAGCGCGTGTAGCGCGTGAGCGTGAGCGCGGCGAGCGTGCCGAGGACGGTGGCGACGCTGGCGGAGATGAAGCCGACGCGCAGCGTCACCCAGGCCGCATCCATCAGACCCTGGTTGCGGAAGAGAGACCCGTACCACTTGGTGGAAAAGCCGCCCCAGACCGTGACGAGCTTGGACTCGTTGAAGGAGAAGACGACCAGAAGCACGATCGGCAGATAGAGAAAGGCAAAGCCGAGCACGACCGACGTGATGTTGAAGCGGCTCCAGGTGGCGTTCATCGGCCCTGCTCCTGGGCGCGCGCCTGCGAGGACTGGAAGACCATGATCGGCACGATGAGGAGGAGCAGCAGGATGACGGCGACCGCCGAGGAGACCGGCCAGTCGCGGTTGGCGAAGAACTCGTTCCACAGCGTCTTGCCGATCATCAGCGTCTGCGAGCCGCCGAGCAGATCCGGGATGACGAACTCGCCCACCGCCGGGATGAAGACCAGCATGCAGCCGGCGATCAC
>DATDJN010000220.1:0-13563 GCA_036520515.1 Rhizobiaceae bacterium
GTCGGGCGTGCGCCAAGACCCGCCCTTCGGTCTGTTCTGCACATTACAATCAGGCTGCTCGGTGGTCCTGCCGCAAGAGCGCATCGACCCTGCACCGGTTCAGGCGCAAAGTTCGATAGCGTTGGCCCGCCGCCAAAAAGAAGATGGAACATTCCGACGTGCCCCGCGTTCATGCGCGGGTGTCGAGGAGATTGCCATGGTCGCCAAAATCCAGAATCTTGAAGCTGCCGCGCGCATGGCGATGGGGAGTTTCGAGGGTCACACCATTGGTGCAGTCTCATCCAAGCGAGGAGCCCGGTCCGGCCTTCTCGCCTGTGCGGTCCTGGCGCTGGCGGTCGTCGGACTGGCGATCGCGTTGCTTTAACTGACGTTTTATCGTTGCGATCATCACACGACACCAGGCGTGGCTACCCAATTTTTTCCATCCCTCCGCCCCATACGACCCAAGTTCGCCGGAACATCGCTGGAACCATGGCGGCAGCCATCGCGTTTTTGCCCTTCGAGAGGGGTCGTTCTCTCTGCGCGAGAGGTGACTGCCATGGAACACATAGCTGCCCTGCTGCTTATAGTCGGATGCTCGGACGATCTGGCACAATGCCGCGAGCTTACACCGCCGGTAGCCGTCTACGAGACAACGGAAGAGTGCGAGGGCGATCTGCAACCGTCGATCAGTCTTTTCACCACAAAGCATCCTCAGGTATTCGGCCAGTGCGTCGAAGTCGATCCCGCTATAGAGGAAGAAGATGCGGAGCTGGTCTGGAGGGTCAAGCCGGACGGGACCTTATATGCCATGATCGAAGTTCCCGAAATCATGATTGCATCCAGACCTGAAACCCGCGAAAAAGACAATCTTAGACAACATTGATTTTCTGGCACGCAGGAAACCGCCGTTGCGTGCTATGAGACGGGGCGGGACGATTAAATGAGGAGCTCTCCATATGAGAAGGACTATTTTTGCGCTTGCCGCCTTGATGGCGCTTGCCGGTTGCACGACCGCTGAAAACGACGCTGCGCTGGGCGGCGTCGCCGGTGCGGCGATCGGCGGTCTGGCTACGGGTGATGCGGGTGGCGCAATTATCGGCGGCGTGGTCGGCGCGGCTTCAGGCGTGCTGATCGGCAAGGCGACCAGGCAGGGCTGGTGCCGCTATCGCGACAGCCGCGGCCGCATCTACGAGGCCCGCTGCCGCTAAGGCCAGAGCTTTCAGGCGGCGCGCCGCCCTGGATATTCAAAAGCTACCTCGGCCCCCGCCGGGGTAGCTTTTTCGTTATGCCATGATCAGCCGTTCCGGGAGCCGAGTGGGATCTCGATCTCGATATGCAGCCCGTCCGTGCGATAGACGCGCCGGATCGTGCCCTTCAACTCTCTCGTGATGTTCAAGTCGATCAGCCTGGTGCCGAAACCGGGCTTTTCGGGCGGCTTCAGCGCGATGCTGCCGGTCTCGCGCCAGAAAAGCGACAATGTATCGCCCTCTTCTGATACCCGCCACTCGACCTTCAGCGCGTCGGGCGAATTGCCGGCCTCGCCATATTTCAACGCGTTGGTGGCCAGCTCGTGGAAGGTCAGGCCGAGCGCCTGGGTCACCGTCTCGGACAGCATGACCCGCGGACCGCTCAGTACGCCGTCGGGCAGTTCCTTGCCGAAGACCTGCGCGAGTTCGATACGCAACAGCTCCGCGAGGGCTGCCTTCTGCCAGCGCGAACGGGTCAGCATGTCTTGTGACGCCGCCATTGCCTGGAGCCGTGCCGAGAAGGACGCCTCGAATTCCCCCAGGTCCTTGGAGCTTGAGGCGGTCTGGCGCGCAATCGCCAGAACGCGGGTGATCGAATTCTTGATGCGGTGCTTCATCTCCTGAAGCATCAGGTCCTTTTCCAGAAGGCTGCTCTCGGCGTTCTCCTGCAGCTTCGCCATCGCGTCGTAGGCGCGCGACTGGTAGCGCTGCAGGAGCGCGATGGCGACGGCGAGCAGCAGGCCGAACAGCCCGAGCAGCACCGGGATGATCGGCGAGGTCGGCCGCGTAAAGTCCGCCGTCGGCCGAAATTCGACGACCCATGGCCGGCCGGCGACGAGTAGCTGGCGGGTGGTGGCGAAACCGGCATGCGCGGCGGCCTCGTTCGGCGAGGTGAACAGCAGGTTCGCCCCCTCGTCCGTGCCATCGAGTACTTCGACATGCACAGGCAGCGGGGGAAATTTGTTGAGCGCCGAGCCGAGGAGCTCCTGCGTGCGAAAAGCGGCGAAAAGAACACCCATCGGCTGGCCCTCGGGCACGCCCGGCTGCTCGAGCGCCGAGAACAGCAGGAAACCGACAGCCGTCCGCCCGCCGATCTGAGGATCGAGCAACATGCGCCCGGTCGCACGCGACTCCCCCGTGTCGATCGCGGCGAGGATTGCCTGCCGCGCCTGAGGATCGGTGAACATGTCGTAGCCGATGGCGCTCATCGTGGTTCGGTCGAGCGGCTCCATCAGCACGACCGGCATGCGCCAGTCGCCGTCGGACGCGGGTGGGTAGATGGGCTTCTCCACGTGCAGCCGCTCGGTGATCTCCCGTTCGAGCGATGCTTCCTCGCCCGGCTTCCCCACGCCAAGCAGCCCGAGGGCCTGCAACCCCTCGAAGTTCTTGTCGAACCGGAGTGCGTCGAAATAGGTCTTGAACTCGCCACCCGTCACTTGTCCGGCGAGTGCGGTGAAGAAGGCGTCGGTCTCGCGCAGCAGCGACAGATGCAGGTCGACGCGGCTCTGGATGCGGTTCAACGCATCGTCGGCTGTGGCCTCGAACTTGATGCGCGCGGCCTCTTCCGCCGCGAGATAGGCAAAGCCCGCCATCGCCAGGCTGGCGAGAGCCACTGCGGCGAAGGCGACCATTGGAAAATGCTTTTTCAATCGCCGATCCGGTCTCTGGCCCCCGGACCCTTTATTGACGCTCGATCGTGTCTAGACAACGCAAAATTGAGAGAGCGGGCCTCGTCAGCCACCCCGGCGAATATTCGCCGGCTAACCGTTCAGGCGGCGGCCAGCGCCAATGCGCCCGGTCCCGGACTCGCGCCGGGCGGGCATTTGCCGAGGATGATCATGCCGAGCACCTCGTCCTGGGTGACGTCGGTCGTCTTGGCGGTGCCCACGACCTGGCCGTTCTTCATGACGCAGACACGATCCGCGAGATCGAACACGTCGTGGATGTCGTGGCTGATCAGGAAGATGCCTATGCCTTCGGATTTCAGCTGCTTGACCAGTTCGCCTACCTGCGCGGTCTCCTGCGGGCCGAGTGCGGCGGTCGGCTCGTCCATGATCAGGATCTTGGCGTCGAACAGGATGGCGCGCGCGATGGCCACCGACTGGCGCTGGCCGCCGGACAGTTTGATCACCGGATCCTTGAAGCGCTGGAAGCGCGGATTGAGCCGGCCCATGACCTTGCGCGCCTCGGCCTCCATGGCGCCGTCGTCGAGGGTGCCCCAGGGGGTACGGAGCTCGCGTCCGAGAAAGAGATTGGCGGCGGCGTCGACATTGTCGGCAAGCGCCAGCGTCTGGTAGATCGTCTCGATGCCGTACTTCTTGGCGTCGCGCGGGTTGTTGATGGCCGCTTCCTCCCCACGGACGAAGATGGCGCCGGAATCGCGCTTGTAGGCGCCGGACAGGATCTTGATCAGGGTCGATTTGCCGGCGCCATTGTGGCCGAGCAGCGCCACCACCTCGCCGGCATGGAGATCGATCGAGGCGTTGTCGACGGCTCGGATGCCGCCGAAGGCGACGGAGATGTTCTTCATCTCGACGAGAGGCGTATCGGCCATGTTATCCTCCGTGTCAGAGACGCTTGCGGTAGATCGTGTCGAGCCAGACGGCGACGACGAGGACCGCGCCGACGACGATCGACTGCAGCGGCGTGTCGACGCCGAGCAGCACCATGCCTGACTGCAACGACTGCATGAGCAGCGCGCCGAGCATGGCGCCGGCAATCGTGCCGGCGCCCCCGGCGAGCGACGTGCCGCCGATGACGGCGGCCGCGATGACGAGAAGCTCGTCCAGCGTGCCCAGCGCATTGGTCGCCGCGTTGAGGCGCGAAATGCCGATGCAGGCGGCGATCGCGGCGAGCACGCCCATCAGGACGAAGATCTTGAGGACGACCCAGCGCGTCTTGATGCCGGCGAGTTCGGCGGCTTCCGGATTGCCGCCGATGGCGAAGACGTAGCGACCGAAACGGGTGCGCCGGGTGATGAAGGTCATGATGACGCCCGCCGCTATCGCCATCAGCACGGGAATGGCGATGCCATGGGCGATGAAGAGGCCACCTTCCGGAACGGCTATGCCGTGCTGCTCTGCATATCTGTTCACGATGCCGGCCGGCCACGGATAGGAATTGGCGATCCAGACCGCGCCGAGGATCGCAGCGCAGGCGACCACGCCCAGGAAAATCTCGGCCCAGACCGGCCTTTGCGGGAACTTGAAGCGCTTGCGTTGGCGGCGGCCGTTGAGCAGTGACAGCACGACGCCGGCGCAGGCGGCCAGGCCGACGACCCAGCTCCAGGTCGCCCCGATCGATCCGCCGGGGCCGCCTCCCATCAGCCTGAAGGTGGCATCCATCGGCGCCACGGTGCGGCCGCTGGTCACCCACCAGGCGGCGCCGCGCCACACAAGCAGGCCGCCCAGCGTCACGATGAAGGACGGGATCGACATGTAGGCGATCAGGAACCCTTGCAGCGCGCCGATCATGGCGCCAAGCGCAAGGCCGACCAGCAGCGCGATGATCCAGATCCACGGATCGCCAAGCGGAATGCCCAGCACGCGCGGCAAGAGCTCGGCCTGCGTGACGCCGACGATCATGCCGATGACGCCCTGCACCGAGCCGACCGAGAGGTCGATGTTGCGCGTGACGATGACCAGCACCATGCCCGTCGCCATGATGGCGACCGAGGATGTCTGCACCGACAGGTTCCACAGATTGCGCGGCGTCAGGAACAGGCCGCCCGATGCGAAATGCAGGCCGACCCAGATGACAAGGAGCGCGCCGACCATGCCCAGCATGCGCGTGTCGAGCTCGGTCGCCTGAAGGAAGCGTCCGACCGGGCCGACGTCGGATGCTCTCGCTCGATCGACCGTAGCCGTGGTGGTCGCATCGGTCATGACGTTACTCCCGCCAGCCGCCGCTTCCGGCGGTCGTCCGGTTTGATGCTAGCCGCTTTTGGCGACCGTTTGAAGCGCAGGCCGATTGCGAAACGCCGCGGCACTTGGGCCGCGGCGTTGGGCACTGAAGACCTGGGTGTCAGTTGCAGGCGGCCACCTTGCCGGCGGGGACGCCGGCGCAGAGCTCGTCCTTGCTGATCCAGCCGGCGTCGACCACCACGTCGAGGTTGTCCTTGGTGATCGGGATCGGCGTCAGGAACACCGACTTCGTGACGTTGCCGCCGGGCGTGGTGAAGTCGACGACGCCCTCGATGTCGGTGAACTGCTTGCCGTCGGCGAGCTGGGACGCGATGTCGCCGGCGGCCTTGCCGAGCTCGCGTGCGTCCTTCCACACCGACACCGTCTGCGTGCCGAGCGCGACGCGGTTGAGCGCCGCCTTGTCCCCGTCCTGTCCGGACACCGGGACGGTGCCCGCCAGGCCCTGCGCTTCCAGCGCCGCCACGACGCCGCCGGCCGTGCCGTCGTTGGAGGCGACGACCGCGTCGATCTTGTTGTCGTTGGCGGTCAGGATCTGCTCCATGTTCTTCTGCGCGTTGGCAGGGAGCCAGCCGTCGGTATAGGCTTCGCCGACATTCTTGACCTTGCCGGAATCGATTGCCTCCTTCAGCACTTCCATCTGGCCCGAGAACAGGAAGTCCGCATTCGGATCGGCGGAGGAGCCCTTGATGAAGGCATAATTGCCCTCGGGCTTCACCTTGTACACCTCGCGGGCCTGCATGCGGCCGACTTCCTTGTTGTCGAAGGTGAGGTAGAAGACGTCCTTGTTCTCGATGAGGCGGTCATAGCCCAGCACCGGAATCCCCTCGTCGAGGGCCTTCTGCACACCCGGGCCAATGGCCGAGGCGTCCTGCGCCAGTACGATGAGCGCGTTGGCGCCCTGGCTGATCAGGCTTTCGATGTCGGTGAGTTGCTTGGACGCGGAAGACTGGGCGTCCGCCGAGATGTACTTGTTGCCGGCGGCCTCGACAGCCGCCTTGATTGCGGCCTCGTCGGTCTTCCAGCGCTCTTCCTGGAAATTCGACCAGGAAACGCCGATGGTCTTGTCCGCGGCCGCTGCAGCGCCGGCAAGCGCCAGCGACATGGCCACACCCGCCAGAATGGCGGTGGTAAACTTCCTCATGATTTCCTCCCTGCGCCACAAGGCGCAATGACTTCTGCCTAAATAGCTCCGGGACTTTTTTCGAGGCCCGAAAAAATACTGGCCTAATGGCTGCTTTCTGTCAATATGGTTCGAGGGAGGGAGCCCGGATGCTCGCCGGCCGCACGGCAAAGAGCTTGCAAAGCGACCGGCACGCTGTCTCTTGTCGGCAAAAAAAGGGCGCGAGTCGTCGCTTCCCGAACGCCGCCACTCCGAGGAGACGTCGACAATGTCGGTCGGCATACGCCATGACGATCTGCGCCGCCGCAATCGGGCGATGGCCATCGCGGCCGTGCGCCGCACCGGCCATCCCTCGCGCACCGAAATCGCCTCGGCTACCGGACTAAGCCATTCCACGATATCCGCCATCTCCGCCGACCTGATCGGCGAAGGCATCCTTGCCGAGACGAAGGGCGGCGAGCAGGCGGCCGCCCGCCGCGGACGACCGCAAATCGGCATTGCGCTGAACCCGAAGGCTGCGACCGTGGTCGTCGCCGTGCTGTCGCTGAACGATCTTTCGGCGGCGGTGATCGACTATGCCGGCGGACTGGTCGCCGAAGAGAAGCGCCACCTTTCGACCCGGTCCATCGCGCGCGACCAGCTCGTCACGGAGCTGGTCGCCATGCTCACGCGGCTGACCGCCGGCCGCGCGGCAGGCGGACGCAAGCCGCTGCGCATCGTGCTGGCGATCCAGGGCATCACCGACGCGGCGGCGCGCATCATGCTGTGGTCGCCCATCACGCCGCACACGGATATCCCCTTCGCCGACCTCCTGGAGCACGAATTCGCGATCCCGACGACCGTCGAGAACGACTGCAACATGATGGCGGTGGCGCTGCGCTGGCGCGACCCGGCGCGCTACCGCGACGACTTCCTGGCCATCCTATTGTCGCACGGCATCGGCATGGGGCTCGTGCTGAAGGGCGAGCTCTTCACCGGCACGCAATCCTCCGGAGGCGAGTTCGGGCACATGATCCACACGCCCGGCGGCGCACTCTGCCGTTGCGGCCGGCGCGGCTGCGTCGAGGCCTATGCCGGCGATTACGCGATCTGGCGCAATGCGCAGGGAAAGAGCGAATTCTCGACGCCGGAGGACGACGTGAGCACTGCCGACATGCAGGCGACCGCCGCGCGCGCGCGCGCCGCGGACGGACCGGAGCGCGACGCCTACCGCAAAGCGGGCACCGCCATCGGCTACGGCATCGGCAGCCTCTTCGCGCTGATCGACCCGGCGCCGATCGCCTTCATCGGCGGCGGCGCAGCGGCCTTCGATCTGCTCGAACCGCATATCCGCGCGGCCATCGCCGAAACGGCTGGCGGCCAGCACTCCGACGCCATCTCCTTCGACACCGTGACCGACGAGTTGCCGCTCATCCGCCAGGGCTGCGCCATGCGGGCGCTGACTTTTGTCGACCAGGAGATATTTGCCGGCGGCGTCGGCGGTCTGGAAGGGGTCGGCAAGGAGGTTGCGTGAGCGGCGGCTTCGCCGTTCAGTCCTCGCGGATGGCGTAGCCGGCGCCGCGGATGGTGCGGATGACATCGGGCATGCGGCCGCTGTTGACCGCCTTCCGCAGCCGCCCGACATGCACGTCGACGGTGCGCTCGTCGATGTAGATTGTCTCGCCCCAGACATTGTCGAGGAGCTGGCTGCGCGAGAAGACCCGGCCGGGATGGCGCATCATGAATTCGAGCAGGCGGAACTCGGTCGGCCCGAGATTGATCTCGGTATTCTTGCGGTAGACGCGGTGCGATTCACGGTCGAGCATTATGTCGCCGACCTTGAGCACGGAGGAGAGCACCTCCGGCTTGGCCCGGCGCAGCAGCGCCCTCACCCGCGCCATGAACTCGGGCGTCGAGAAGGGCTTCACCAGATAATCGTCGGCGCCGGTGGAGAGGCCCCTGACACGATCGCTTTCCTCGCCCCGCGCGGTCAGCATGATGATCGGCAGGCGCTGCGTCTCGGGGCGCATCCTGAGCCGGCGACAGAGCTCGATGCCGGACACCGCCGGCACCATCCAGTCGAGCACCAGGAGGTCGGGAGCATTCTCCTGAAGCCGGATCTCGGCCTCGTCGCCGCGCGTCACGACCTCGACCTGGTAGCCCTCGGCCTCCAGATTGTAGCGCAGGAGCACGCCGAGCGGCTCCTCGTCCTCTACGACCATTATCTTCGGCGCGATCATCTGTCTGGGTATCCCTTGGGATGCCTGCGGCCGTCGCCTACTCGGCCAGCACCGCCACCCCGGTTTCGTCGAGCTTGGGGCGGTTCACCGGCAGCTGTTCGCCGGTCACCACATAATATGCATTTTCCGCGATATTCGTCACATGGTCGCCGATGCGCTCCAGGTTCTTGGCGCAGAACAGGAGATGCGTGCAGGGAGTGATGTTGCGCGGGTCTTCCATCATATAGGTGAGGAGTTCGCGGAACACCGCGGTGTATTGCACGTCGATCTTCTCGTCGTCGGAACGCAGCGCCCGCAACCCCTCGGCATGGCGCGCCTCGTAGAGGGCGATGACGCCCTGCACCTGTCCCAGCACGAGTTCGGACATCTCCTCGATGCCATGCGAGAGGCTGCGCGGCGTGGCTGTCTGGCCGACCGCGCTGACGCGCTTGGCTATGTTCTTGGCGAGATCGCCAATGCGCTCGAGGTCGCCGGCCATGCGGATGGCGCCGACGACGGCCCGCAGATCCTGCGCCATCGGCTGGCGCTTGGCGATCAGCGTGATGGCGCGATCGTCGAGTTCGCGTTGCCGGGCATCCAGGATGGCGTCGTCCGAGACGATGCGCTGGGCCAGCGCATTGTCGGAAGCGAGCAGCGCGCGGATCGATGCGCCGACCATCGACCCGGAGAGATCGCCCATGTCACGGACCAGCCGCTGGATGTGATTGAGATCCTCGTCGAAGGAAGAGACGGTATGTTCGCCCATGATCTGGCCTTTCCGGGTCGTCGTGGTTTGCCGCGGACGCTCAGCCGAAGCGGCCCGTGATGTAATCCTGGGTGCGCTTGTCATCGGGTTTGGTGAACATCTTGTCGGTCGCGCCCTCCTCGACGAGGTAGCCGAGGTGGAACATCGCGGTGCGCTGCGAGACGCGCGCCGCCTGCTGCATCGAGTGGGTGACGATGACGATCGTGTAGTTGGAGCGCAGCTCATCGATGAGTTCCTCCACCTTCGCGGTGGCGATCGGGTCCAGCGCCGAGCAGGGCTCGTCCATGAGGATCACTTCCGGCGAGACGGCGATGGCGCGCGCGATGCAGAGGCGCTGCTGCTGGCCGCCGGAGAGGCTGGTGCCGGATTCGCCGAGGCGGTCCTTCACCTCGTTCCAGAGCGCCGCCTTCTTCAGGCTGGCTTCGACGATCTCGTCGAGGCCGGCCTTGCCCCTGGCCAGGCCGTGGATGCGCGGGCCGTAGGCGACGTTCTCGTAGATCGATTTCGGGAACGGGTTGGGTTTCTGGAAGACCATGCCGACGCGGGCCCTGAGTTCCACCACGTCGATCGCCTTGTCGTACACGTCCTCGCCGTCGAGCGTGATCTCGCCGGTGACGCGCGCCGAGTCGATCGTGTCGTTCATGCGGTTGAGGCAGCGCAGAAAGGTAGACTTGCCGCAGCCCGAGGGGCCGATCAGCGCCGTCACCTGGTTCTGGCGCACGTTGAGGTCGACGTCGAAGAGAGCCTGTTTCTCTCCGTAGAAGACGCTGACCTTCTTGCCGCGCATCTTGATGACTTCGTTGGTGTTGCCGGTCATTTTTGCGCTCACTGCGTCTTCGATGGCTTTTTCGGTCATGATGTTCACGGTGCTTCTCCTACCAGCGCCGCTCGAAGCGCCGCCTGAGAACGATCGCGGTAATGTTCATCGCCATCAGGAAGATGAGCAGGACGATGATGGCGGCGGACATGCGCTCGACGAAGGCGCGTTCCGCCTCGTTGGCCCACATGTAGATCTGGACAGGCAGCGCGGTCGCCGGATCGAAAGGCGTCGTCGGATAGTCGGCGACGAAGGCGACCATGCCGATGAGGAGCAGCGGCGCGGTCTCGCCGAGCGCACGCGCCAGGCCGATGATCGTGCCGGTCAGGATGCCGGGGGCTGCGAGCGGCAGTATGTGGTGGAACACCATCTGCATTTTCGAGGCGCCGAGGCCGAGCGCTGCGGAGCGGATCGAGGGCGGCACGGCGGCAAGTGCGGCGCGCGTCGCGATGATGATGGTGGGCAGCGTCATCAGGGTGAGCACCAGGCCGCCGACCAGGGACGCCGAACGTGGCAGCCCGAGGAAGTTGATGAATACGGCCAGGCCCAGGAGGCCGAAGACGATCGACGGCACCGCCGCGAGGTTGTTGATGTTCACCTCGATGATGTCGGTGAGGCGCGACTTCTTGGCGAACTCCTCCAGATAGATCGAGGCGGCCACCCCGATCGGCAGCGCGAGCAGGAGCACGATGGCCATCATGTAGAGCGAGCCGATGATGGCGACGCCCATGCCCGACGTCTCCGGACGGCTCGACGCGCCGTAGGTGAAGAGGCCGGCGTTGAAATGCCCGGATATGACGCCTTCGTCCCGAAGCTTGTTCATCCACTCGACCTGCTGGTCGGAGACCTTGCGGCGGGCTTCGTCGACGCCGAGATCGATCTGGCCCTTGAAGGCGGAATCGAGATTGGCGGAGGCGAGCACGTCGACGTCGCGCGTCATGCCGACGATGGACGGATCGCGCACCACCATTTCGCGCAGTTGGGCGCGAACGCCGTCCGACAGAAAACCCTTGAGCTTGCGCACCATCGCCTTGTCGGAGGGATCGATGCCGAGCTTGGCGATCAGCGCATTCTCGGCGAGCTTCGGATAATTCGCCGCGATCAGCACGTTGGGATCGCCATCCCGCTTGCCGTTCGGGTCGATGATCTTCTCGTCGAAGGTGATCGGCAGCGTCACCGCCGTCTGCCAGAAGGCGGTGTAGCCCTTGGACACGATCGAGACGAGCATGACCGCCAGGAACATCAAGCCGACCGATATGGCGAGCAGGCCGTAGATGCGGAAGCGGCGTTCGGCGCGGTAGCGGCGCCCCAGGCCGATGTCCCGGCGCCGCGGCGGCGCGCTGGCGACCATCACGTTGCCGATCGAGATATCGGTCATTCGTACTGCTCCCGATATTTGCGAACGATGTAGAGCGCGACGATGTTCATGATCAGCGTTACGAAGAAGAGCGTAATGCCGAGCGCGAAGGCCACGAGCGTCTGCGGCGAGTTGAACTCGAGGTCGCCCGTCAGCTGATTGACGATCTTGACGGTGATCGTCGTCATCGCCTCGAACGGGTTGAGCGTCAGGTTGGCGGCCACGCCGGCCGCCAGCACCACGATCATCGTTTCGCCGATGGCGCGCGAGGCAGTCAGCAGGATGGCTCCGACGATGCCCGGAAGCGCGGCTGGCAGGACCACCCGCTTGATCGTTTCGGAGCGCGTTGCGCCCAGTCCCAGCGAGCCGTCGCGCATGGCGCGCGGCACGGCGGTGATGATGTCGTCGGAGAGGGAGGACACGACCGGGATAAGCATGACGCCCATCACGAGGCCGGCGGTCAGGATCGATTGCGCCTGGATGAAGGGCGAGCCGCCGGCGAGCGCGGCGGAAAGGTCGCGAAGGAACGGCCCAAGCGTCACCAGCGCGAAGATGCCGTAGACGATGGTTGGGATGCCGGCGAGAAGTTCGAGCGCCGGCTTGACCACGGCGCGAACCCGGGGGTGGGCGTATTCCGACATGTAGACGGCCGACATCAGGCCGATCGGCACCGCGACCAGCATGGCGACCAGCGCGATGTAGAGGGTACCGGCAAGCAGCGGGATGAGGCCGAACTGGCCGGCCGAGTCGGCCGCGCCGGCCGCCGCGAAGCGAGGATCCCAGACCACGCCGAAGAAGAAGTCGGTGAGCGGCACGCGCTCGAAGAAACTGATCGTCTGGAAAAGCATCGACAGCACGATGCCGATGGTCGTGACGATGGCGATCATAGAGGCGGCCATTAGGCCCCAGAGCATCAGCCGCTCGACGTTGTTGCGGGCGCGGGCGCGCTCGGCGACCCGGCGAATGCCGTAGATGCCGCCGACCGCCGCCAGGATGAAGGCGACGATCGCGCCGACCGTGCCCAGGCGGTCCTGAAGGCGGTTGGCGTCGACCGCGATCGGGATCATGTAGTCCTGCGTATCGGTCGCCAGCGCAACGCGCTTGGCCGCCAGCATCGGCTGCACTTGCGCGAAAGTCGAAGGCAGGCTGGCGAGTTCGTTGGCGTCGAGGCGGCGCAGTCCGTTGGCAAGGCCCTTGACCATCCCGACGGCAAGCGACTGGCTGGCGATCGGCCCCTCGGCGGTCTGTTCAGGCAATTGCGCGACGATGTGGCGCTCGAGATAGATCGAGGAAGCAAGCAGCCAGGCGAGGAAGATGAAGGTCGCCGGCAGCGTCGCCAGCAGGAAGGCCCACCAGCCGTGGTAATGCGCGCGGGAATGCGGGCGCGTGGCGCCTCTGTCGAGCGCCCCGCCGCGCTGCCTTGCGATGATGAAGGCGACTGCGCCTATCGCGGCGATGACAGCCAGGACGAAAAGCAGCGACATTCAAAAACTCTCCCGAACGGGGGCCGCGACGAAAAAGGTCCTGCGGCGAAGTCGGGGGCGCGGCCATGATGCCCGCGCCCCCGTCTTTAATCGTTACATGGTCTTCCCGGCAGCGAAGCTGTCGCGCTGGGCCTGACGCTCGGCATCTGGAGCCGAAACCAGGCCATAGTTTGCCAGCGGTCCTTCCGGACCGATCATCTGGTCGTCGAGGAAGAACTCGACATATTCCTTGAGGCCGGGGACGACGCCGAGATGCGCCTTCTTCACGTAGAAGAACAGCGGACGCGACACCGGATACTCTCCGGAGGCGATCGTCTCGGTCGACGGAACGATGTCGTTCACGGTCGCGACCTTCAGCCTGTCGGCATTGTTCTCGTAGAAGGCGAGGCCGAACACGCCGACGCCGGTCTTGTTGGAGTCGATGCGGGCAAGCGTCTCGGAGTAGTCGCCGTCGATGTCGATTGCCTTGCCGTCCTTGCGGACTGCCTTGCAGGCCGTCTCGGCGGCCTTGTCGTCGAGACCCGAAGCCTTGCCGGCCTCGACGCCGCCAAGCGCCTGGCAGCCGGCGATCATCAGCTTCTCTTCGAACACTTCGCGGGTGCCGTGCTTCTCGCCCGGGATATAGGCAGCGATGTCCCAGTCGGGCAGCGCGGCGTTCACCTGGTTCCA
>DATDJN010000221.1:0-10743 GCA_036520515.1 Rhizobiaceae bacterium
CGCGCGTCGAACGTGTCGTCCCAGTTGCCCCGGCGCTCGGACTGCAGGATCTCGGAGATCACGTCCTGCGCGCCGACCGGACCGGAAATCGCGGCCATCGCCAGCGCCCCGGCGCCGGAAAGGAAGAAACGTCGGCTCGTCTTGATCATTCCTGGTTCTCTTCTGTCGTCACCGGACTTCGGGCAACCGCAACCGGGTCATTATGGCGGCCAATGTTAACAATTCGCCTACCATCATTTCAGGTCGCCCTCGCGTGAACGCGGTACGACGGCGGTTCTGCGAAACGCAGCCGACGGCCCGTCCCAAGCTTGGTAATCCATCGGAATATGGCGGCAGCATGGCTTATGCCAGACACGACCGCGTGAAACCGGCAAAAGAAAACGGCCGCGGCCTTTCGGCAACGGCCGTTTTTCAACTGCTGGAGGCAGTTCTCACATCCGATAGGCGATGGTGTCGTTCCAGAAGCGGTCGAGCCGCTGCAGCGCGCGGTTCATCTGCTTGAATTCGTCCTGGTTGATGCCGCCGACCTGTTCGATCGAGCCGATGTGGCGCTCGTAGAGCCCGGCAACCACCTCGGCCACGGCCTGCCCTTTCGGGGTCAGGCTGACGCGGACCGAGCGGCGGTCGATGCGCGAGCGCTGGTGGTTGATGAAGCCGAGGTCGACCAGCTTCTTCAGGTTGTAGGAGACGTTCGAGCCGAGATAGTAGCCGCGCGAGCGCAGCTCGCCGGCGGTCAGCTCGGAATTGCCGATGTTGAAGAGCAGCAGCGCCTGGATGGCGTTGATGTCGGAACGGCCGTTGCGTTCGAACTCGTCCTTGATGACGTCCAGCAGGCGGCGGTGCAGCCGCTCGACCAGCTGGAGCGATTCCATGTAGAGCGAACGGATCGCTTCACGGCGATCGTCGGAAACGGTAGCGGTCTTCGCCGCCGGACGCGAATTGATCATAGCTTTTGCCTCTCGTCTGTCGCCTGGTGATTGTTGTGTTTCTCACCTTGATCGCGACACTATCGAATGCGCATAAAATTCGACTTAAACGTCAGGCCTAACAAGGGGTTAAGCCGAAGAGGTTTCGGAAGACAGTTAATGGAAAGCGCGATCGGCGAACAAAATTAACCTAAAGCTTTAGGCGTCGCCGAACGGCCGCCGGGAGCTTCCCGCCCTATCGCTCCGCCCTGCGCGACTGCCAGTGGATCAGCACGCGGAATGCCGTGTAGAGCAACACCACGGCAAGGTGGCCCGACACGACGAGGAGCCGGTGGCCGTAGAGATCCGGGAAGAGGAAATACATCGCCGTCTCGGTCGCCGCACAGATCACCCAGATCACCGGCCCCCACGAGGCCAGCATCCAGAGGCCGATTGCCGCGAAGGGATAGAACGCGGCCAGCGTCACGGCCGCGACCTGCCAGTGCACCGGCATCAGGTCGAAGCGCCAGAGCGCGCCGTCATATACGCCGATCAGCCGGACCCAGTAGAGGATGCCAAGGAGCAGGCAGTAGCCGGCGATCAGCCGCTGGAACCAGACGAAGGCCTGCTCGGTCAGCGTCGGCCGCAGCGGTCCGCGGTCGGTGATATCGGTCACAGCACAAGCTCCCCGCCGGGAAGCGGAGCGAAGAAGGCGTCGATCGCCGCGGGGTCGACATCCTCGAGGCGCGCCGGTTTCCAGTCCGGCGCCGAGCCTTTGTGGATCAGCGCCGCGCGGATGCCCTCGTAGAGGTCGTGGCTCTCGAGCATGCGGTTCAGGATGCGGAACTCCATCCTCATGCATTCGGCGATGGACATGGTCGAGCCTGCGGAAATGGCGCGGAAGGTGACGTGCAGGCTGGTCGGCGAGCGGCTCCTCATCGTCGCCAGCGTGTCGGCGGCGAACGTGTCCGTCGGCGCGTCGCGCTCCAGGCTGGCGACGATCTCGCGAAGCGAGCCCAGCGAGAAATGTCTCGCGATCGCCCGCAGCGCGTCTGCGTCGGTCTTGCGCGGAGCCGCCCTGAAGAACTCGCGCAGTTCGCTGCCGGGGTCGCCGCTTTCGGCGATTTCTTCGGCGATCGACTCCAGATAGCTCGCTTGAACCGTATGGGTGGCAATGCCCGACCACAGCGCGTCGCCATACTCGATCTTGTTGCCGGTCAGCCCCAGATACATGCCGAAGCTGGAGCCCAAGTCGGGAAGCACATAGCTGCCGCCTACATCCGGGAAGAAGCCCAGGCCGACCTCGGGCATGGCGAAGACCGCGTTCTCGGTCATCACCCGGTGAGAGCCATGCACCGAGATGCCCATCCCGCCGCCCATGCAGATGCCGTCGATAAGCGAGACATAGGGTTTCCCGAAGCGGTGGATCTGCGCGTTCAGCCTGTATTCCTCGGCGAAGAATTCCGTGAGCCGCTGCCCTTCCTGCCAGGCCTTGTAGACCGCGAGGATGTCGCCGCCTGCGCAGAACGCCCTGCCCTCCGCCTTGAGGATGACGACCGCGACATCGCGATCAGCCTCCCACGCCGTCAGTGCGGCGCTCAGCGCATTGACCATCCGGCGCGTCAGTGCGTTCAGCGCCGCCGGCCGCGTCAGCGTGACGATGCCGGCCTTGCCGCTCCGCTCGAACCGGATTTCATCGCCGCCGCCGAAATCCATTCTGACAGAATCCCTCCTCGGCCCCCGCCGCGATTCGAGTGCTAAGCGCGGCGGATAGGCGCGTCAATGGCGATGGCCCCCGGCAAGATGCGAGGGCATCGGCCATTTCGTCGAAGCGAATCGCAGCTCGCGCAATGCTGGCAGACCTGGGCTCCCGACGTCTCGCGGCGGCGGGCGGCGCATGTTACCTCTGCTTCGACATTTACGCGGCCGGCAGCATCATCGATGCATCGTCTTGTTTGCATTCTCCTGTTCTGCATTGCCCTTCCGGCTGCCGGATACGCTGCCGACCTGAAGGACGATCTTTACCGCACCCAGGCGGTCGTCACCGGCAAGGGCGAGACGAACCGCCAACTCGGCTTCCGGGACTGCCTGGACAAGGTGATCGTCCGTGTTTCTGGCGACCAGCGCCTGTTGGCGAAACCGGGACTTGGCCCCTTGCGGGCCGCCGCCGGGGACCTGATCGCTTCATTCACCTACGCCGATCGCCTGGCCGGCGTGCCGATCCACGACGAACAGGGCAGCTACGACCGGCCGCACGACCTGACCTGCATCTTCGACCCGACAAAGCTCGACGCCGTACTCGCCGGTCTCGGCGGCAAGCCATGGCTCGCCCCGCGTCCGACGGTCGTGCCGCTCGTTGCCGTCGAGCGGGCGGGACGGCGCTTCGTGCTGACCTCCGATGGCGCCGACGGCCCGTCCATGGACGTCTCCTTCGCCGCCGCCGCCGGCTTGGTCGCCATCGGCCTCGAGCTTCCGAGGACGACCGCCGTCGCTCGAGCGAGCCTCGACGCGCAGACCTTGTGGGTCGCCGACGAAGCCACACGCGGCAGGCTGGCAGAGGAGGCGGGCGGCGACGTTCCGCTGCTCGGCCGGCTTACCTGGAGCGACCCCGATCTCGGATGGGTTGCCGAATGGCGCATCGCCTTTGAAGGCAAGACCTATGACTGGCAGATCCGGGGCGTCAGCTTCGACGAAGCCTTTCGCGTCGCGATGCGCGGCGCCGCGCAGGTCCTTTCCGGCAACGGCCAGCCGTGACGGCCCATTCGCCGCATTGGTCTTCACGGATGCCGCATGTTAAAAGCCGGCCATTCCGGAGTTTGCCCGATGAACAAGTTCACCTCCCCCCGCCAGGCCGCCGCCCGCACCGTCGACGAAATCACCGGCTCGCGGCGTCTGCGACGCATGCGCAAGGCCGGCTGGTCACGGCGGCTGGTACAGGAGAACCGCCTTACCGTCGACGATCTGATCTGGCCGATCTTCGTCATAGACGGCGACAACCGCCGCGAGGAGATCGCCGCCATGCCGGGCGTTTTCCGCATGTCGGTGGATCTCGCTGTCAGGGAGGCGGAGCGCGCCGCCAAGCTCGGCATCCCGGCCATCGCCACGTTCCCGAACGTCGATCTTGCGCTGCGCGACGAGACCGGCTCGCACATCCTCGATGCCGACAACGTCATCAACCGCGCCACCCGCGCCATCAAGGCCGCGGTGCCGGAGATCGGCATCATCACCGACGCCGCGCTCGATCCCTTCACCAGCCACGGCCATGACGGCATCCTGCGCGACGGCGTCATCGTCAACGACGAGTCGGTCGCCCAGGTCACCGCCGCCGCCGTCCTGCAGGCCGAAGCGGGGGCCGACATCATCGCCCCGTCCGACATGATGGACGGCCGTGTCGGGGCGATTCGCGACGGCCTCGACGCCGCCGGCTTCCAGGATGTCGCCATCATGTCCTACGCGACCAAGTTCGCGTCGGCCTTCTACGGCCCCTATCGCGAGGCTGTCGGCACGGCCGGCCTGCTCAAGGGGGATAAGAAGACCTACTACATCGACCACGCCAATTCCGACGAGGCCGTCCGCGAGGCCGAGCAGGACCTTGCCGAGGGCGCCGACATGATCATGGTGAAGCCCGGCCTGCCCTATCTCGACATCATCCGCCGCCTGAAGGATGAGTTCCAGGTGCCGACCTTCGCCTACCAGGTGTCGGGCGAATACGCGATGATCGCCGCGGCTGCCCAGAACGGCTGGATCGACGGCGACAAGGCGATGCTGGAATCGCTTCTGGCCTTCAAGCGCGCGGGTTGCGACGGCATCCTCACCTACTTCGCCCCGAAAGTCGCGGAGATGTTGAGGCGCTGAGCCTACCGCGAACCATGACCCGCATCGCCTGTGGGCAACTCGGCAAATAGCGCTGTGCAAATCAACCGGTCGCAGTAAGCTTCCCGCCTGTAGGCACCCCGAGTCTCATGCCGGAAATGCAGTCTCCGCACTCTCCGTCATACCGAAAGGCGTGAAAGCGAATGCTAGCGCGTTTTCTGATCCTTGTGGCCGGGCTCTGCGGCGCAGCGGGCGTCGCCCTCGCCGCCGCGGCCGCGCACCGCGGGGGTCCCAACACGGCGACCGCGGCGACCTTCCTCATCGTGCATGCGCCGGTGTTCCTGGTGATCGGCATGACCGTCTTCAACAACATCATGCGCTGGGCAGCCCTGGCGCTGCTTCTCGGCGTAGCGCTGTTCGTCGGCGACCTGGTGATACGCGACTTCGCCGACCAGCGCCTCTTCCCGATGGCCGCGCCGACCGGTGGCGGCCTGATGATACTCGGCTGGCTGGGCATTGCCGTCTCGGCGCTCTTCCCGCGGCGCCTGCTCGGCTGAGCACTTGAGTCCGGGATCTTCCCTCCCGATGGCGTTCGCCTCGTTGCATCGACCAGAAGCCCTCACACATGCACGTCGCCTTCCGCGACATCGGCATCCGCACGGCCCATCGTGAAAGCGACGAGGACCAGCGCGACGTAGAACGCGGCCACCGCGGCAAGGACGAGCCAGCCGGGAAGCGGTCCAAGATTTGCGTTGGCCACCGGCTCCGCGATGGAGTGGACAAGGCCCCCCGCCTCGGCCCCTTCGATCTGGAGGTTCGGCGTCGTTATCTTCAGAACCCAGGCGAACAGCAGGATCAGGAACATGAAGAGATAGTTGCGGCGCAGCCTGCGGGCGAACGCCGACCAGTGGGAGATCAGGAACTTGGGTGTCCTTAGGCTTTCGCCGAGGAAAGGAAGCCAGTTGGCGGAATGATCGGAAGCCGGCGAAAACAGCTGGGCGAAATAATGCCGTTCGAGCTGACGCACGCGCGCCCGATAGACGTCGAAGAAACGGTAGCGTCGCGCCTCGATCCAGAGCAGGAGCAGCACGACCATCATCGCGAAGATCAACACGCCATGATGGGCGCTGGCCGTGGAAAGCGAAAGCGACAGCATCGCCGCCACCACCGTGATCGCCCAGTTGGTCGTCCGGTCGATGCGATCGCGCCAGCCGGCCATGCGGGCGATCTCGGCGCGATGGAAATGCGAGATCGTCGTCACGAACTCGCTGCGGGACAGAGGTCCCCCGTGGGTCAACTGGCTTGGAAGTTCGTTCTGCATCTGCCGACGGCGGCCGGCCACGCGCCGGCCATCCTCCCCTTGCAAACTTAGGGCCGCGAGGTTCGGCGTCGAGGGGCGCGCGTTGAGACCCGGCCTATCGCACCTCGTTCTCGCGTCGCGACCGCGGCAGCCGCCAGGCAGGAAGCTGGCGATCCTTGCGCGCCGGCCGCTCCGGCTTCGCCGGAATGCCCCAGTAGTCGCGGTTGATCTCTTCGAACAGGTAATGGACCGGATGCATCGCAGCCTCCTCAATGTTTTGAATCGATCCAAGTCAACATCGGCTTGCGGCGCTTGGATCGATTCAAAACATAGTGGTGCATGCGCTGAAGTCAAGCGGATTTGAACCGATCCAAGCCATGTGATACACGCTACTGACAAATGGAGTTTCGCGTGGACACGAAAGCCAGGGAGCCAAAGACACGGCCAGTCAGGCTTGCTGACGTGGCGAAGGCGGCCGGCGTGTCGCACGGCACGGCCTCAAACGTCTTTTCGCGCCCCGAGATCGTGCGCGAGGAGGTGCGGGAGCGTGTCAAGGCCGCCGCCGAAAAGCTCGGTTATGGCGGCCCGGACCCCAAGGGCCGGCTCCTGCGCGCCGGCAAGGTCAACGCCATCGGCGTCGCCACGGCCGAACCCCTCTCCTATTTCTTCGACGACCCGTTCGCCCGCGTCGTCATGTCGGGCATCAGCGAGGCCTGCGACCGCACCGGCGCCGGCATCTCACTCGTCTCGGCGGCGAATGACGAGCAGCTCGCCTGGAACATCCGCAGCGCGCTCGTCGACGGGTTCATCGTCTTCTGCCTCGAAGGCGGCTCGCGTCTGGTCGAGCTCACCCGCGAGCGCGGCCTGCCCTTCGTGGCGCTCGATTTCGGCTTCGACGACGAGACGATCGCCGCCCTCGGCGTCGACGATGTCGCCGGCGCCCGCCTTGCCGCGCGGCACCTGGCCGGGCTCGGCCACAGGCGTTTCGCCATCCTTTCGCTGGAGTTCGAGGAGGGCAGCCACGGCCCGGTTTCGGTTGAGCGGACACAGAACGCCCTCTATTCGGGCACGAGCGACCGCGTCGCCGGTTATTTCGAAGCGATCGCCGAGGCCGGCGTCGACCCGACCTCGGTGCCGATCTACGAGACGCTCAACGACAAGGCGACGACAACCGCCGCGCTCGAATATTTCTTCGCGGCGGAGAACCCGCCGACCGCCATCCTGGCCATGTCCGACAAGGTCGCGCTGATCGCGCTCGAATGGCTGGCGGCGCGGGGCATTTCGGTTCCGGACGAGGTGTCCGTCATCGGCTTCGACGGCGTGCCGGAAGGCAAGCTCTCCGAACCTCCGCTCACCACGATTGCGCAGCCGATGGTGGAGATGGGCCGCCGCGCCGTCGAGAACATCCTCGCCTTCGACGGTACGATCCGCCGCGAGACGCTCGACGTCGAGCTCGTGGTCAGGGGCTCCACCGCGGCGCCACGCAGCCAGTCTTTACGCCCCCCTGTCCGGGCGACGTCGAGCTGATGCTCTTCGGCTACGCGGCGGCCGGCTGGTCCTTTGCGCCGGTCGCCGCCGCGACGTCCATCCAGAACACCTCCCAGATATGGCCGTCCGGATCCTCGAAGCTGCGGCCATACATGAAGCCCAGATCCTGCGTCGGCGTGGGATCGGGCGCGCCGCCAGCCTTCATCGCCTTGACGACCAAGGCGTCGACCTCGTCGCGGCCGTCTGCCGACAGCGCGATCATCACCTCGCTGCTGGTCCTCGCATCGACGATCGTCTTGTTGGTGAACTGCGCGTATTTCTCATGCGTCAGCAGCATGGCGTAGATGGTCTCGGAAAAGACCATGCAGGACGCCGTGTCGTCGCTGAACTGCGGGTTCTTCGTCGCCCCGATCTGTTCGTAGAATGCGTTGGCGCGCTGCAGGTCCGTCACCGGCAGATTGATGAAAACCTTCTTTGGCATGGGCATTTCCTCCTGTTGCTGTTCCCCAATAGACGATCCGGGACAGGAGGAATCGACAATGGCCCGAATTTATTTCTGGGCCGTCGACGCTAGCCATTCCCCATGCGGTTCCACGCATCCAGCCCGGCGATCTTGTAGGCTTCGGCCAGCGTCGGATAATTGAAGGTGTTGTTGACGAAGAAGTCGACCGTGCCGCCGAGGTTGATCACCGCCTGGCCGATATGGATCAGCTCGGTCGCGCCCTCCCCGACGATGTGGGCGCCGAGCAGGCGGCGCGTCTCGATCGAGAAGATCAGCTTCAGGAAGCCTGAATCCACGCCCATGATGTGACCGCGCGACGTCTCGCGAAAGCGTGCGACACCGACCTCGTAGGCCACGCCGGAGCCGCGCACCTGCTCCTCCGACTGGCCGACCGTGGATATCTCGGGCACTGAATAGATGCCGTATGGGAATGTCTCCGGCGGCGGCGGCAAGATGACGCCGAAGGCGTGGCAGGCCGCCACCCTGCCCTGCTCCATGGCCGTCGAGGCGAGGCTCGGGAACCCGATCACGTCGCCCGTCGCATAGATATTGGGCACCGTCGTCTGGAACGTCTCCGGATTCGCCTTGATGCGGCCGCGGCTGTCCACTTCGATGCCGACCGTATCCAGCCCCAGGCTGCCGACATTGCCGCTGCGGCCGGCCGCATAGAGCACGATCTGCGAGCGCACCGTGCGGCCGTCGCCCAGCGTGATCTCCACCGAGCCGCCCTGCACCTGGATTTCCTTGACCGTGCTGCCCAGCCTCACCGCCATGCCGCGGTCGCGCATCTGGTGCAGGAAATCGTCGACGATCTCGCGGTCTATGAAGTCGAGGATGGTGTTCCTCGTCTCGATCAGCGTCACCGGCACGTCGAGCGCCGAGAAGATCGTCGCGTACTCCACCCCGATGACGCCGCCGCCGATCACCGTCAGCGTGCGCGGCAATTGCTCGATGGACAGCATCTCGTCGCTGTCGAAGACATGCGTTTTGTCGAAGGGGACGTTGTGCGGCCGATAGGGCCGCGTGCCGACCGAGATCATCGCGTTGGCGAAAGCGACTTCGCTCGTATCGCCGTTCTCGTTGGTGAGCTGCAGCCGATCGGAGGAGAGGAACTTCGCCGTCGCGCGCATGTGGCGCACGCCGTTGCGCATGAACTGGTGCTGCAGCACCTCGACCTCGTGGTCGAGCGTCTTGTGCAGCCGCTGGACCAGGTCGCCGATCGAGATGTCCTGCTTGACGCGGTAGCCGCGCCCGTAGAAGCCGCGCTCACGCCAGCCCGACAGGTTCAGCACCGTCTCGCGCAACGTCTTCGACGGGATGGTGCCGGTGTGCACGGACACGCCGCCCAACCGGCTTCCCTTGTCCACCACCAGCACCGACTTGCCGAGCTTGGCGGACTGGATGGCGGCGCGGCGGCCGGACGGGCCGCTGCCGATGACGACCATGTCGTACTGCTGCATCTGGCTCCCCTCGCCGGCGGCTTTGCTGCATTGCAGCGTAAGTTAACGTCAGCCCGAACTCAACCGATCGGACGCCACCGGTCGCACGCCTGGCTTTCGTGGAGCTTTCTTGAATTGGCTGCGTTCCTTTACCATCTTTTCGCCGACAGGCGCATGACGGCAGCGCCGACAGGAGAACAGAGTGAACGCACGTATCCTCGATGGCGAGATCATCGCGTCCCGGCTTGACGACGTCAGCGTCTATGAAGGCGTGCGCACGCGGCGCGTCTTCGCCTTCCTGATCGACTATCTGATCATCGGCTTGCTCTGCATTCCCTTCGCCATCCTCGTCGCGCTGCTCGGCCTTCTCACCTTCGGCCTCGGCTGGTCGCTCTTCGCCGTCCTCGGCCCCGCGGTGGCCCTCATCTATGTCTGGAACACGCTTGGCGGCCCCAATCAGGCTACCGTCGGAATGCGCATGATGAGCATCCGGCTGGACCGCCTCGACGGGCGCCCCGTCGACGGCCTGCTCGCCGTCGTGCACTCGGTGCTCTTCTGGGCCGGCAATGTCGTGCTGACGCCGCTCATCCTGCTGGTCTCGCTCTTCGCCGACCGCAAGCGCACGGTGCACGACCTGCTGCTCGGCACCGTGGTCACCCGGTCCGACCGCTAAGCTACTCCTTGTGAAGCCTGCCACAGCTTGACGGGAGATCGTGAGCGTCGAATCATGATGCCCACAATCCAGTTGAATTTTTTGCGGCAAGCCTCAAGGTATGGTGAGTCGCAAGGAGCAGAATGTCCCGGCACGCGATGACGCAGCATCCGACACAGTCGCCGCAGTTCTTCCTGACCGCGCCGTCGCCCTGCCCCTATGTCGACGGCCAGTTCGAGCGCAAGGTCTTCACCCACCTGGTCGGCGACAGGGCCCCGGAGATGAACGACCTGCTCACCCAGGGCGGGTTCCGACGCTCGCAGAACATCGCCTACCGCCCGGCCTGCGAAAGCTGCCGCGCGTGCATCTCGGTGCGCATCCTCGCCGGCGAGTTCAAGCCGACGAAGAACATGCGCCGCGTCGTCCAGCGCAATTCCGACCTCATCGGCGAGATGCACGACGCCGAGCCCTCGACCGAGCAGTACTCTCTCTTCCGCACCTATCTCGACGCGCGCCACCGCAAGGGCGGCATGTCCGACATGACCGTGCTCGACTACGCCATGATGGTCGAGGACACCCATGTCGACACCAAGGTCATCGAATACCGCAGGCGCGGCCCCGATACCTTCATCACCGGACGCGGC
>DATDJN010000222.1:0-3314 GCA_036520515.1 Rhizobiaceae bacterium
GTCAGTACCGACCTGCAGCCGACACTGCTCTCGCGCTACAACCAGTTCACCGCGGCAACCATAAACGGAACGCCCGCGGCGGGAGGCTCCTCCGGCCAGGCAATGGCGGCGCTGGAGCAACTCGCCAGGACGGCGCTGCCGCAAGGCTATTCCTACGAGTGGTCCGGTCTCTCCTACCAGGAAGCACTGGCGGGCACCCAGACCGTCATCGTCTTCGCGCTGGCGATCGTCTTCGGCTACCTCTTCCTGGTCGCGCAATATGAGAGCTGGACGATCCCCTTCGCCGTGCTCACCTCGGTGGTGGTCGCCATCCTCGGCGCCATCCTCGGCATCCAGATGGTCGGACTGGGGCTGAACATCTATGCGCAGATCGGCCTGGTGCTGCTGATCGGCCTCGCCGCGAAGAACGCCATCCTGATCGTCGAGTTCGCCAAGGAGAGCTACGAGTCCGGAAAGCCGCTGCTCGAGGCCGCGGTCGAGGGCGGGCACATGCGCTTCCGCGCCGTGCTGATGACGGCAATCGCCTTCATTCTCGGCTCAATGCCGCTCGTGGTGGCGTCGGGCGCGGGTGCCGCAAGCCGCGTCTCGATCGGCGCGACGGTCGTCGCCGGCATGCTGGCCGCGACCTTGATCGGCATCCTGCTCATCCCGGCGCTTTTCGTGTTCTTCGAGAGGGTGGGCGAGACGCTCGCCCGTGCGGGCCGCAAGGAGCCGCCGGAAGTGAAGCAGCCCGCGGCGTGAGTCCCGACACAATCGCGCCGTATCGTCCTCACGTCTTTCGCACCGAAACCGAACAGGCTGTCGACATAAGTCAGCCGCGGCCCTACGCGGGCTATTGACCCCGCGTCACGAATAAGGAAAGTTCCGCCGTCTTCTGGAAGGAGATGTAATGAAGAAGAAGTACGAAAAGCCGACTCTCGTGATGCGGCAAGCACTAAGCAAAGTAACGGCAGGCCCGGGTCCATCGGACCTTCCGCCAAGCCCGCCTCCGCCCTGAGGCGCAAACCGGAAAGCCCGCTGCCACCAGCGGGCTTTTTCCATTCCGGGCTCCTTCCGCCGTTTGGCGGCGCTTCAGTCCACAACCTCGAAATCGCCGGGCTTCCAGCTCTTGTCGAACCAGGGCGGCAGCGGCGAATAGATCCTGAGGATCACGTTCCAGCTCTTGCCGGGCGTCGTCTGCACCCAGTTGCCCTCCTGGCCTTCCGGCGCTTCGGGGCCGAACCAGATCGTGTAGGAGCCGTCCTCATTGGCCTTCATGGCGGGGTTGAGGCTGTCTATGCCCGCGGTGCGCTGGTCCGTCTGCAGCAGCGAACGGGTTTGCGAGTCATAGACGACGAAGGACCAGAACGCGGCTGTCGGGACGGGCGCGGGCAGGGTGATCTTGTAGGTCTTGCCGCCGTTGAGGTATTCGCCGCGAGCGTCGCGCACCGCATAGGCGTAGGCCGTTCCGGTCGCCGGATTCGTCTCCGCCATGGAAGGCGAGACGCCCGCCTCGTAGAAGTGGAAGGCGGTGCGCGCATCGAGCAGTCGCGCCCCGGCCTCGAGGAACTCGTAGCTGCCGCCGACGAAGGCCTTCCTCCACTGCCGGTCTTCGTAGAGGATCGCCTCGGGATTGCGCGGCGCGAAGAGCAGCGCCCTGGCCGTCGCATTGCCGACGGCGACCGACTCGCCGAGAATCTCCTTCATCTTTTCGCTCGGCTCGAACGGCTTTCCCTTGCGTATCCCGATCGAGGCGAACAGACCCGCCATCTCTGGATCGAAGGCGCCCTCCGGCTCGGCCTGGACGGCGGCATTGAGCTCCTCATAGAAGCTGAAGTCGGTGGCGAAGACCGTGTTGAGCTGCGCGCCCGAAATGTTGACGAACTGCGGCGGCGGCGGGTTCTCGGCGGCCGACAGCGGATAGACCTTGGCCTTCTCCCTGACGTTCCTCATGGTCGCGCCGATGTCGCCATTCTGGACGAAGGCGCGATAGAAACCCGCGAGATTGTTGGTCTTGGACTGGACGACGAAATAACCTTCGGCGGGAAGCTCGCCCGCATATCCGGGCGGCACGAAAAGGTATTTGCCGCCTTTGCCCTGGTCCGGACCGGCCGTGCCGAGATCGGTGACGAAACGCGATGCGGCATCGTTGACCGGCCCGAGCACGGAAGGCGGCACCTCCACCACCACCGGCCCGTTCGTCAGGTCGATGCAGTGGAAAACATAGGGCGTCGTCGGATTGGGCGTCAGGAAGAGCGAGCGGGCGTCGATCAGCGTTTCGGTGATGGCGATGCCGCCGTTCTTCCTCGCGCCGACCGCTTCCAACCCCTTGCAGATGGCCTGGATCGACGCGATCGGCAGGCCGGACAGGAAGGCTTCAGTCCCGCGCAGGAAATCGAGGTTGTCGTAGACCCTGGCGACCGTCTCGGCATCCGGCAGGCCGTCGAAGAATTTCAGCGGGCCGATGCGGCTCTCGATCTGTTCCGGGGTCAGGATCGATGGCGGCACGTTGGCCGAAAACTCGGGCTTCTCCTCGTCCTGGGCGAAGAGAGGAGCTGTGCAGACGAAACAGGAAAACAACAACGCCGTGGCCGCCGCCGCCGGCGTATTCAGGCACTTCACCGTGATTCCTCCTAGAAGCGAGTGCCGCACCCTATGCCCGGCAAGGGGCAGGCACAAGGCGACGCGCCGGGACATCTTGCCCCGGCGCGATGGGCCAGGCAGGCTCAAGGCGTCGGGCGAAAGACGCCGTTCTCGTCGCGCTTCAGCGGCGCCGTCTGGCGGGCGAGCGGCACGCCGGGCGCCTCCGTCACCGACACGCCTTCGCTCCAGCCCGCGGGGGCGATCGCCACGTAGCGGGCATAGCCGCCCGAGCCGCCGAGCGGCTTGGCGAAGCCGATCGTCACCAGCGCGCCGGCCTCCGGCACCTTGTCCAGGTTGGCGACGCCCTCGGCCTGGGCGAAGTCGTTGTGCAGCAGCCAGTGCTCGCCTTCCAGCGTCGGCGTGGTGTCGGTGTCCAGCGGCTCGTGGCCGTGGAACAGTATCTTGCGCTCGAGATGCAGGAACTTCAGCGCGTCCAGGCTGACGCCCGGGAACGGCTTCTGGTTGAAACGCGCCGCGTCCGGCCACTTCTTGTACCAGTCCGAGCGCACGAAGACGACCGCGCCCTCGGGGATGCGGCCGTGCGCCTTCTCCCATTCCTCGATGTCGGAGACCTGCAGGTGATAGCCCTCGTCGGTCTTCACCTTGTCGGCGATGCTGATGACCACCAGCGGCCGGACGGCGTAGGTGGCGGGGAGGTCGCTGATGGTTGCGCCAAGCGGATTCCAGTGCGA
>DATDJN010000223.1:0-11387 GCA_036520515.1 Rhizobiaceae bacterium
CACCCATCCCGCCCTTCAATCAGGGATTCTCAATGTCCCTGCGGCGACAAGTCAACTAAATCTCCCCGCTCTTCTTTAACCATGCCCCGCTACTTCTGAAATGAACTGATACAGTATCTTTAGGGGTAGAGCCGGCTCAAAGCTTTACGGCCTCACCCCAGACGAGTATCTTCCGGACAACTGGACTGGCACTGTTCTAAACGACCATGCTGCCGACACTGCCGCGTCGACCGCGGGAGTATCGTTGATGAGCATCGAGCCACGCCCTGAAGGACCACCAGGCGACAGCAGCCTGGGCTCGAATTGATGCGGCTTCGGCTCGTGGATGCGGGGCGAGCACTCGATTCACCAAGGTCTCTCACGCTGCACGGCGCCCGGGCCTCTCGTGACGGAGACGCCCGGCAGTCAATCGCGGCAAACCGAACTCGGATTTTCCCCAGGAGAAGGCCAGGAGATCGCCATGTCAGATCTGATTGCAATCGCATTCGACGACCCCCAGGAAGCGGACCGCGTCCTGACGGAGCTGAACCGTCTGAAACAGGAATATCTTATCGACCTTTCGGACGCGGTGGTCGTCATTCGGCAGGCTGACGGCAAGGTGCACCTGAAGCAAAGTGTAAATCTGGTCGGCACGGGAGCGGCATCCGGCGGGCTTTCCGGCGCCGTCTGGGGCACCCTGGTGGGGTTGCTGTTTCTCAACCCGCTGGCCGGCTTTGCGATCGGCGGACTGGCCGGAGCCGGGGCGGGAGCGCTTTCGGGCTCGCTGCTGGATTACGGCATCGACGACAAGTTCATCCGGTCCCTTGCCGAAAACCTGAAGCCGGACAGTTCGGCGCTCTTCCTTCTCGTCCGCAAGGTGCAGCCGGAGAAAGTCCTCGCGGAGCTCTCCCAGTTCAAGGGACATGTCATTCGAACCTCGCTTTCGCCGGAACAGGAAGCCAAGCTCCAGAAGGCGATATCCGCGGCCTGAGCCGCTTGCGCAGCATGCGCAACCGAACGAGACCTCCGATCGAACGCCTGCCGGCGCGGGTCTCGGCTTTGTGGTCGCCGCACTGCCCCCCGCATGCCGGGGAGGAGCATGCGACCCGGCTCGATCAGGAGGCATCGGCATGACAGCGCTGGACGTTCTGTGGGTCGGCTTGGGCGGCGGCGTCGGTTCGCTGCTTCGCTGGTGGATCGGACGCGTCGTCGGCGAGCGATACCACGGATCCTTTCCGCTCGGGACCTTCATCATCAACGTGACCGGGGCCTTCGTCATCGGCTACCTGTCGGTGCTGTTCACCGTGGCGTGGCACGACCGCTTGGGTACGCCCCTGAAGGCGGGCGTGCTGACCGGCATACTCGGCGGCTACACGACCTTCAGCAGCATGCAGCTCGACGCAGCCAAGCTGACCGCCAGCGAGGGCGCGCGGGCCGGAACGTTCTACCTGCTGTCGTCCGTCATCGCTGGCCTCGCCGCGGCTGCGCTTGGCGCGGCCCTGGCGCGCCTCCAGGGATAAGGAGATCGGCAATGATCAACATCGTCATACTCGTGATCGTCGGCGGCGCGGTCGGCGCGATGCTGCGCGAATTCACCATGCTGATGGTGCCGCCGCTTTCGGACGGGTTCCCGATGGACATCTTCGTCGCCAACATCGTGGCCGCCTTCCTGCTCGGACTTGTCACCGCCCTGCACAGCCGCAAGGTCCTCTCGGATTCGGTCAACACCATGCTGGGGACCGGCGTCATGGGCGGGCTGTCCACCTTCTCGTCCTTCGTCTACGCCTCGGTCGTGTTGGCAGCCGCATCGACGCAGAGCGCGCTCGTCGCCCTGGTCTATGTCGTGGTGAGCATCGTGGTGGGCTACATCGCGGTCATCGCGGGGCTGAAGCTCGGCGGACAGGACAAGGCATAGATCGATGCCCCTCCCGCAGGCGGAGACGTTGATGGAATCGCCTTTCGCTCTGACCGGCGAAGTGGCGATCATAACCGGAGCCGGCGCCGGCATCGGGCGGGCGATAGCCACGACCTTCGCGGCCGCCGGCGCGAGCGTCGTCGCGAGCGACCTGCGAGCCGACGCCGCGCAACGCGTCGCGGACAACATCGTGGCGTCCGGCGGCCAGGCGACGGGCCTCGCCTGCGACGTGCTGAAGGACGGCGATCTCGTCGCCCTGGTCGACGGTGCGGCGAACCGCTTCCAGCGGGTGACCATCCTGGTGAACAATGCCGGCGGCGGCGGTCCGAAGCCGTTCGACATGCCGATGGACGACTTCGTCAAGGCTTACAGGCTCAACGTGTTCTCGGTCTTCCGCCTCAGCCAGCTTTGCGCCGCGCATATGGCGCGGGCCGGCGGCGGCGCCATCCTCAACATCAGTTCGATGGCCGGCGAGAACAGGAACGTGCGCATGACCTCCTATGCGTCGTCCAAGGCTGCCGAGAACCATCTCACCCGCAACATGGCCTACGACCTCGGGCCGAAAAACATCCGCGTCAATGCCATCGCGCCGGGCGCAATCAAGACCGACGCGCTTGCCGGCGTGCTGACCCCGGAGGCCGAGGAGGCGATGCTCAGGCACACGCCGCTCGGCCGCCTCGGAAAGCCGCAAGACATCGCCAACGCCGCCCTCTTCCTCTGCTCCCCTGCCGCCGCATGGATCAGCGGCCAGGTTCTCACCGTCAGCGGCGGCGGCGTACAGGAGCTCGGCTAGAGGCGGCCTCGCGACCACAGCAATAGCAGCGGAGTAGCGCGATGAGCGACAACGGCCTGATAACGATCCCGAGCAACCACTCGGCGGCGGTCACGATCGACCGTCTGGCGGACGGGGTGAGCGCGCGAGGCATGCATGTCTTCGCGCGCATCGACCACGCGGCGGGCGCAGCCGCCGCAGGCCTGCCGTTGCGGCCGACCGTCCTGCTGATCTTCGGCAATCCCAGGAGCGGCACGGCTGGCGGCACGGTCCTGATGCAGGATCGGCAGACTGCCGGCCTCGACCTGCCCAACCGGGTGCTCGCCTGGGAGGACGCCGACGGCAAGGCCTGGCTGACCTACAACGACATGGCCTGGCTGGCCCGCCGCCACGGGCTCGGGGCAGCGAGCGCCGACGCCGTCAAGGCGCTGGCCGCGGCGACGGCGGCCGCGGCGGCCCAGGCCGCGGACGCCTGAGCCGGTCCTGTCGCGGCGGCCAGGCCCATCGCTGGAGCTTGGGGATCCGCCGCATCTGCTATGGCAACGCCCCTGCCCCCGCTGCTTCCTGTTTTCTGTAAAACTTCAGAAATGCAGCGAGTTTCGTCCTGTTGATATTTGCCTCGTTTCCATAGACTTTGAGCCCTTGACTATTCGCGAGGCAGCACTATGCAGAATTGGCGGAGCCATCGTGGAGCATTATTTGCTGGCTCTCTAGACCATTATTTGGTATCATTTTGACTTGGGCGGCAGTCGAGCGATTTCCTTCGGATCCTTCTCGGGAGACGTAGATGCATCTCACGCCTCGTGAATTCGACAAGCTCCTCATCCACATGGTTGCCGGTGTCGCGCTCAAGCGCAAAGAGAAAGGCATCAAGCTCAACCATCCCGAGGCGGTTGCAGTCCTCAGCGCCTATGTTCTTGATGCCGCGCGCGAGGGCAAAACCGTCGAGGACGTCATGGGCGAAGCCCGCCAGGTCCTCAAGATGGACGACGTGATGGAAGGCGTCGCCGACCTGATGCCTCTCATCCAGGTTGAGGCCGTCTTTGCCGACGGCAGCCGGCTCGTGAGCCTGCACAACCCGATCACCTGAGCGCCTGCGCCGTCAGACGTCGCAACGTACGAGGACTCCCCCGTGGCCAAGAAACCCTCCGCGAACGCGTCAAGCAATTCCCCCCACACTCATCCATCGGCGAAACATACCCACATCGTTCACAAATATGTCCGGCCGATCGGCGGCTATATCCTTGCCAAGGATCCCATCGAGATCAATCCAGGGCGCCCGCGCACCAAGGTGACGGTGCGCAACACCGGAGACCGCCCCATCCAGGTGGGTTCGCACTTCCACTTCTTCGAGACCAATCGCTACCTCGAATTCGACCGCGCCGCCGCCTTCGGCAAACGCCTCGACATACCGGCAAACACCGCCGTCCGCTTCGAGCCCGGCGACGAGAAGGAGGTGACCCTGGTGCCCTACGGCGGCAAGGCCTTCGTCTATGGCTTCAACAATCTGGTCGACGGCTGGACCGGCGACGGTCCGAGGCCGGACTATCGCCCCAACATGGACGCCGCCCTCGAGCGCGCCAGCAAGCTCGGCTTCAAGTCGCGAGGTCAGGGCAAACCAGCTTCCAGATAGCCGGCCAGGCAGCGGGGCGTCTCCCCGTAACTCAGTGAATCGTGAGGTGCAGGACCATGACGCAGATATCTCGTCAGCAATATGCAGACCTCTACGGGCCGACCGTTGGCGACAGGATAAGGCTGGGCAATTCCGATCTGGTCGTCGAGATCGAAAGGGACCTGCGCGGCCCGTATGGCGAAGAGCTGCAATATGGCGGCGGCAAGACGCTGCGCGACGGCATGGGTTCGGAGAACCAGCTTACCCAGGAAGCCGGCTGCCTCGACCTGATCATCACCAACGTTACCGTGATCGACGCCAACGTGGGCGTGGTCAAGGCCGATGTCGGCATTCGCAATGGCCGGATCGTCGGCCTCGGCAAGGCAGGCAACCCCTCGACCATGGAGGGTGTGACGCCCGGGCTGGTCACCGGCACCTCTACCGACGCCATTTCGGGCGAGCACCTGATCCTCACCGCCGGCGGCATGGACACCCACGTCCACTACATTTCGCCCCAGCAGGTGGATGCCGCCCTCTCCAACGGCATCACCACTCTATGGGGCGGCGGCATCGGCCCGGTCGACGGCACCAACGGCGTGACCACGACCAACGGCCCCTGGAACCTGGAGATGATGCTGCGCGCCATCGAGTCCCTGCCGATCAATTTCGGCATTCTCGGCAAGGGCAACTCGTCGGGCCACCGCCCGCTGGTCGAGCAGCTCGAAACCGGCGCCGCCGGCTTCAAGGTCCACGAGGACTACGGGTCGACCCCGGCGGCCATCCGCTCCTGCCTGTCGGTCGCCGACGACTACGACGTCTCCGTCGCGATACACACCGACACACTTAACGAGTCGGGCTATGTCGAGGACACGATCGCCGCCTTCGACGGCCGCACCATCCACACCTTCCACAGCGAGGGCGCGGGCGGCGGCCATGCCCCCGACCTGCTCAAGGTGGTCGGCCAGAGCAACGTCCTGCCGAGCTCCACCAACCCGACCCTGCCCTGCGGGCAGAATTCGGTGGCCGAGCTGTTCGACATGATCATGGTCTGCCACAACCTCAATCCCAAGATTCCCTCCGACGTCGCCTTCGCCGAGAGCCGGGTGCGCGCCGAGACCATCGTCGCGGAAAGCGTGCTGCACGACATGGGCGCGATCTCGATGATCGGCTCCGACTCGCAGGCCATGGGCCGCGTCGGCGAAAGCTTCCTGCGCTCCATCCAGACCGCGGACGCCATGAAGAAGGCGCGCGGCCGGCTGCCGGAGGACTCTCGCGACAACGACAATTTCCGCGTGCTGCGCTACATCGCCAAGGTCACCATCAACCCGGCGCTGACCGCCGGCATCGGCGATGTGCTGGGCTCGGTCGAGCCCGGCAAGTTCGCGGACCTGGTCCTCTGGGAGCCGGCGTTCTTCGGCGCCAAGCCGAAGATGGTGCTGAAGGGCGGCTTCGTCGCCTGGGCGAACATGGGCGATCCCAACGCCTCCCTGCCGACCCCGCAGCCCATGTACTACCGCAGGATGTTCGGCGCGTTCGGCTCGGCCCTGCAAAAGAGTTCGATCACCTTCGTCTCGCGCGCCGCCTACGACAATGGCGTCGCCGACCGGTACGGACTTCAAAGGGTCATCCACCCTGTCTCGCAAACGCGCGTGCTCGGCAAGGTCCACATGGTCCGGAACAGCTTCCTGCCCAACATCGAGGTCGATCCCCAGACATTCGCCGTCAAGGTCGATGGCGTCCACGCGACCGTCGAGCCCCCCAAGACCATCGCGCTGAACCAGCTCTACTTCTTCAGCTGACCGGCAACCGGCAGGCATGGAGCATTGAATGATCATCATCGAGGACATCGTCGGCAACGCGAACGAGCCCCAATGGCGCCACCGGCTGAAGGACGCCGAGATCGACTGGCTCGACCTCGACCAGTGGGAGGCCCAGAAGAGCCGGCTGCGCAAGGCGACGCGGCGCGATGTGGAACTGGCCCTGTCGCTCGACCGCAACACCCACCTGCACGACGGCGATATCCTGCTCTGGGACGAGGCCCCCAACCGGGCCGTCATCGTCAGCATCCAGCTCAAGGACGTGATGGTCATCGACCTTTCCGAAGTGATCGGCGAGGACAAGGACACGATCGTTCGGACGGTGTTCGAGCTTGGCCATGCGCTCGGCAACCAGCATTGGCCGGCGGTCGTGAAGGGCACGCGCGTGTTCGTTCCGCTTACGGTCGACCGGAAGGTCATGTCCTCGGTGATGAAGACGCACAACCTGACAGGCGTGCGTTACGATTTCACGCCCGGCGCGGAGGTCATTCCCTACATGGCCCCGCACGAGGCGCGCCGGCTCTTCGGCGGGGCGGGCTCCACCCCGCATTCGCATGTTCACGACGGTGAGCAGCACGCGCATGACCACCACGCAAGCCACGATCACTGAGCTGAACAGCCCACGCCGGCGCCTGCCGGAGCTGCTGCACCTTCTGCAGATCGGCGATTCCGCCCTGCCGGTCGGCGCCTTCTCCTTCTCCAGCGGCCTGGAGTCGGCGGTTCAGCAGGGCATCGTCCACGACCCCGCGACGCTGCGCGAGTTCGTGGCGACGGCAATGCGGCAGGCCGGCACCGGAGACGGCGTGGCGCTGCTGTGCGCGCATCGTGCCGCCCGGCTGCAGGACCTGGCCACGCTGATGCAGGTCGATCGCGCATGCTTCGAGCGCAAGCTCAACGAGGAGACGAGGCTGATGACGGTGCGCATGGGCCGCAAGCTGTGCGAACTGGCCGCCGCCGTCGTCGGCGACGAACTCGATGCGGACTGGTTCGGCCGCATCAAGCGGGGCGAGACGCCCGGAACCCATCCGGTCAGCCTGGCCGTCGCGAGCGCGGCGCTCGGGATCGAAGCGCGCGATGCCTTCGGCGCCCACCAGTACGGCGTCGCGACGACTATCCTCGGAGCCGCGCTGCGGCTGATGCGGGTGTCGTTCGTCGACACCCAGAAGATCCTGCTCGAAGCGACCGGCGAGGTTGCCGCCACCTATGAGGACGTGGCCGGCGCCACGATCGACGACATGGCCGCCTTCGCCCCCATGACCGACATACTCGCCGCCCTGCACGTGAAGGGCCACATCCGCATGTTCATGAACTGACAAGGGTCGACGACATGAAGAAGATTCCACGCATAGGCATCGGCGGCCCGGTCGGATCGGGCAAGACCGCGATCATAGAGGCGATCACGCCGATCCTGGTCGACCTCGGTTTCCGCATCCTCATCGTCACCAACGACGTGGTCACTACGGAGGACGCCAAGCATGTGCAGCGCACCTTGCGCGGCGTGCTGGTCGAGGAGCGCATCGTGGGGGTGGAGACGGGAGGCTGCCCGCACACGGCGGTGCGCGAGGACCCGAGCATGAACCTGGCGGCGGTCGAGGACATGGAGGCGCAGTTCCCCGATTCCGACCTGGTCCTGCTGGAAAGCGGCGGCGACAACCTGACCCTGACCTTCAGCCCGGCCCTCATCGATTTCTTCATCTACGTGATCGACGTGGCGGCCGGCGACAAGATTCCGCGCAAGAACGGACCCGGCATCACCCAGTCCGACATCCTGGTCATCAACAAGATCGATCTCGCTCCCTATGTCGGCGCGAGCCTCGAGGTGATGGACGCGGACTCGAAGCTGATGCGCGGCAGGAAGCCCTTCGTCTTCACCAACTGCAAGACCGGTGAAGGCATCCCCGAACTGGTGCGGCTCATTCGCGAGAACGTGCTGTTCGACAGCGACCTCCAGAGGGAAAGCGCCTGATGCTGGCCCACGCGCGGGAACTGTCTGCCTATCAGGACGAGCCGGCGCAGTTGCGCAGCGGATCGTTCGGCAAGGACGCGGCCCTGCGCATGAGCTTCGAGCCCCGCCCGGGCCGCACGGTCCTGTCGAAACTTTACCGGCGCGCGCCGCTCATCGTCCAGCAGGCGCTCTACTGGGACGAGGAGATGCCCGGCCTGCCATGCGTCTCCATCATCTCCAACGCGGGCGGCATATTGCAGGGCGACCGATACGCGATCGAGGTCGAACTGGCGCCTGACGCACAGGCTTATCTGACCACCCAGTCGGCGACGCGCATCCACGAGATGGATGCCAACTACGCCACCCAGACCCAGGACCTTGTGCTGGGCGAAGGCGCCTATCTCGAATACATTCCCCACCCCATCATCCCGCACAAGCACTCGCGGTTCGTCCAGCGTACGAACATCTCGATCCATCCGTCGGCGACCGCGATCTACTCCGAGGTGCTGATGCCGGGCCGCAAGTATTACGGCGTCGGCGAACTGTTCCTCTACGACCTGTTCTCCTCGACGATCCATGGCGAGCGTCCGGACGGCACGTCGCTGTTCTGCGAGAAGTTCGTCCTCGAGCCGAGGCGCTCCAGCCTGTCGCGGCTCGGCGCCATGGGCGCGTTCCACGTCTACGGGAACGTCGTGCTCCTGACGCCGAAGCCGCACGCCGACCGGCTGTTCGATGCGGTGGAGCCCTCCTTCGACAGCGAAGCGGAAATTGCCAAGGGGGTCAGCCGGCTCCCCTACGACGCCGGCCTTGTGTTCAAGGTGCTCGGCGTCGAGACGGCGCCCGTGCGCGATGCGATCCGCCAGTTCTGGTCCCTCGCACGGCAGGAGGTGGTCGGCGCGCGCGTGCCCGACAACTTCCTCTGGGCATAGGAGGCATCCATGCCGGACAGCAATTCTGCCTGGGGGACGATGGTGCAAGACAACGCCGTCGTCCGCTTCATCGACATCAACCTGCGCGGCGCCGGGCAGGTGATCTTCCAGGACAACCCGCTGACCGGGCTTTTCTTCCTGGCCGCAATCATCTGGGGAGCCTATGTCGCCGGGCAGCCGGCAATCGCCGTAGGCGCGGTCGTGGCGCTCGTGGTGGCGACCGTCACCGCAATGCTGCTCGACGTCGACGAGCCGTCGCTTCGCCAGGGCCTGTTCGGCTTCAACGGCGTCCTTGTCGGCGCGGCGGTGCCGACCTTCCTCGCCGTCAATGGCTGGATGTGGTTCCTGCTGATCGTCGGCGCCGCCGTCTCGACGGTGGTTATGCTCGCCGTCTCCAACGTCATGAAGACATGGGGAGCGCCGGCACTCACCTTTCCCTTCGTGCTGACCACATGGTTCCTGGTGCTGGCCGCCTACTCCTTCGGCCATCTGCCGATCGCATCGATGGGTCCCCCGGCGCTGCCGCACCAGGCGGCCGGCGTCGTGCCGGAACTGCGCCTGGCCGGCTGGCAGCTTGTCGAAGGCTGGCTCAAGGGACCGGCGCAGGTCTTCCTCATCAACAATGCCGTCAGCGGCGTCCTGGTGGTTCTCGGGCTGCTCGTAAGTTCGCCCTGGGCGGCGCTGTTCGCGCTCATCGGTTCGGCGGTGGCCATAGGGCTGTCTCTCGGCCTCGGCGCCAGCCTCGCCAGCATCGATGGCGGTCTCTACGGCTTCAGCCCGGTGCTTACGGCGGTCGGCCTCGGTTGCGTGTTCTATCGTCCTTCCTGGCGGGTGGCTCTCTTCGCGCTGCTTGGCACGGTGTTCACCGTCATCGTCCAGGGAGCCCTGGATGCCACGGTCTCGCCGCTCGGCATCCCCACCTTCACGGCGCCGTTCGTTTTCACGACCTGGCTGTTCCTGCTGCCCAAGGCCAAGCTGCAGCCGCATCCGCATGCCCCGATCGCGAACGGAGTGGTGAGCGGGGCCCCGGCGGCCGGAACCGCGAACGTGCATCCGACATCACGCGGGCGACCATGATGGACACGATCGTCCGCACCATTGCCGTCATCATCGGCGTTCTGGGCGTCATCGTCTATTTCCGCTCGATCGTGCGGACGATGCTGCTCAACTGGCCGGAGTCCGACGTCATCGAACGGACGGTTCGCAGGGTGGCGGTGAACGTCGTCCATGCCCTTGCCGGCAACCGCGAATATCGCGAAGTGCAGCGGATCCAGGCCTGGATCCTCCCGATCTTCATCTTCCTGATCGTGGCGTCGTGGTTCCTGCTCGTGCAGTTCTCCTTCAGCCTGATCATCTGGGGGCCGGGCATCGAGGCGGGCTGGCCCCGCGCCTTCAGTTCCAGCGGTTCGGCGCTCAGCACTCTCGGCTACCTCACCCCTTCGAGCCTCGTCGGCGAGTATCTCGCGGTCTACGAGGCCGCTATCGGCCTGGCGATCGTCATCCTGATCTTCACCTTCGTTCCCGGCTACCAGGCCGCGATCCAGATACGCGAGCGCAAGGTCGGCTGGGTGTTCGCCCGCACGGGCATGCACCCCAACTGCGTCTCGATGCTGGAAGCGTTGGCGAAGGCCGGGCCGGTCAACGAACGCGCCACATGGGAGGACCTGGAAGCCTGGTTCCGCGGCATCTATGAAACCCATTTGACGGCCCCGATCATTGCCTACGTTCCGTCCGTATACCGGAACACCTCCTGGCTCGGAACGTCCGCTGCCGTCCTCGACACCGCCTCGCTCATCCTGAGCACGCTGGACGTCAAGGATACCGACGCAGTCCGGCTTTGCCGCGAAGCCGGCGTGACCACCCTCCGATCGATCGCGGAGGACGTAGGCGAAGACCGATGGACCGCCAGCTCTCCCTTCACGTCGAACAACGACAGGCTGATTGCCGGCTTCGACGCGCTCTGCGACAAGCTCGCAGGGCTTGGACTGCCGTTGAAGAGCGACAGGAAAGAGTGCTGCGACAGGCTGGTGGCGCTCAGGTCCGACTACGAGGCGACCGTGCACCGCATAAAGGCGTCGACCCTGATGCCGGTGGAAGTGCCCTGGGCCGTAGCCCACGCCTCCACCGCTGCGCAACGGCACACGTCGACATAGCCAGAGGTGCGACATGAAAGTGCCGATCCTGTCGTTTCTCGTTGCCTGCCTCTGCACACCCTCGGCGGCGCTCTCGCATTTCCAGGAAATCCTTCCCTCCGAGGACGTCCTCGTCGACGGCGGACCGGTCACGCTGGACCTGGTGTTCACCCACCCCATGGATCGCGGCCCCGTCATGGACATGGCGAAGCCGGAGAAATTCGGCGTCAAGCGGGGCGGCACGCTCACCGATCTGACCGACCGGCTGCAGGAGAACGAGGTGGAG
>DATDJN010000224.1:0-3317 GCA_036520515.1 Rhizobiaceae bacterium
CGGTCAACCCGACGCTCCACGTCGTCGGCGCCGATTCCGTGACGCAGGACCGGCCGATGATCATCCTGGCGCGCGATACGACCACCGAACTGCGGCTTCTGGTAACGGCGCCAGCGGAGAACAACCCGGAAAAATCCGTCCCGGTGCATTTCCGCGTCACCGATATCGGACTCGGCGAGGTCGCCTCCGCCACCGATCATTTTGTGGCGCCATAACCCCTCGAGGAGTGTTCGAATGAGCCGGCAACAAGCGCCAAGAGCCATCACCGGGCGCATGGTGTTCTTCATGATGGTCGCCTTCTTCGGCGTCGTGATCGGGATCAACCTCATCATGATGCGGCTTGCGATCCAGACCTTGCCTGGCACCGAGGTCGATAGCGCCTACAGCGCCAGCCACGCCAACGAGAAGGAAAATGCGACCGCCCGCGCCCAGAGCGCGCGCAACTGGAAGGTCGACGCCCATGTCGAGCGCAGCGGGCAGGGCGGCGCGACGCTGCGGGTCGAAGCCCGCGACAAGGACGGCCGGCCGATGTCTGGCCTGTCGTTCCAGGGCCGGTTCGAACGGCCGGCTGACCGGCGAGCCGATCTGCCGGTAGCGCTCGCCGAGGTCGGGATCGGTATCTACCGCGGGAACACGGAGGCCATCGCGCCGGGCCAATGGGATCTGGTGCTCGAAGGCGTCTCGGCCGGACAGCGGCTGTTTCTGTCCAAGAACCGCGTGTTGCTGAACTAGGAAGGCCGGATCATGCAGGCGACGCGAGACTTTTCACATTATGTCCGGCACCTCGGATCGGGGCTGTCGCATATCGATCTGGCGGTGGAGGGCGTCAATTGCGCCGGCTGCATGTCGAAGATCGAGCGCGGCCTTTCCGAACTTCCGGACGTGACGCTGGCGCGTGTCAACCTGACCGACCGTCGCGTGGCGCTGGAGTGGAAGCAGGGCACGCTCGATCCGGCCCGTTTCATCGACCGCCTGGCAGAGCTCGGCTACAAGGCCTATCCGTTCGAGCCGGTCCGTGCCGAAGCGGTGGAGACCGAGCAGGCGGGCTTCCTGCTCCGCTGCCTCGGCGTCGCCGCCTTTGCCGCGATGAACGTCATGATGCTGTCGATCCCGGTGTGGTCCGGCAATGTCAGCGACATGATCCCGGAGCAGCGCGATTTCTTCCACTGGCTGTCGGCGCTGATTGCCTTGCCGGCTGCGGCCTATTCGGGACAGCCGTTCTTCAGGTCGGCCTGGCAGGCCTTGCGGGTGCGCCGCACCAACATGGATGTGCCGATCAGTATCGGCATCGTGCTGGCGCTGGCGATGTCGGTCGCCGAAACCATTCAACACGCCGAACATGTCTATTTCGACGCCGCGCTGATGCTGCTCGCCTTCCTGCTGGCCGGCCGCTATCTCGATCAGAGCATGCGCCGCAAGACGCGCGCGGTCGCCGGAAACCTCGCGGCGCTGAAGGCGGAAACCGCCACGAAGTTCGTCGGCGCCGATGAAATCAGCGTGGTGCCGATTGCCGCCGTGCGGGCCGGCGATATCGTCCTGTTGCGTCCGGGCGAACGTTGCGCTGTCGATGGCTCCGTGATCGGGGGGGAATCCAAGATCGACCAGAGCCTGATCACGGGCGAAACATTGCCCGTGAAGGCGGTGCCGGGCACGGCCGTCTACGCCGGCACGCTTAATCTGTCCGGCGCCCTGCGGGTGCGGGTGTCGGCCGCGTCCGAAGGCACGCTGCTGGCGGAGATCAGCCGGCTGCTCGATAACGCGGTGCAGGCGCGCTCGCGCTACGTCCAGCTCGCCGACCGCGCTTCGCGACTCTATGCGCCCGTCGTGCATACGGCGGCGCTTCTCACCATGCTGGGCTGGGCCGCGATCGGTGCGACCTGGCACGACGCCATCGTCACCGCGATCTCGGTTCTCATCATCACCTGTCCCTGTGCGCTCGGGCTGGCGATCCCGGCGGTGCAGACCGTCGTCTCGGGCGCCATGTTCCGGACCGGCGTGCTGCTCAATTCCGGCGATGCCATCGAGCGGCTGGCCGATGTCGATCATGCCGTGTTCGACAAGACGGGCACGCTGACCCTGCCGGAGCTCGACGTCACGAACGCCGGCGATGTTCCGAAAGACGCTTTCGAACTCGCCGGGCAGCTCGCATTGGCCAGCCATCATCCCGTCGCCGCCGCAGTGGCGCGGGCTTCCGGGGCAAAGACGCCGTTGGCCGGGGTCGAGGAGATTGCAGGTCAGGGCGTACGCGGTATCGTCGCCGGGCTCGAAGTCCGGCTGGGCAGGCCGTCATTTTGCGACGCTGACCAGGCTGCCAGCGAAATCCTGTGCCGGGATCCAGAGGCTTCCGTCGTCGCCTTCCGTCACGGTGAGACGCGGCACGTCTTCGCGGTGCGGCAGCGCCTGCGCCACGATGCGGCCGGCGCCGTTGCCGCACTCGTGAAGGCCGGGATCAACGTCGAGATCCTGTCCGGCGATCGCGAGCCTGCGGTACGCCATGCGGCGGAAGCGCTCGGAATTCACGAATGGCGCGCAGGCGTCACGCCTTCGGACAAGATCGCCCGCATCGAGGAATTGAAGCGGCGCGGCGTCAAGGTCCTGATGGTCGGCGACGGCATGAACGACGCGCCGGCGCTCGCCGCCGCGCACGTCTCGATGTCGCCGGTCAGCGCCACCCATCTGAGCCAGGCGACCGCCGATCTGGTGTTCCTCGGCGATCGCCTCGCGCCCGTCGTCTCGGCAATCGGCCTGTCGCGCAAGGCCCTGCGGCTGATGCGGCAAAACCTGTGGCTGGCCGCGGGCTACAATTTGCTTGCGGTGCCGCTCGCGATGGCGGGCTTCGCGACGCCATTGATTGCCGCCGCCGCGATGTCGGGTTCGTCATTGCTGGTGATCCTGAATGCATTGCGCGCCCATCGCGGCACGAGGGAGTTCGGCTGATGGAGGTTCTGGTGTTTCTGGTGCCGCTGGCACTGACGCTCGGCGCCGTCGGCCTGATGGGCTTCCTCTGGTCGCTCAAAAACGGCCAGTACGACGACCTCGAAGGGGCAGGCTGGCGCGCGATTGCCGATGACGAGCCTGCGGTTCAGAGCCATCCGCTGGATGCCACCAAGAGGAGTGGGTAACTGGCGGCACCAACACAGCGAACAACATCATACCGCCGGTCAATCCCTGAGCGACCCGAGACATAGGTGACAAATCGTACCGGACACATGGGTTACACTTTCCGCTTTTGTTCTGCGGGAGGTGTGGATGCCGTGGAAAGCGAGTTCGGTAATGGAAGAACGCCTGCGCTTTGTCGCCCGGCTTCTGGATGGGGA
>DATDJN010000225.1:0-5166 GCA_036520515.1 Rhizobiaceae bacterium
CGAAAACTCGGTGAAGCCGGCGTCCGCCATGCGGTTGCGCATCTCGGCGATGATCTTCGTGCGGGCGACGATGTTCTTGTGCAGCGTCTCGCGGCGCAGGTCGAGGAAGCGGTATTTCAGGCGGATGTCTTCCGGATAGTCGGGTTCGCCGAACACCGGCAGCGGCAGCTCTTTGGCGGCCGACAAAACCTCGATCTCGCGTGCGAACACCTCGATCTCTCCGGTCGGCAGGTTCGGATTCACGGCTTCCGCCATGCGCGCCTTGACCTCGCCATCGACGCGGATCACCCACTCGCCGCGCACGGCTTCCGCCGCCTTGAAGGCCGGCGAATCGGGGTCGGCCACGATCTGCGTCATGCCGTAGTGGTCGCGCAGATCGATGAAGAGCAGGCCGCCATGGTCGCGCACGCGGTGGACCCAGCCTGAAAGCCTGACATCCTTCCCGGCGTCGGTATTTCTCAATTGTGCGCAGGTGTGGCTGCGGTAGCGATGCATCGTCATGTCATGTTCCGGGGCATTGCGGACGCCGGCAAACACCGGCCCAAAATTCGCGCGGAAAAGCGCATGGGCACCCCGATTTGTCAAGGCGAAGGCGGTTTCGCGAAAATCGGTGGCGGTATTGCGCTGGCAATCCTGGGCATGATGGCCCAATAAAGAGGCCCGCCTCGCGGATTCTTTCACAACATATGTCGTCCATCCGCCCGCTTATCCCTCTCCTTGTCGCTGCAGGCATCCTGCTGGGCGGCAACGGGCTGCAGAGCACGCTGATCGCGCTCCGCGGAGCGCAGGAGGGCTTTTCGCCAGCCACCATCGGCTTCATGGGCACCGCCTATTTCGGCGGCTTTTTGCTCGGCTGCATCTTCATCACCCGCATCATGAAGTCGGTCGGCTACGTCCGCTCCTTCTCGGCACTGGCGGCGATCGCGGCGGCCGGCACGCTGCTGCTCGTCCTCGTCATCGATCCCCTCTTTTGGTCGATTATCCGTTTCGCCAGCGGCTTCTGCTTCGCCGGCCTGTTCACGGTGATTGAGGCGTGGCTCAATTCCAGCGTCCAGAACCACGACCGCGCGCGGGTGCTGGCGCTTTATCGCATCGTCGACATCGGGTCGGTGACCGGGGCGCAGTTCCTGATCCCGGTCTTCGGGCCGGGCGGTTTCACCATCTTTGCGATCATGTCGATCATGGTCACGCTTTCGCTGGTGCCGGTATCGCTCGGCGACCGCTCCAACCCGAAGGCGCCGGAGGAGGTGAAGCTCGACCTCGCCCGGGTCTGGCGGATTTCGCCGCTCGGCTGCATCGGATGCATCGCCGTCGGCATGACCAACAGCGCCTTCCGGACGCTCTCGCCTGTCTATGCCGAGCAGATCGGCATGTCGGTAACCGACATCGTGACCTTCGTCAGCATCGGCATCATCGGCGGCGCCATGATCCAGTATCCGCTCGGCCACCTCTCCGATCTCTGGGACCGGCGGCGCATCCTGCTCATCACGACGACCGGCGCCATGATCGCGGCGCTGGCGCTGGTTTTCCTGGCCGGAACCGCGCCGCTCGCCAACTTCGCGCTGGTCTTCGTCTTCGGGTCGTTCGCGATGCCGCTCTATTCGCTCTCGGCTGCCCACGCCAACGACCGGGCGGAGAAGGGCGAGTTCGTGCTCGTCAACGCGGCGCTGATGCTGTTCTACTCCATCGGCGCGATCGTCGGCCCGGTGGTCGCCGCGTTCTTCATGCAGGATTTCGGCCCGCAATCGCTGTTTATCTTCAGCGCAACGATCTACGCCTCCTTCATTCTCATCATCGTCTACCGCATGCAGGCCCGCGCCGCCGTGCCGGCGAGCGGACGCAGCCGCTTCATCGCGCTCCTGCGGACATCGCCCATCTTCGCTCGCCTGACGCGCCGGAACAGCGATTCCGGAAAAGGCCGAATGGAGGAGTGACGGACGGTCTTTCGGCGTCTACGCTTGACGAATGGCCCTTTGACTGGAATGGAAGCGGGTCATCCTGTCGATCGAAGACTTTTCATGCATGTGATTACGACCCAGACCGAGCTTGACTCCGTCATAGGCGAATTGGGGAAATCCGAATTCGTCACCGTCGACACCGAGTTCATCCGCGAGACGACCTTCTGGCCGGAGCTCTGCCTCATCCAGATGGCGTCGCCCGGCGTGACGGCGCTGATCGACCCGCTGGCTCCCGGGATCGACCTCAAGCCGTTCTTCGCGCTGATGGCGGACGAGTCCGTTCTCAAGGTCTTCCATGCCGCCAGGCAGGACATCGAGATCGTCTTCCATCTCGGCGGCCTGATCCCCCACCCCGTCTTCGACACCCAGGTCGCCGCCATGGTCTGCGGTTTCGGCGACAGCGTGTCCTACGACCAGCTGGTGCAGAAGATCACCGGGGCGCAGCTCGACAAGTCGTCCCGCTTCACCGACTGGCGGCACCGCCCGCTGTCGGACAAGCAGCTCGCCTATGCGCTGGCCGACGTGACGCATCTGATCGACGTCTACAAACACCTGAAGGTCGAGCTCGACCGTGAGGATCGCGCCCACTGGCTGAACGAGGAGATGGAGGTCCTCACCGCGCGTTCGACCTACGACCCGAAGCCTGAGGACGCCTGGAAAAGGTTGAAGATGCGCCTGCGCAAGCCGCAGGAGCTGGCGGTGATGCAGGCCGTGTCGACCTGGCGCGAACACGAGGCACGCGAGCGCAACGTGCCGCGGGGGCGCGTGCTGAAGGACGACGCGATCTACGAGATAGCGCAGCAGCAGCCGCGTGACGCCGCGGGCCTGGCGCGGCTGAGGACCACGCCGAAGGGCTGGGAGCGATCGGCGACGGCAGGCGCCCTGCTCGGCGCGATCAACACGGCGCTCGATATCCCCAGGGACCAGATGCCGCGGTTGCCGAAGATGCCGCAGCAGGCCGAGGGATCGAGCGCGGCGGCGGAACTGCTCAAGGTGCTGCTGAGGCTCGTCGCCGAGAAGGAAGGCGTCGCGGCAAAAGTGCTGGCCTCCAGCGACGACATCGACCGCATCGCCGCCGAGGGCGAGACCGCCGACGTCCCTGCCCTGCGCGGCTGGCGACGCGAGGTGTTCGGCGAGCAGGCGCTGCGGCTGGTGCGCGGCGAGATCGCGATCAGGTTCGAACGCCGCAAGATCGCGGTGTTCGAAGTCGAAGACCAGAGCGTCGGACCGAAAGGTGCGTAGCGTTTTCGGAAAACTCCGATGCGCACAACGAAGAGATAGAGCAGAGAAAGCGATTCCGTTTGCGCGTTCGCTGCTCTAAGCGGCGCTCGAATCGCCGCTTGCCCTCCCCTCAGACCGAGTAGTTCGGGCTCTCGCGGGTGATCGTCACGTCGTGCGGGTGGCTCTCGCGCAGGCCTGCCGGCGAGATGCGCACGAAGGTCGCGCGCTCGCGCAGTTGGGCCAGATCCTTGGCGCCGACATAGCCCATTGCGGCCTTGAGGCCGCCGGCGAGCTGGTGGAGCACGCCCGAGACCGGTCCCTTGTAGGGCACCTGCCCTTCGATGCCTTCCGGCACCAGCTTCAGCGTGTCGCGGACCTCGGCCTGGAAGTATCGGTCGGCCGAGCCGCGCGCCATCGCGCCGACGGAACCCATTCCGCGATAGGCTTTGAACGAACGGCCCTGGTGAAGATAGACGTCGCCGGGGCTTTCCTCGGTTCCGGCAAGCAGCGAGCCGACCATGGCGGCCCCGGCCCCCGCGGCAAGCGCCTTGGCGAGATCGCCCGAAAACTTGATGCCGCCGTCGGCGATGACCGACACGCCGGAGCGCTGCGCGGTCTCGACCGCCGCCATGATCGCCGAAAGCTGCGGCACGCCGACGCCTGCCACGACGCGCGTGGTGCAGATCGAGCCCGGCCCGATGCCGATCTTGACCGCATCAGCCCCGGCATCGATCAGCGCCTGCGTGCCTTCGGCGGTGGCGACGTTGCCAGCCATGATGCGGACGGAGTTGGAGAGCTTCTTCGCCCGCGCAACGGCATCGAGGACGCGCTGCGAATGGCCGTGCGCGGTATCGACCACCAGGAGATCGACGCCGGAGTCGATCAGCCGCTCGGCGCGCTCCATGCCGTCGTCGCCGACGGTGGTCGCCGCGGCGACCCGCAACCTGCCCTGCGCATCCTTCGACGCGTTCGGATTGAGCTGCGACTTCTCGATGTCCTTCACGGTGATCAGCCCGACGCAGTTGCCGGCCGTGTCCACGACCAGCAGCTTCTCGATGCGGCGCTGGTGCAGCAGGCGCTTGGCCTCTTCCGGATCGACCGTGTCCTTCACCGTGACCAGGTTCTCCTTGGTCATCAGCTCGTAGACCTTCTGCGACGGGTCCGAAGCGAATCGCACGTCGCGGTTGGTGAGGATGCCGACCAGCCGGCCGATCTTCTGGCCGCCCGCGCCGCCATTCTCGACCACCGGAATGCCAGAGATGCCATGCACCTTCATCAAGGTGCGCGCGTCGGCCAGCGTCGCCTCGGGCCCGATGGTGACCGGGTTCACCACCATGCCCGATTCGAACTTCTTGACCTGGCGGACCTGCTCGGCCTGCTCTGCCGGCGTGAAATTGCGATGGATGACCCCGATGCCGCCCGCCTGCGCCATGGCGATCGCCAGCGGCGCTTCCGTGACCGTATCCATGGCGGCCGAGAGGATCGGAAGGTTGAGATCGATGTCGATGGCGATCCGCGTGCTGATATCGGTTTCGCCCGGCATGACCTCCGAATGGCCCGGCTGCAGGAGCACGTCGTCGAAGGTCAGCGCGGTGGCGCCGGTTGCAGTCTCGATAATCTTCGCCATGGCCGATCCTTATCTAAAACGAAACGGGCGCGGAACCATTGGACCGCGCCGACTCGGATATTCCCTATCAGGATTGGCAGCGGCAGGTACCACGTCCGGCCCGCGAAGGAAAGCGGCGGCGCGTGGATTTCTGTCGCGGAAGACGGCCCTATTGACGGGTAATGGGTTCTAACCTTCGCTGCCTGCGGGATCGCGGCCCTTGAAGTCCTTGGCGAGCAGATAAAGCTCGACCGATTCGCCGCGCGAGGCCGGGGGCTTGACGTGGTGCACCGAGCGGAAGTTCCTCTTCAGGAGGTCGAGCACGGTGTGCTCGGTGCCGCCCTGGAAGGTCTTCGACAGGAAATGGCCGCCGGGCTTCAG
>DATDJN010000226.1:0-2663 GCA_036520515.1 Rhizobiaceae bacterium
CGAACTCCCGCCTGAGACGCTCGCGCAGATCCGCCTCGATGGTGCGCGACGCCCTGAGCAGCCTGATCCAGAGACGCAGCCGCTCCTTGCTGTCCTTGGAGATCGTGGAAAGCGGCGCGCTTACCATGTCTCGCCACCTGAAAGCGCTATCGTCTGGCCGGTGACAGATCTGGCCTTGTCGCCGCAGAGCCAGAGCACGGCGTCCGCAACCTCGTCGGCCTGCACCAGCCGGCCTTGCGGATTGGTCGCGGCGAGAGCCGCACGCGCATCCTCGGGGGAGCGGCCGGTCTTCTCGACGATCTTCTTCACCGACTGTTCGAGCATGTCGGTCTCGACATAGCCGGGGCACACCGCATTGACCGTGACGCCCGTCCGGGCGAGCTCGGCGGCGAGCGCGCGCATCAGCCCGACGACGCCGTGCTTGGCCGCGACGTAGGGCGCGACGTAGCCATAGCCCTTGAGGCCGGCGGTGGAGGCGATGAAGACGATGCGGCCGGACTTGCGCGACGCCATGCCCGCCAGCGCCGGCTGCACCGTGAGGAACGCGCCGGTGAGGTTCACGTCGAGCGTCTTCCGCCAGTCGTCGAGCGTGATCTTGTGCGCAGGCGCGCTGTCGGCCGCGCCGGCATTGGCGACCACGATGTCGAACGGCCCGCGCGCGGCCTCGGCCGCCTTGTAGAGCGAGAGCATCGACTGTTCGTCGGTGACGTCGGCGGGAATGCCGTGAACGCGCCCGTTTTCCCTGGATACTTCGGCCAGTGCGTCGGCCCGCCGCCCACAGATGGTCACGTCGACGCCGGCTTCGGCGAGCGACAGCGCGATCGCCCGTCCGACGCCCGAGCCGCCGCCTGTGACGAGGGCGTGGCGAACGGTGGTCATACCTTGAACTCCGCCGCCGCGTTCTTCTGCGCCGCCAGGCGGTAGAGCTGGTCGCGACCGGGCAGGTACGGGTCGGGCCATTTGACGCCGCGGTCGCCGAGCGTGACTGCCGCATGCAGCGTCCAGTAGGGATCGGCGAGATGCGGGCGCGCAAGGCAGACGAGGTCGGCGCGACCGGCCATCAGGATCGAGTTCACGTGGTCGGGCTCGTAGATGTTGCCGACCGCCATCGTCGCCATGCCGGTCTCGTTGCGGATGCGGTCGGAGAAGGGCGTCTGGAACATGCGGCCGTAGACGGGTTTTGCGCGGGTCGAGGTCTGGCCGGCCGAGACGTCGCAGATGTCGACGCCGGCGGCCGACAGCATCCTGGCGATCTCCACTGCGTCGGCCGGCGTCACGCCCTCGATGCCGACCCAGTCATTGGCCGAGATGCGCACCGAGATCGGCTTATGCAGCGGCCACGCCTCGCGCACCGCGTGGAAGATCTCCAGCGGGTAGCGCATGCGGTTCTCCAGCGAGCCGCCATATTCGTCGGTGCGATGGTTGGTCAGCGGCGTGATGAAGGAGGAGAGCAGGTAGCCGTGCGCGGCATGGATCTCCAGCATGTCGAAACCGCAACGGTCGGCCATCTCCGCCGACGCGACGAACTGGTCGCGAACCATGTCCATGTCGGCGCGGGTCATCGCCTTCGGCACCTGGTTGTGCTCGGACCACGGCACGGCGGAAGCGGCCATCAGCGGCCAGTTGCCGTCCTTGAGGGGGGCGTCGCCTTCCTCCCAGCCGACTTGCGTCGAGCCCTTGGCGCCGGAATGGCCGATCTGCGCGCAGATTTTCGCCTCGGTCTCGCTGTGCACGAAGTCGACCAGACGCTTCCACGCCACCTCATGCTCGGGCTTGTAGAAGCCGGGGCAGCCGGGCGTGATGCGGCCCTCCGGAGAGACGCAGGTCATCTCGATATAGACGAGGCCGGCGCCCCCCTTGGCGCGTTCGGCATAGTGCGCAAAATGCCAGTCGGTGGGGCAGCCGTCGACAGCCTTGTACTGCGCCATTGGTGAAACGACGACGCGGTTGACCAGGTTCATGTCGCGCAGCTTGAAGGGCGCGAACATCGGCGCGCGCTTCCAGTTCTCTTCCGGCGCGCCGGCCTCCTGCTGGAACCACGCCTCCGCGTCGCCCAGCCATTCGGGATCGCGCAGGCGCAAATTCTCGTGGCTGATGCGCTGCGAGCGCGTCAAAAGCGAATAGTTGAACTGGACGGGATCGAGGTCGAGATAGCGCTCCACCTCCTCGAACCATTCCAGCGAGTTGCGCGCAGCCGACTGCAGCTTCAGCACCTCGGTGCGCCGCGCATCCTCGTATTTGCGGAACGCCGACTCCAGGTCGGGCTCGGCATGGACGTAGTCGGCAAGCGCCACAGCGCTCTCCAGCGCCAGCTTGCTGCCCGAGCCGATGGAGAAGTGGGCGGAAGCGGCGGCGTCGCCCATCAGGGCCAGGTTCTTGTAGGACCAGCGCTCGCACAGCACGCGCGGGAAATTGATCCAGGCGGAGCCGCGGATGTGGTTGGCGTTGGTCATCAGCGGATGCCCGCCGAGATGTTTTTCGAATATCTTCTCGCAGGTGGCGATCGATTCCTGCTGCGACATCGCGCCGAAGCCGAACTTGTCCCAGGTCTCCTGGCTGCACTCGACGATGAAGGTCGCCGTGTCCTTGTCGAACTGGTAGGCGTGCGCCCACACCCAGCCGTGCTCGGTCTTCTCGAAGATGAAGGTGAAGGCGTCGTCGAA
>DATDJN010000227.1:0-10315 GCA_036520515.1 Rhizobiaceae bacterium
TGGAAGGAAGGCGGAGCCTGGAATGTCCAGATCATCGACTATCATTGAGGAACCCCTCCACAATCCCCATGCGGGAGAAATCTTGCTGGAGGAATTCCTGGTCCCGCTGGGTTTGAGCCAGAATGCGCTCGCTCGCGCCATCGGCGTTCCGCCGCGGCGTATCAACGAGATCGTGCACGGCAAAAGAGCGGTGACCGCAGACACCGACCTGCGCCTCGCCCGCTATTTCAAGATGTCGGAGGGGTTCTTTCTCGGGCTTCAGAGCGACTTCGAGCTCGCGGAGCGCAAGCGTGAGCTTGGTGATGTGCTGGATAAGATCACGCCACGGGCGGCGTGATCATTCCTGATCGGCCGGAGCCGCTGCGCCGCCGCCCCTGCGCCTGACGTTCCGGCGGATCATGCCGATGTCGGCGCCGCCGAGGCCGAAGGCGGCGGCGAAGTAGATCACCATGGCGCCGGCGACGACGGCGGCCAGCGTCACCGCCTGCGTGTAGATCGGCGCGGCCGACGAAAGCTGCGGCGCGAGATAGGTCATCGCCGCCCAAATCGCGCCCGCCATCACAGCCGACGCCAGGATCAGCCGCGGCGTGCGCCTGTTCAGGCCCGCGTCGCTGCCCCAATGGCCGCGCCTGATCAGCACGCCGAGCAACAGGGCCGCATTCACCCAGCCGGCGACCGCCGAGGCCGTCGCGATGCCCGGCGCGCCCATCGACGGGAACAGCCACAGCGCCGTCGAAACGTTCACCGCCACCGAGATCGCCGCGAAGATCATCGGCGTCCTTGTGTCCTCCCTGGCGAAATAGCCGGGGGTGAAGGCCTTGATCAGCACGAAGGCCGGCAGGCCAAGGCCAAAAATGGCAAGGATCTCCGCCACCAGCCGCGTGTCCTCGGCCGTGAAGGCGCCGCGCTCGTAGAGCACGCGCACGATCGGCTCCGACATGGTGAGCAGCGCCGCCGCCGCCGGCAGCGTCAGGAACAGCGTGAACTCGACCGAGCGGTTCTGCAGGTTCGAGGCTTCCCCCATGTTGCCCGCCTTCAGCGCCCGCGCCAGCTCCGGCAGAAGCACGATCGCCACCGCGATGCCGACCACGCCGAGCGGCAGCTGGTAGACGCGGTCGGCGAGGTTGAGCGAGGCCACCGCGCCCTCGCCGGCGGACGCGATCGCCGTGCCGATCAGCTGGTTGATCTGCGTGATGCCGCCGGTGATCGCCGCCGGCAGCGCCAGCCAGAGCAGCCGCTTGACGTTGGGCGTCAGGCGCGGGCGGCGGAAGCCGATCGACACGCCGGCATGCCTGACCGCCACCCAGACGATGGCGAGCTGCACGAGGCCGGCCGCCAGCACCCCCCAGGCCAGCGCGTAGCCGACCGCCGGTCCGTCCATGCCCTGATGCCAGGCATAGGCCAGCACGCCGATCAGAATGATGTTGAGGAAGACGGGCGCGATCGCCGCGGCGAAATAGCGGCGCAGCGAGTTCAGCATGCCCGCCATCATGGCGCCGAGCGACATGCAGATGAGGTAGGGGAACATGATGGTGGCGAGCGAGGTCGTCACCGACAGCTTTTCGGGATCGTCGGCAAAGCCCGGCGCGATGGCGTAGCGCACCAGCAGCGGCATGGAGAGCTGCATGACGATGGTGAGCGTCAGCAGCACGGTGAACAGCACGCCGAACACTTCCTCGGAGAAGCGTTTTGCGCCGTCGACGCCGTTCGCCTCGATCTCCTTGGCGAAGAGCGGCACGAAGGCGGCGTTGAACGCGCCCTCGGCGAACAGCCTGCGGAAGGTGTTGGGAAACTGGAAGGCGGCGTAGAAGGCGTCGGCCACCGGCCCGGTGCCGACGGCCGCCGCCATCAGCATCTCGCGGGTGAAGCCGAGCACGCGGCTCATCAGCGTGCCCGACGCGACCGTCGCGAATTTTTTCACCAGGCTCATACGACGTCTTTCACTCCGCCGCCGCCTTCGCCTTTGCCGCGCGTTCGATGGCCGCCGCACCCTCCAGCGTGGCGATCAGGCGATTCTTCACCGTCTCCTGCCGCGTCGGGTTCTCGATCTTCGCGCCGGTGAGGTCGGTGACGTAGAAGGTGTCGATCACCTTCTCGCCGAAGGTGGTGATGTGCGCCGACGCGATGTCGAGCGACAGGTCGGACAGCGTGCCGGTGATCTCCGACAGGAGGCCCGGCCGGTCGAGCCCCTCGACCTCGATCACCGAGAAGCGGTTGGACAGCGAATTGGTGATGTCGGCGCGGGGCGCGATCCTGAACGTCTTGGAGCCGCGCCTCGGCTTGGTGCGCTTCTCGATCATGTCGGGCAGCCAGACCTTGCCCGACAGCACGTCCTCGATCAGCCGGCCGACGCGCTCGGCCCGCCGCCGCTCGTCCTCGTCACGGTCGAACTCGCGCGAGATCAGGATCGTGTCCAGCGCGCGTCCGTCCGAGGTGGTGAATATCTGCGCGTCGACGATGTTGCCGCCGGCCGAGGCGCAGGCGCCGGCTATCACCGACAGGAGGCGCGGATGGTCCTGCGCCAGCACGGTGATCTCCGTCACCGCCTCGAAGGCGTGCGTCTTCACCATGGTGGATAGCTGCTTCTTCGCCGCATCCGCCTCGCGGATGAACTCCGCGTGCCGCAGCTGGTCCTCCTGCCGCACGGTGAGCAGGTAATTCTCGTAGTGCAGCCCGACATAGGCGCGCCGCGCCTTCTCCGGCCAGTGGGCGAGTCCCTCCACCAGCCGCTCACGCGCCTCGACGGCGCGCTCGGCGCGCTTCATCTCGGAGAAGCCGCCGGTCAGCAGCAGCTCCGTCTCGTAATAGAGCGTGCGCAGCAGCTGGCCCTTCCAGCCGTTCCAGACGCCCGGCCCGACGCCCCTGATATCGCAGACGGTGAGCACCAGGAGCAGCTTCAGCCGCTCGACCGACTGTACGACCGACGCGAAATCGTCGATGGTCTTCCTGTCGTTGAGGTCGCGCGTCTGCGCCGTCATCGACATGACGAGGTGGTTCTGGACCAGCCAGGCGACGGTCTCCGTGTCCGCCGCCGACAGGCCCATGTGCGGGCAGAGGCGCCGCGCGATCCTGGCGCCGGCCTCCGAATGATCCTCCGGCCGGCCCTTGGCGATGTCGTGCAGCAGCACCGCCACGTAGAGCACCTCTCGGCTCTTCCTCAGCCCCGGCATCAGCGAATGCGACAGCGGGTGAATCTTCTCGCCTTCGCCGCGCTCGATCTGGTGCAGCACGCCGATGCAGCGGATCAGGTGCTCGTCGACGGTGTAGTGATGGTACATCGAGAACTGCATCATGGCGACGATCTTCCCGAAATCCGGGATCAGCCGGCCGAGCAGGCCGGCCTCGTTCATGCGCCTGAGATTGAGTTCGGGATTGCGGTCCGAGGTGAGGATGTCGAGGAACAGCCGGTTCGCCTCGGCGTTGCGACGCAGGTTCTTGTCGACCAGGCCGAGCGAGCGGGTGAGCAGCTTCAACGCGTCCGGATGATATTCCAGCCCGTGCTTGTCGGCGAACCAGAAGAGCCTGAGCATGTTCACCGGGTCGCGCTCGAACACGTGCTCGTCGGCGACGTTGATGCGATGGTTGTCGACGATGAAGTCGGTGGTGCCGGCGAGCTTCCTCCTGCGCCGCTGGAAGGTCAGGAAGATGCGGTTGAAGCCCGGAACGTGCTTGGCCTGCTCTTCTTCCAGCGCCGCGCAGAAGATGCGCGTCAGGTCGCCGACGTCCTTGGCGATCAGGAAGTAGTGCTTCATGAAGCGCTCGACCGCCGACAGGCCGGGGTGGCTGGTATAGCCGAGCCGCTCGGCGATATCGCGCTGTATGTCGAAGTGCAGCCGCTCCTCGGCCTTGCCGGTCAGGAAATGCATATGGCAGCGCACCGCCCAGAGGAAATCCTCGGCCTTCGTGAACTGGTCGTATTCCGACTGCGTGAACACGCCCTTGTCGACCAGTTCCGCGGCGGTGCGCACGCGGTAGAAATACTTGCCGATCCAGAACAGCGTCTGCAGGTCGCGCAGGCCGCCCTTGCCGTCCTTGACGTTGGGCTCGACCAGGTAGCGCGTGTCGCCGGCCTTGGCGTGCCGCTCGTCGCGCTCGGCGAGCTTGGCCTGGACGTATTCGGCGCCGGTGCCCTTCACCACTTCCCTGTCGAAGCGCGCCATCAGCTCGTCGTAGAGCGCTTCCTCCGCCCACAGGAAACGCGCCTCCAGGATCGAGGTGCGGATGGTAACGTCGGAGCGCGCCTGCCTGATGCATTCGTCGACGTTGCGGGTGGCGTGGCCGACTTTCAGCCCCATGTCCCACAGCATGTAGAGCATGTACTCGACGACCGCCTCGCCCTGCGGCGTCTGCCTGGCCGGCAGCAGGAAGAGCAGGTCGATGTCGGAACCCGGAGCCAGCGTGCCGCGGCCGTAGCCGCCGGTCGCCACCATGGCCATGCGCGGCGCGTTGCCCTTGCCGCCCGGCACCTGCGTCAGCGCGAAGTCGTGCAGCGCGCGGATGATCACGTCCATCAGGTAGGACAGACGCATCGCGCAGGCCGTGCCGCCGCCGTCCTCGATCAGCAGTTTCTCGGCGACCTGGCGTCCGGCCGCAAGCGTCTCCTTGAAGAGGGCAAGCGCCTTCGCCCTGGGCTCGCCGGACTGCGGCCCGGCCTTGCCGGCCAGCGCGTCGAGCTGCCCGCAGAGCGCCTCGCCGTCGACCAGCTCTTCAAGCTTCAGGGGAATTTTCGCCATTGGCCCTCGCCGCCATGGCGGCGTCTATAACGTGATTTGTCGGCGCTGGATATGGCGGGCAAAAACGCCGCGATCAAGGCTACGACGCCTCGCGCAACTGGCGGGCGCGGGCGAACGCCTTGAATTCGGACGCGCTCATGGCCCGCGCGAAGGCGTGGCCCTGCAATGCGTTGCAGCCCAGCCGCTTCAGCACCCGCGCATGCTCCATCGTCTCGACGCCCTCGGCCAGCACCTCGATGCCGAGCGACCTGCCGATCTCGAGGATCGAGCCGACCAGCTGGCGCTGCGCCGGCGAATCGACGATCGGCGTCACCAGCTGCCGGTCTATCTTCAGCCGGGAAGGCTTCAGCCTGAGCAGGCTGACGATCGAGGCATGGCCGGAGCCGAAATCGTCGATCTCGATGTCGATGCCCAGCGCCTTGATCTGCTCGACGTTCCAGGTGAACAGCTCGTCGTTCTCGTCGAGGAAGATCGATTCCACCAGCTCGAAGGAGATGGTTCCCGGCCGGATGGAAAGCTCTCCCAGGCTGCGGATCAGCTCCTCGTCGTGCAGGCGCCGCGCCGACACGTTGACCGAGGCCTTCGGCACCCTGAGCCCGCTGGCCGCCCAGTCGTCGAAGTCGGCCAGCGTCTGCTCGAGGATCATGCGGTCGATGGTGGCGACCGCGTTCAGCTCCTCGGCGACCTTGATGAAGTCGTTCGGCGCCAGCAGGCCTTCGGTCGGATGGTTCCAGCGCGCCAGCGCCTCGACGCCGACGATGGCGTGGGTCCTTGCGTCGAACTGCGGCTGGTACCAGGCGACGAACTCGCCCCGCTCCAGCCCCGACAGGATGTCGTCGGCAACGCGCTTGGTGGCGAGGATGTCGGCCTGCAGCGCGTCGTTGAAGAACTGGTGGCGGTTGCGGCCGCGGCTCTTCGCCCGGTAGAGCGCGAGGTCGGCATTGACCAGCAGCCGGTGCGGATCGGCGACCTGGTCGAGATCGCAGGCGATGCCGATCGAGACGCCGAAGCGGCATTCGTGGCCCTGGTAGGCCACCGGCTGGTGCATCTCGTCGATAATGCGGTCGGCGAGGCTGGCGAGCAGTTCGCCCCAGCGCGGCTTGTCGGCCGCGGCGATCCTGCAGAACACCACGAATTCGTCGCCGCCGACGCGGGCGACGAATTCGCCCGACCTGAGATTGTTCTTCAGCACGCGCGCGGCATGGACCAGCATGGCGTCGCCGGCGGCGTGGCCGAGCGTGTCGTTGATCTGCTTGAAACGGTCGAGGTCGAGATGCAGCAGGGCGGCGCGCTCGCCGCCGTCAAACTGCTCGACGTGCGCGGCGAGCACCTCGTCGAGGTAGCGCCGGTTGGGCAGGCCGGTCAGCGAATCGTGGAGCGCGTTGAACCTGATGCGTTGCTGGGCCGCTTCCAGCTCGACGTTGCGCGCCTCGCTCAGCAGGTTCGTGTGCCGGAGCTTCTCGGCCAGGGCGAGGTCCGTCGTCACGTCCCAGTTGACGCCGACCATGCGCGCCGGGGCATCGGGATCCTTGTAGGCGGTGCCTGACTCCCGGATATGGCGAACAGTACCGTCCGGCAGCAGCACCCGGTATTCCGAATGATAGCTGCCCATCGCATCGACGGCGCGGTTGAAATCCGCCCGCGCCCGCAGGAGATCGTCGGGGTGCACCGCGTCCTCCCAATGCTTGTAGCTGCGTGGTCCGCCGTCCGGTTCGTGTCCGAACAGCTCGTTGGTGCGGTCGTCCCAATGGAGCTCGCTCGTCTCCAGGTTTATCTCCCAGACACCGATCTTCGACGTGCCGAGCGCCAGTTCCAGGCGCCGCGACAGCAGTTCCAGCTCGACCTCGCGACGGCCGAGTTCGCCGGCGGTCCTCAGCCGCTCGTCGATCAGGCGCCCGGTGAGCACGGTCGGGATCAGGATCAGCAGGCCGGTGGCGAGGATCGCCAGCCTGAGCATCGAGGCGTTGGGCGGCGTCTGCTCCCATCCGCCTCGAGGCACCGCGTCGATGTGCCAGGTCCCCGACGGCAGGATCACCTCCGCTTCGACCGGCCGCTGCCCTGCTATATCGCCCCGGCCGTAGAAGTGTTCGCCGTCGTCGCCGAGACCGTCGCTGCCGGTGATGGCGACCTCGATCGGCAGCTTCGGGTCCATCAGCCCGCTGTCCCGGTAGAGGCGCTCGACATTGAACACCGACGAGACGATGCCCCAGAATTGCCTCTGGCCCTGGCCGTCGATCGTGAAGACGGGGAACCGGCCGATGAAGGCGCGGCCGCCCTGGACCAGGTCGACCGGCCCCGCCAGCACCATCTCGCCGCTGTCGCGGGCGCGAAGTACCGCCTCGCGCTGCGCCGGTTGCTTCATATAGTCCAGGCCAAGGGCCTTCTCGTTGCCGCCCAGCGGATGGATAAGGCGGACGACGAAGCCGGGCCCCCCGGCGACGTGCGTCACCTGCGGGCGCCCGGCGAGGATCTTGCTCGCCAGTTCCGAGAACCGGCCCTGCGACATGGCCGGTTCGGTGGACAGGGTGGCGACGAGGCCGCGCACGAGCTGGATGTTGCTGTTGATGTGGCCTTCGAGCTTGGCGCGGATCAGGCTGACCTGGGCCAGCACGTCGGCGCGCAGCCTTTGCTCGTTGAGGCGGCGGTTCTGGTACTCCGCGAAAACACCGGCCACGACAATGACGAGCAGCGCGAGCGCGGCGGGCACGTTCGTCGGTCGGGCTATCGGGCGCAGCATGCTGCGCAGGGTGTCGAGCGTGGCTCTCAATTCACACCAGCTTGCGGCCAAGGACGCGGAAACCACCGACGCTATTATATACGGTTTAAACAGGGCCTTAAGAAATTGAATGGATTGCTATAGTTCCAGTCGAAAAGATGCGGCTTTACTTCCGGAATCTGCAACCTGCGGCAAATGGGCTGCAAATAGCGCCGATGCTTCTTGATTGCGCTGGCGAAAGCGTGCCGCTGCATCCGCCGAACTGCGCCTTTTCAGAGTTCCTTCTCGGCCAGTCCGCGCAAGGCGTCGGGTGCCGGGCCAGACGGCATCAGTGCAGCCCGAACAAAGGAAGAGCATATCGCGAGGCGATGTCAGGCCGCGCCGCTTCACCATTTCCCGTCCGTATGCTCCGAGCCTGGCGAAGCGCCGCATCTTTTTCGCCAACCGCGCCGTCACGGCGACGCCCCGGCGGTCAGCCGCCGAGGGCCATCGCGATCGCGACAAGCACGATGCCGACGAGCACCGTCACCATGCCGGTGCGCCATGGCCGGCCGAGATGCCGCCCGAAGGAGAAGCCGGCGAGGAACAGAAGCGCGATGGCGACGACATTCGAGGCCCTCAGCGCGAAGCGGAGATCGTCGAAGATCAGGAACGGGATGACGACGGGAAACAGGCAAAGGAAGACGAGGAGAAACACGCCGATCGCCGCAAGCCGGTCCTCGCGGCCGATCCCCTGCTGCAGCGTATCCGGGGCCAGCGACTTCAGGTGCGCCCGAATGCGCTCGAGTTCCGCATCCGTCAGGGCCGGAAGCACTGTCGGCGGGAGATAGTCGGCGACGAGCGCCCGGCCGACGGCGGGGTCTTGCTCGCGGCGAATGGCGGCGATGGCGGACGCGGCCAGGCCGCGCTCTCCGCGAAGGTTGAGCAGATAGAGCGCCGCATCGATGAGGCCCCAGGCGAGGTTGCAGCCGATCACGCCGATCAGCATGGCCCTGACGTCGTCGCGGCCGGCCTCCGTTGCGCCAAGCGACAGGGTGAACGTCAGCACCATGATCAGCCCGAAGAGGATTTCGCTCGTACGGCTGAGCGGGTCGAGAACGCGCGGGCGCTGGGCCGCATTCGTGCCGATGCCCGAACCGGAATCGAGCGCCGCGTTCATGTTCAGGCCGCGGGCGGGAGCAGGAAGAGCGTCATCGCGAAGATCACATAGACCATCAGGATCATGACGCCGACGAACCATGCCGAACGGCCGCCATTGGTCATCAGCGTCGCTGCCAGCGTGGCAACCAGCATCATCACGATGGCGCCGGGCCAGAATTGCAGGTTCATCGGGGCCGGGCCGATCACGTAGCTGAGGATGACCAGCAGCGGCGCGACGAACAGCGCAATCTGCGCCGCGCTGCCGAGCGCAATGGCGACGCTGAGGTCGAGCCTGTCCTTGGCCGCCGCGCCGAACGCGGTCACGATCTCGGCGGCCGCGCCGACCAGCGCAACGACGACGAATCCGACGAAGGCCGGCGTCATGCCGAGCGTCTCGGCTGCGTGCTGCACCGAGCCGACGAAGACCTCGCTGACCAGCGCCACCAGCACCGTCACCACCGCGAGCACGATGAGCGCCGCCGATATCGGCCACGACGCCTCGCCGCCTTCGCCGTGGCCCGCACTGGCAAACAGCTCCTTGTGGGTGCGCAGTGAAAACACCATGCCCAGACCGTAGGCGACGATCAGCAGGGCGGCGAGGCCAAGGCTAAGCGGCTGCAGCACGCCCCGATGCGATTCCCCGGCCAGCATCGAGGGAACCAGCAGAGCCACTGTCGCGAGGAACAACAGGCCGGATTGCAGGCGGGCGCTCATCCGGTTGAATTGCTGCTCGTGATGCTTGAGCCCCCCGATCAGGAAGGCGCCGCCGAGCATGAACAGCGTGTTGGTGACGATGGCGCCCGCGATCGACGCCTTCACCAGCAGGTATTGCCCGGCCTGAAGCGCCGTCAGCGCGATGACGAGCTCGGTGAGGTTGCCGAGGGTGGCGTTGAGCAGGCCGCCGACCGCCTCGCCGGTCTTGTCCGCGACCGACTCCGTCGCCCGGCTGAGCAGCGCCGCCAGCGGCACGATGGCCAGCACCGACATGAAGAAGAGGAGGGTGGGCCGATCCGGCCACAGATGCTCGCCGGCAAGCGCCAAAGGCACAAACACGAGCAGCCAGAGCAACGGGTTCCCCCGCAACTCCGCCATAGGCCCGTTTATGCCGGTTCCGGCCCGGTGGAACTGGGCATCGCTCATCGAGCGAGTGTCGCTTGTGTTGCGCCGCCGCCGCAATCCGGCCGGATGTAACTACGTGTATGTTTCGCCGCCTCGCCGGGTCGAGCAGCGCGCCGCCGAACTCCGGCCGTTTCCTACGGCAGAGATTTGCCGGCGTTTCGGTCACCATCACCTCCGGCGTCGGATGCACGATGCCTTCGAGGAAGTGGCCCCCGCAGGTCGAGCCGTCGCGAGAGGCCGAGCACGGCGTTGACGACGATCCAGGCCTTCGCCGCCGGCAACGATATCAACGGCGCGTCGGTCTCCGCCATTGGCGCTTTCCAAACGGCAGTCGTGGGCCGTTTCGATTTCAAGCCGCCGACTACCGCCGGATACCCGTCGACGAGCAATGCGAAGTGCTGAGCATGCTTGGCGCGACATCGCTGCCGATGACAGCGGTGTTCACCGTTTCCTGGCCGGACCCGTCATCGGGACGGCCTGCGCGACGCCACGATGCCGTAGCCCGCAAACGCCACCGCCGCCCCGATCGCGTATCGAAGCCACGCATCGCCGTAGTCGGTCGCGCCCCCGCTGATGGTGACATAGGCGCCAGCCACGATGAAGGTGG
>DATDJN010000228.1:0-13188 GCA_036520515.1 Rhizobiaceae bacterium
GCGCTTCCGCCAGGCGGTCGCCATCGGCGGCACGCATGGCAAGACCACCACCACGTCGATGATCGCCACGCTGCTCGACGCCGGCGGGCTCGATCCGACCGTCGTCAACGGCGGCATCATCAACGCCTACGGCACCAATGCCCGCATGGGCGCCGGCGAATGGATGGTGGTCGAAGCCGACGAGAGCGACGGCACCTTCCTGAAACTGCCGGCCGAGATCGCCGTCGTCACCAACATCGATCCGGAGCATCTCGACCACTACGGCACCTTCGACAAGGTGCGCGAGGCTTTCCGCCAGTTCGTCGAGAACGTGCCCTTCTACGGCTTCGGCGTGATGTGCACCGACCATCCGGAGGTGCAGGCGATGGTCGCCCGCATCGAGGACCGCCGCGTCATCACCTACGGCGCCAACGCGCAGGCCGACGTGCGTTTCTCCAACCATCGCATGGAGGGCGCGACGTCGCGCTTCGACGTGTCGATCCGCAACCGCAAGACGGGCGCCGACACGCTGATCGCCGACCTGACGCTGCCGATGCCCGGCCGCCACAACGTGTCGAACGCCACCGCGGCGATCGCCGTCGCACATGAGCTCGGCATCTCGGCCGACGACATCAGGCGCGGCCTCTCTGCCTTCGGCGGCGTCAAGCGGCGCTTCACCCGCACCGGCTCGTGGAACGGCGTCGAGATATTCGACGACTACGGCCACCATCCCGTCGAGATCAAGGCGGTGCTGAAGGCGGCACGCGATGCCTCGCGAGGCCGCGTCATCGCGATTGCCCAGCCGCATCGCTACACGCGTCTGCGCGACCTCTTCGACGAGTTCTCCGCCTGCTTCAACGACGCCGACACCGTCGCCATCGCGCCGGTCTACGCGGCCGGCGAGGAACCGATCGACGGCGTCAATTCGGAGAAGCTCGTCCACCGCATCCGTTCCGGCGGGCATCGCGACGCGCGTCATCTCGCCGACCCGCAGCAGATCGCGCCGATGATCCGCGAGATCGCCAGGCCGGGCGACTTCGTCGTCTTCCTCGGGGCCGGCAACATCACCCAATGGGCCTATGCGCTGCCGAGGGAACTCGCTGCCTCCGACGAGGCGGCTGCATGATCAGGGGCGAAGAGCTTCTCGCCCGCCTCGGTGACCGGCTGAAGGATATTCGCGGCCGCATCACCGCGAATGCGGAGATGGACAAGATCACCTGGTTCCGCGCCGGCGGGCCGGCCGAGGCGCTCTATCAGCCGGCCGACGAGGATGACCTCGCCGCCTTCCTCGAGGCCGTGCCCGAAGACGTGCCGCTCACCGTCGTCGGCATCGGCTCCAACCTGCTCGTCCGCGAAGGCGGCATCCCAGGCTTCGTCATCCGCCTGTCGGCAAAAGGCTTCGGCGACGCCGAGGTGATTTCGCCGACGAGGATCAGGGCCGGGGCCGCGTGCCCCGACAAGCGTGTCGCGACGCTGGCCCACGACGCCGGCATCGGCGGCTTCCATTTCTACCATGGCATTCCGGGCGGCATCGGCGGGGCGCTCAGGATGAACGCCGGCGCCAACGGCGTCGAGACGCGCGAGCGCGTCGTCGAGGTGCGCGCGCTCGACCGCAAGGGCAATGTCCACACGCTGACCAACGCCGAGATGGGCTACGCCTACCGCCATTCCTCCGCCGCGGCCGACCTGATCTTCGTCTCGGCCGTCTTCGAGGGTTTTCCGGAGGACAAGGACAAGATCAGGGCGGACATGGACGCCGTGCAGCACCACCGCGAGACGGTGCAGCCGATCCGCGAGAAGACCGGCGGCTCGACCTTCAAGAACCCCGAGGGCACCTCGGCCTGGAAGGAGATCGACAAGGCCGGCTGCCGCGGCCTCATGATCGGCGGCGCGCAGATGAGCCCCATGCATTGCAACTTCATGATCAACATCGGCAACGCCACCGGCTACGACCTCGAACATCTCGGCGAGACCGTTCGCGCCCGCGTGCTCGAAAATTCCGGCATCCGGATCCAGTGGGAGATCAAGCGCATCGGCCAGTTCAAGCCGGGCCGCGAAGTGCAGGAGTTTTTGGGGCAGCTGCTGTAGGTCGCGGAAGACGCTTTGGCGGAATCAAAAAGATCGCTATATAGAGATTGCAATTCGTGGAGTTTGCACATGGCGGCCAAAGGTCAACACGTAGTTCCGAGCGGTGGGAAGTGGAGCGTGCGTAAGGCTGGTGCCTCACGCGCGTCGCAGACCTTTTCGACCCAAGGGGAGGCCATCGAAGCGGCGAAGAAAATTGCAAAAAATCAAGGTACGGAACTGTATATTCACGGAGAGAATGGGCGGATTCGCGATCGAGTTTCATACGGCAGCGATCCGGCAAGTTCCAAGGGATAGGGCTTGGCAGATCCGAATTTCAGCAAGCATGTCTTCGTAAATTGTCCCTTTGATACTATCTATGCTCCTCTACTGGAGGCGGCAGTCTTTTGCGCGATTTATTTCGGCTTTTTGCCTCGACTGGCCAGCGAGAGCCTTGAGGCCGGCCAAAACAGGTTCGATAAAATATTCGAACTTATAAAGGCCTCTAAATATTCCATACATGATCTTTCTCGGTGCAAGGCAAGCGCAAAAGACGAGTTTTTTCGGATGAATATGCCCTTCGAATTCGGAGTGGACGTAGGCTATCGCCGGAGTGGGGCAGAGAGTGCCGACCAGAAGAAGTTCCTTATCTTCGAGCGCGATCCTTACGATTTGAAACGATCACTGTCCGACATCGCTGGTCAGGATGTCGAATTCCACAAAGACGATTATGAGTTGGTCATCAAAAAGGTTCGCGACTTTTTCCGAGTCGAAGCCGGCGTCAATCCACCTGGGCCTGCTCGGCTCATTTCCGACTACGCCACCTTCCAGGGATGGATGATTGAGAAGAAGATCTTCGAGGGTCACTCCGAGGCTGATTCATTAAACTTGCCAACCCAAGAGCGGCTCGACGAAATGAAGGCTTGGGTTGACCTGAATAAGCCAGCGCGTTTTGATCCCCCGTAGGTGCCTCGCGATGATCGAGCTCATAAAATCGGCTCCATATGATACCGCGCTGCTGGTCATCACACTCATCTATTCAATTCTGGTCTTCCGTCTCTTCCGCGAGGTTGACGACCGCGACCATACTTTTGCCGCACGCATGGAGCGCTGGCAGGAGGAGTTGAAGGTCGCCGCTCGCGAGCGCCAGCAGAAACTGCCACCGTCGCCGGCCCAATAGCGTCCTGCCTGACAAGCCGATTCTGGATTTTCGGCCAAGGCGCTGATCCTGAATCGCATTTCGCTGCGACGCTGGTGGGGGCTCTCTTTTCCGCATTGCCGGCGATCTTCCGGACGGCCTTTTTCGCTCGAAAATCGTCCGCGAAATCTGCCGTCGGCCGGCCCGCTCCGACCCTTATCCGAGTCAAAAAAGCCATAGTCGAATCGAGAAAATGCGACGCGGGCAAATCGCTGCTTGCCAGCGAGTCAACTCTCTGATTCTTTCGGTCAACAGCGTTTCCTGATTTGAGTCGGTCGCGTCGTTCAGCCGGTCATTCGGCCGGAGGACTCGGACTCTGTCCAAAATCGGGAGCCTACGCTGTGAGGGGAATTGCAGGGCATGAAGTCGAAGCACGTTGCGGTCTTGATGGGAGGGTTTTCGTCTGAGCGCCCGGTCTCGCTTTCCTCGGGAAATTCCTGCGCCGACGCGCTCGAGGCGGAGGGCTATCGCGTCACGCGCGTGGACGTCGGCCGCGATGTCTGCTCCGTGCTTTCCGAGCTCCAGCCCGACGTCGCCTTCAACGCGCTGCATGGTCCTTTCGGCGAGGACGGCACCATCCAGGGCGTCCTCGAATATCTCGCCATTCCCTACACCCATTCCGGCGTGCTCGCGTCGGCGCTCGCCATGAACAAGGTGCAGGCCAAGAAGGTCGCGAAGGCCGCCGGGATTCCCGTGGCGGAATCGAAGATCGTCAATCGCTTCGGCGTCAAGGACAAGCACCCGATGCCGGCGCCCTACGTGGTGAAGCCGGTCAGCGAAGGGTCGAGCTTCGGCGTCGTCATCGTCAAGGAGGACCGCTCGCATCCGCCGCAGATCATCGCCTCGGCGGAATGGCCCTATGGCGACGACGTCATGGTCGAGCGCTACGTGCATGGCCGCGAGCTGACCTGCGCCGTCATGGGCGATGTGGCGCTCGGGGTGTGTGAGATCATCCCGACCGGGCATTCCTTCTACGACTACGATTCCAAGTACGTGCCGGGCGGATCAAAACACGAGGTCCCGGCTAAAATTTCACTAAATATTTACCAAAAAATACAGACACTGTCGCTCAAGGCACATCAAGCAATCGGCTGCCGGGGCGTTTCCCGATCGGACTTCCGTTACGACGACCGTCATTCCGAAAATGGCGAACTGATCTGGCTCGAAGTCAACACCCAGCCTGGCATGACGCCGACGTCACTGGTGCCTGAAATCGCCGCGCATGCGGGGCATTCGTTCGGTGAGTTGTTGAGTTGGATGGTGGAGGACGCTTCGTGTTTGCGTTGAAGACCGGACATAGCGGGGAGGCCGGCGGGCCGCGGCCCGCCTTTTTCGGCTTGTCCTTCTCGCTGGAGAATTTCGTGCTGCCGCGCTTGCTGCGGCGGCCCGTGCGTTTCGTCGCGCGCCTCGGCGACGGTGAATACCGGCCGCCGCGCTATGCCGGCGTCGTCGCCACCGCCGTCTTCCTGTCGTCAAGCGTGCTTTACGGCGCCTGGCTCGGCGGCCAGATCCCGGTCGCGGCGCAGGCGGTCACCGCGCGCTTCGGCTTCGCCGTCGACCAGGTCCGCGTCTCCGGCAACAAGGAGACGTCGGAGATCGACATCCTCGAGCGTCTCGACCTCGATGGCTGGACCTCGCTCATCGGCTTCGATGCCGAGGCTGCCCGGGAGCGCATCGCCGGCCTTCCGTGGGTCAAGGTCGCTGCGGTCCGCAAGGTCTATCCCGACGAGCTCGAGGTCCGCATGGAGGAGCGCGAGCCCTTCGCCATCTGGCAGCATGGCAGCCAGCTCGCCATCATCGAGCGCGACGGCCGCGTGATCACGCCCTTCGATGGCGGGCGCCACGCGGTGCTGCCACTCGTCATCGGCTACGGCGCCGCCGAACGGGCTGCCGGCTTCGTCGACAAGATCCGGCAGCATCCCGAGCTTGCCGCGCGTGTGAAGGGTTTCATCCGCGTCGCCGAGCGCCGCTGGGACCTGCGGCTGGAAAACGGCATCACCATCCGTCTGCCGGAGTCCGGCGAGGACAGGGCGATCGCCGAGGTGTTGAGGCTCGACCGCGAGGGCGGGCTCTTGTCGCGCGACATCGCGACCGTCGACCTGCGCCTCGAGGACCGTCTCGTCATCCGGCTGACGCCGGAGGCGATGGAGCGCCGCACGACCCTGCTTGCCGAGCAGGAGAAGGCGGCCCGCAAGAAGCCGGGGAAAAGCATATGAGCTGGCTCGGCGGACGGAAGGATGACTCCAAGGGGCGTTCCGGCATCGTCACGGTGCTGGACGTCGGCTCCAGCAAGGTCTGCTGCGTCATCGCGAAGCTCCGTCCGCGCGGCGAGAGCCAGGCGCTGCGCGGCCGCACCCACGAGGTGCAGGTCATCGGCATCGGCCACCAGAAATCGCAAGGCGTGAAGTCGGGCGTCGTCATCGACCTCAACCGCGCCGAGCATGCCATCCGGCTGGCTGTTGACGCGGCCGAGCGCATGGCCGGCCTCACCGTCGATTCGCTGATCGTCAATCTCACCGCCGGCCGCCTGAAGAGCGAAACCTACTCGGCGACGGTCAATCTCGGTGGCCACGAAGCCGCCGCTGCCGACATCAAGCGTGTGCTCGCCGCCGGCGCCAGGCAGGCGCTGAAGGCGGAGCGCGAGCTCGTCCATTCGCTGCCGGTCGGCTTCTCGCTCGACGGCGAGCGCGGCGTGCGCGATCCGCGCGGCATGGTCGGCGACACGCTCGGCGTCGAAATGCATGTGCTGACCGGCGACGCAGCGCCGCTGCGCAATCTCGAACTCTGCATCAACCGTTCCCACCTCTCGGTCGAGCGCATGGTGGCGACGCCCTATGCCAGCGGCCTGGCGGCGCTCGTCGACGACGAGCTGGAAATGGGCGCGGCCTGCATCGACATGGGCGGCGGCACCACCACCATCTCGGTCTTCGCCGACGGCAAGTTCGTGCATGGCGACGCCATCCCGGTCGGCGGCAACCACGTGACGCTGGACATGGCCAAGGGCCTGTCGGCGCGCCTCGAACATGCGGAGCGGCTGAAGGTCATGCATGGCTCGGCGCTGCCCGGCAGCGCCGACGACCGCGAGACCGTAACCATCCACCCGATGGGCAATGACGACGGAGAGGTGCCTCAGCAGGTGCCGCGCTCGGTCATGACGCGCATCATCCGCGCCCGCGTCGAAGAGACGCTGGAAATCATCCGGGACCGACTCGGCAAGTCGGGCTATGGCAGCGCCGTCGGCAAGCGCGTGGTGCTGACCGGCGGTGCTTCGCAGCTCCAGGGGCTGCCCGAGGCAGCGCGTAGAATCCTCGGCCGCAACGTGCGCATCGGCAGGCCGCTCGGCATTGCCGGACTGCCCGAGGCGGCCAAGGGACCGGCCTTCGCGACGGTGGTGGGCCTGTTGATCTATCCGCAGGTGGCGAGCTTCGAGAGCCGAGAGGGGAAATTGGCGTCGAGGCTCAGGATGACCGGCACCGGCGGACGGTTCAACCGTATGAGTCAGTGGATCAGAGACAGTTTTTAATCAGCGGGGACAGCCCCATAGGCGGCCGTGGCGGCGACGCGGCAGGAAAGGCAAAGGACGAGGACAATGACGATCAATCTCAAGAAGCCCGACATCACCGAACTCAAGCCCCGCATCACCGTATTCGGCGTCGGCGGCGGCGGCGGCAACGCCGTCAACAACATGATCACGGCCGGTCTGCGCGGCGTCGAGTTCGTCGTTGCGAACACCGATGCGCAGGCGCTCACCATGTCGAAGGCGGAGCGGCTCATCCAGCTTGGCGCGCATGTCACCGAAGGTCTCGGCGCGGGTTCGCAGCCAGAAGTCGGTCGCGCCGCCGCTGAAGAGTGCATCGACGAGATCATCGACCATCTGTCGAACACCCACATGTGCTTCGTCACCGCCGGCATGGGCGGCGGCACCGGCACGGGTGCGGCTCCGGTCGTCGCCCGCGCGGCGCGCGAGAAGGGCATCCTCACCGTCGGCGTCGTCACCAAGCCGTTCCATTTCGAAGGCCAGCGCCGCATGCGCACCGCCGACCTGGGCATCGAAGAGCTGCAGAAGTGCGTCGACACGCTGATCGTCATCCCGAACCAGAACCTCTTCCGGCTCGCCAATGACAAGACCACCTTCGCCGACGCCTTCGCCATGGCCGACCAGGTGCTCTACTCGGGCGTCGCCTGCATCACCGACCTGATGGTCAAGGAAGGCCTGATCAACCTCGACTTCGCCGACGTCCGCTCGGTGATGCGCGAGATGGGCAAGGCGATGATGGGCACCGGCGAAGCTTCCGGCGAGGGCAGGGCGATGGCCGCGGCCGAAGCCGCGATCGCCAACCCGCTGCTCGACGAGACCTCGATGCGCGGCGCCAAGGGCCTGCTGATCTCGATCACCGGCGGCCGTGACCTGACGCTGTTCGAGGTCGATGAGGCCGCGACCCGTATCCGCGAGGAAGTCGACCAGGACGCCAACATCATCCTCGGCGCCACCTTCGACGAGGAACTCGAGGGCGTCATCCGCGTCTCGGTCGTTGCGACCGGCATCGACAAGTCGGCCGAGCAGATCGCCGCCACGCCGATCCAGATCCGCCAGGTTCCGGGCAAGCCCGCCGCCCAGCCGGTGGCCCAGCCGGCCGCACGTCCGGCCGTTGCCGCCGCGCCGCTCGAGGCGCCGCGCGCCGCCGACCCGGTCGCCGACGCCATCCGCCAGGCCGAGATCAACGCCGCCGTCATGGCTGCCCGTCCGGCGCCGCAGCCGCTCGATGACTTCCAGCCGGCGAGCAAGCTCTTCCAGCAGCCGCAGCCGATGCAGCCGCAGCAGCAGAGGCCGCAGCCGGCCGTTGCGCATGCCGCCAATCCGGAAGCGCGCCTCGCGGCCGCCCTGCAGCCCCAGCCGGCGCAGGCCGCGCCGCGCATGCCCAAGGTCGAGGACTTCCCGCCGGTGGTGCGCGCCGAGGTGGAAGCCCGCCGCAATCCGCCCGCCGAGCCCGAAAGCAACGGCCCGATGGGCCTGTTGAAGCGCCTCACCACGGGCCTCACCCGTCGCGAGGAGGAGCCCGCCAAGCTCCAGCCGGCCGCCCCGCGCGAGCCGAAGCTGCGCCAGCCGGCTCCGGAGGCCCGCCGCGTCGCATCGCAGGACGCACAGCTCTATGCGCCGCGCCGCGGCCAGCTCGACGAGCACGGCCGCCTGTCGCCGCAGCCGCGCCCGGTCCAGGAAGACGACCAGCTGGAGATCCCGGCGTTCCTTCGCCGGCAGGCCAACTGAGCCTCTTGCCGAGCTCCCGTTTCAAGCCGGCGAACGCAGAAATATCCTGCGTCCGCCGGCTTGAAAAAACTCGTAATTTCAGCCGGTTATGATTCGTTAACGAGCCGTGTCCAGTAACACAAAGTAACCAAGCGTGATTTGTTGTCTCCCTGCCGTCCCACTACATTCCCGCCACAGAAAGGTCGGCGTGTGGGCGGATTCGGGGATGAGATCCTGCCCACTCGGTTCAGCAGGGTCCAAGCTCCGGACGGCAAGTCAGCCGCTGGACGCATGGGCGGGCTGACGGGGCATATGGGGATCGAGTTGGACGATTATCAGACGACAATCAAATCGCGCGTAAGCCTTGACGGGTTCGGCGTCCACAGCGGCAGGCCGGTTTCCATCGGCTTCCTGCCGGGCGATCCCGACACCGGCATCGTTTTCCATCACACGAACGGCGCCGGCGAGACGCGCGAGATTCGCGCCCTGGTCTCCGAGATCGGCGCCACCGACCTCTGCACGGCGCTGGGCGACCCGGCCGGCCACCATGTCGGCACGGTCGAGCACGTCATGGCTGCGCTCTTCGGCCTGGGCATCGACAATTTGATCGTCGAGGTCGACGGCGACGAGATGCCGATCCTCGACGGCAGCGCCGCCGCCTTCGTCGAGGCGATCGACCAGGCCGGCATCGAGACGCTCGACGTCAAGCGCCGCTACATCCGCGTCCTCAAGCCCGTCCGCATCGACAGCGGCGCCTCCTGGGCCGAGTTCCGGCCGCATGACGGCACCCGCTTCGAGATCGAGATCGATTTCGAGAGCCCTGCGATCGGCCGCCAGGCCTTCTCTGCCGACATCAACCCCGCCTCCTTCCGCAGCGACATCGCGCGCGCCCGCACCTTCGGCTTCATGAAGGACGTCGAGCGGCTGTGGGCGGCCGGCCATGCGCTCGGCTCCTCGCTGGAGAATTCCGTGGTGATCGGCGACGACAGCCGCGTCATCAACATGGAAGGCCTTCGCTACAAGAACGAGTTCGTGCGCCACAAGATGCTCGACGCCATGGGCGACCTGGCGCTCGCCGGCGCGCGCTTCATCGGCTGCTTCCGCTCCTATCGCGGCGGCCATCGCATCAATGCCGTGGCGCTTCGCCATCTGCTGTCGGACCGTTCCGCCTTCGAGATCGTCGAGAGCAACCGCCGCGAGCGCGGCCGCTCGGCCGAACTCGTCGCCGTCAGCGCCGCCGTCTACGCGCCCTGGGTGCTCTGAGGCCGTCGTCCGACCCGGGACGGCCAAGCCCTGTTTGCCCGGAGGTCGGGGGCTCCACCCCCGGAAGCCACACCGCCGGTTTTTTTCGCCAACACTTTGTTAGCGATATCCGCGCCATAAAAATGCGCCATTGCCGGGCGATGGCATTGCCGTCGGAAAGCGTCTATGATTAGTCGCGGCAGATCGACGGTCGGCGCCAAGGTCCGCAGGGACAGGACGGTGCCGGGAGTGGGAAACAGCGACGCCGAAAAGGGCTTAATCCAGTCATGTATTTCGTGAAGAAGGCTCACGCGGGCAGGGCGCTGCGGACGGCATTGAGCGTCGCCGCGATCGCGATGGCTCCCGCGCTCGTCGCAGGCTGCATGTCGAAGGACGAGGACATCAACCTCGCCACCTATGTCGAGCAGACCGATCCGGCAGACGCGCTCTACAACCAGGGCCTCGCCAACCTCAATGCCGGCCGCCTCAAGGAGGCAAGCCGCAAGTTCGATGCCGTCGACCGCCAGCATCCCTATTCGGAATACGCGCGCAAATCGATGGTGATGGGCGCCTTCACCAATTACCGGCAGGGCAATTACGACGAGGCCATCAACGCCGGCAAGCGCTACGTGCAGCTCTACCCGTCCTCCGAGGACGCGGCCTATGCGCAGTACATCGTCGGCCTGTCCTATTTCCGCCAGATCCGCGACGTCACTCAGGACCAGAAGGAATCGCGCCGCGCCATCGAGGCGATGGACGAAGTCATCCAGCGCTGGCCCGAGTCGCCCTATGTCGAGGACGCCCGCACCAAGGTTCGCTTCGCCCGCGACCAGCTCGCCGGCAAGGAGATGCAGATCGGCCGCTACTATCTCGAGCGCCGCGAATACATCGCCGCCGCCAAGCGGTTCCGCTACGTCGTCGAGAATTACTCCAACACCCGCCATGTCGAGGAGGCGCTGGCGCGCCTGACCGAGACCTACTACGCCATGGGCCTCACCTCGGAAGCCCAGACGGCGGCGGCGGTGCTCGGCCACAACTATCCTGACAGCCAGTGGTACAAGGATTCCTACAAGCTGCTGCAGACCGGCGGGCTTGAGCCGCGCGAGAGCGCCGGCTCGTGGATTTCGAACGCCGCGAAGCTCTTCACCGGCGACAGCGGCGCCTGACGATCTGGAGCCTGTTTCCGAAAAGTGCTAGGCGGTTTCGGGAATCATGCCCGGTCCGGCATGATCCCCAAAGTGCTGCCCGGTTTTCGGAACGGATCATGCCGGAAAAATCCGCCTAGATGCTCGCCCGCCTGTCGATCCGCGATATCGTCCTGATCGAGCGGCTGGACATCGATTTTGCGCGCGGCCTGTCCGTCCTCACCGGCGAGACGGGCGCCGGAAAATCCATCCTGCTCGACGCCCTGTCGCTGGCGCTGGGCGCCCGGGGCGACGCCTCCCTGGTGCGCCACGGCGCGGCGCAGGGCCAGGTCTCGGCGGTCTTCGACGTGCCGAAGAACCATCCGGCGCGCGCCATCCTCGCCGAGAACGCGCTGGACGACGACGGCGACATCATCCTGCGCCGCGTGCAGACCGCCGACGGCCGCACCCGCGTCTTCGTCAACGACCAGCCCTCCAGCGTCACGCTGATGCGCGACATCGGCCGCGCGCTGGTCGAGATCCACGGCCAGCATGACGAGCGCGCGCTGGTCGATGGCTCGGCTCATCGCGACCTGCTCGACGCCTTCGGCGGCCATGTCGGCGAAGTCGAGAATTGCGCGAAGGCCTGGCGCCTGTGGCGAGACTGCGAGCAGCAGCTCGCCACCCACCGCGCTCGCGCACAGGCCGCCGCCCGCGAGGCCGACTACCTGCGCGCCTCGGTGGCCGAACTCGTCCGTCTCGACCCGCAGCCCGGCGAGGAGATCGAGCTTGCGGACATACGCACGCAGATGATGCGGGCGGAAAAGGTGGCCGCCGAGATCAAGGATGCACAGGACGTGCTTTCCGGCCACAACTCGCCGCTGCCGCAGCTTGCCAGCCTGCTGCGCCGCCTGCAGCGCAAGTCCACCGAAGCGCCCGGCTTGCTCGACGAGGTGGTGAAGTCGCTCGACGAGGCGCTGATTTCGCTTGATGCCGCGCAGTCCGGCGTCGAGGCGGCGCTGCGCGCCACCGAGTTCGATCCGCAAAAGCTCGAACGCGCCGAAGAGCGGCTTTTCGCACTGCGCGCCGCCTCGCGAAAATTCGCGGTCGCCGTCGACGATCTTGCGAAGACCCGTGACACGATGGCCGCCGACCTCGCCGATCTCGACGCGGGCGAGGAGAGGCTCGGGGCCCTGGAGAAGCAGGCCGCTGCTGCGCGCGAGGCCTACGACCGCATCGCCGCCGGCCTCACCGAGCTGCGGGCTTCCGCGGCGATCGCGCTGAAGAAGGCGGTGATGGCCGAGCTGCCGGCGTTGAAGCTCGACCGTGCGGAATTCCTGGTCGAGATATCGACCGAGAAGGAGAACCGCACCGAGGCCGGCATCGACCAGGTCGAGTTCTGGGTGCGCACCAATCCGGGCACGCGTCCCGGCCCGATGATGAAGGTCGCGTCGGGCGGCGAGCTTTCGCGCTTTCTGCTCGCGCTGAAAGTGGCGCTGGCCGATCGCGGCTCGGCCCCGACGCTGGTCTTCGACGAGATCGACACCGGGGTAGGGGGCGCCGTCGCCGATGCGATCGGCCAGCGTCTTGCGCGGCTTTCGTCGCGCGTCCAGGTGCTTTCCGTCACCCATGCGCCGCAGGTAGCCGCCCGCGCCGCCACGCATTTCCTGATCTCCAAGTCCGGCAAGAGCCGCGTCTCGACCGGCATCGCCGAGATGGACCGGGCCGGCCGCCAGGAGGAGCTTGCGCGCATGCTCGCCGGCGCCACGATCACCGACGAGGCGCGCGCCGCCGCCGAAAGGCTGCTTCGAGAGAACCCGACCTAGCCGCTCCCCTGTCGCACGCGACCGGCTCAGGCGTTGGTGGCCAGATATGCATCGGTCTTCATGACCCGCGCATAGGTGCCGTCCAGAGCTCCCATGATCGTGGCGTGGACCTGTTCGGGGCCGACCTGCATGCTGCCGAACGACACCTCCTTGGCGCCGCAGGCATCTTCCGCGACCGTCACGTCGAAGCCGAGATCCGCTGCCGCCCGGGCCGTCGCATCGATGCACATCTGCGACATGGCCCCGCAGATCGTCACGTTGCGGATTTGGTTGTCCTGCAGCAGCGGCAGCAGGCCGGTCTCGCGGAAACTGTTCGGGTGATGCTTGAGGATGACCGCTTCATCCTGCTGCGGCGCGACGGATGCGTGGATGCGGGCGCCGTCGGTGCCCGGGCGAAAGAAGGGCGCGTTGTCCGACGGTATTTCATGATGGATGTGGACGACGACCTGGCCGGATTTGCGGGCGTGATCCAGCAGTCGCGCCGCGTTGGCGCTTGCCTCGGCCATCTTC
>DATDJN010000229.1:0-7429 GCA_036520515.1 Rhizobiaceae bacterium
GATCCATTGGGGATCGCCGTGGATGAAACCGAATGCCGTCTTCTTCCTGGAGACGTCGCACATCTCGCAATTCATCGCGATGGCGATCGTCATCGAGCTGACCTGCTTTTTCCGCATCCGATACCTGGCCTTCTTTGGCGCGGCGCTGCTGTCGAGCTTCGGCGGAACCGGCATGCTGACGCTGGCGCTGACGACACCCTTCCTGCTCGGGCGGGTGCCGAGAGGCCTGATCCTGGCCGGCATGCTGGCGTTGCCGCTCGCCTACATCGGCGCCAGCTCGATCGGACTGACCAGCAACATCGAAAGCCGGATAGGCGAGTTCGGCTCGCGCGGCACCAGCGGAGAGATGCGGTTCTCGCGGCCGGCCGAGGCTGTGACCGACGCCATGTTCGGCGACGAGGCGGACCTCTTCATCGGCAAGGGCGCCGGCTCCATGCCGAAGGGGCAGTCGGCCAAGGGAGCGAACTTCGCCTGGGCGCCCTATGCCAAGGTCTTCGTCGAATACGGCATCGTCGCCTTCATCTTCTGGGCGCTGCTCATCCTCACCACGATGTTCGGCCACGGCGTGCCGTTCGCCATCTCATGGGTGGTGTTCCTGCAATACCAGTTCATGAACGGCTCGCTGAATGTCCCGCTGCACACGATCTACGCCATGCTGCTTGCCGGCGGCGTGGTGGTGACGGCGCGTGACGCGCCACGCGCAGCCGGCAGTCTGGCGGCCAGGTTCGGGCCGCGGCGCCGTCCTCCCGCGGGGCGGCCTTCGATGACGCGCGCATAGGCGATTGGCTGGTCGAACGATGGCGCTGAAGCAGCAGGTTTTCATAGGCTCGGTATGGAGCCTTGCCGGCACGGCCGGCCAGCAGACGGTGGGCTTCATCCTCTTCGTCATGCTGGCGCGGATCCTGTCGCCGGCCGATTTCGGCGTCATGGCGCTGGCGGCGGTGGTGATCGACCTGCTGGCGCTGGTCGGCTGCCTGGGACAGGTGCAGGCGCTCGTGCAGCGCCGCGAGCTCGACGACACGGCGGCCAGCACCAGCTTCTGGATGTTGCAGGTCCTGGGGGTCGCGATGACGGCCGCGATCTTCCTGAGCGCGCCGCTGGTCGCCTCGCTCTTCGCGCTGCCGACGCTGGAGCCCGTGCTCCAGCTGCTTGCCCCGGTCTGCCTGCTGCAGACGCTGAGCGCCGTGCACGAGGCGTGGCTGAGGAGGACCTTCGGCTTCAAATGGCTGGCGGCGCGCACCGTCCTGGCTTCGATTTTCGGCGGCGTCGTCTCGGTCGGCATGGCGCTCTACGGCTTTGGCATCTACGCGATCGTGGGGCAGCGGCTGATCGTCGCTTTCGTGCTCACCGCGATGGTGTGGTGGAGTTCGCCGTGGCGGCCGAAGATACGGTGGGCGACCGCGGACGCGCTGTCGCTCGCCCGTGTCGGCACCGACATAAGCCTGGTGACCTTCCTGCAGGTCGCCAATGTCCGCATCATCGACGTTGCCGTCGGTTATCTCTTCGGTCCCCAGGTGCTCGGTCAACTCAGGATCGCGTGGCGGCTCTTCGATTTCGTGATGTCGGTTGCCGTGCAGCCGGTCGTCAACGTCTCGCTGTCGGCATTGAGCCGCATGCAGGGAAACCGCGCGGCCATGGCCAGCGCCAGCATCCGGCTCATCGGCGTGTCGGGCACGGCGCTGTTCCCGCTGTTCTTCGGGATTGCCGTCGTCGCTCCCGACGTCGTGCCGGCGCTTTTCGGCGACAAATGGGACGACGCGATCCTGTTCATCCAGGTGCTCTCGCCGATCTCCGTGGCGGCGACGATCAACTACTTCCTGAGCTCGGCGCTGACGGCAGCCGGGCGCACGCGCTGGATCCTCTGGCAGGCGCTGGCGCAGATCGTGCTCGCCGTCGTGCTGACAGTGGCGTCGGCGCCGTTCGGTGTCGTACCGGTGCTGGTCGCCAACGTGATCCGCGCAAGCATCATCGCCATCGCCAATGTCTGGCTGCTGAAGCTCGCGATCGGGGCCGCGCCGGCCACGCTCGGCCGCGCCCTGATGCCGCCGCTGGTCGCCGCCGTCGCGATGACGGCGGTGCTCGTCGCGGCACGCCCGCTCTTCCTCGATCTCACCCACATCGCATTGCTGCGCGCCGTTGCCACCGCCGGTGTCGGCGCGATGCTCTTCGTTTCGTTGCTCTGGTTCGCCTTCCCGTCGTGGCGCCGCAACATGCACATGGAACTGAAGCCCCTGTTTGCCGGAAAAAGAGCGAGTTCCTGAATGAAGCTGCACTACTTCCGATCGCCTCACGGCAATTTCGGCGACGACCTCAACGCATGGCTGTGGCCTGAACTCCTGCCCGGCCTGTGGGACGATGGCAGCGACGGGATCACCTTCGTCGGCGTCGGCACGATCCTGAACAGGCTGGTGCCGCAGACCAGGCTGAAGATCGTTCTCGGCTCGGGCGTCGGCTATTCGCCGCTGCCGCAGAACCTGCATGACGGATCGTGGAGCGTGCTGGGCATACGCGGGCCGCTGTCGGCGCGGGCGGCCGGGCTACCGGCGAAAACCGTGGTCACCGACGGGGCGATCCTGCTCGGCACGATCGACGGGCTGGTGAAGCCGAACGCCGCGCGCACCGGCGGGGTCGTGTTCGTGCCGCACGTCTCCTCGACGGAGACCGGCGCCTGGGAGGAGGTCTGCAGAGAGCTGGGCATCACCTACATCGATCCGCGCTGGGACTTTCATCGGGTGTTCGAGATTATCGGCAAAGCCCGGCTGGTGCTGACCGAGGCGATGCACGGGGCGATCGTCGCCGACACGCTGCGCGTGCCCTTCGTGCCTCTGGTGTCGTCGCGCGAGATCAGTTCCTTCAAGTGGATGGACTGGACGCTGTCGATGGACCTGCCCTACCGGCCCATCCGCCTGCCGCCGAGCACTCTCCTCGACCAGGCGCGCGACCGGCTGGTGGCCTTGATGGGTCACGGGCACCTGAACCCGGCCGTATTCGCCGCGCCATCCGCCGCCAATGAGGGGATCGCCGACGAGCTGCTGCGCCATCTCGACCGGACCTCCGGACGCGAGGACTCGGCCGGCTGGCGGCGCGTGAACGACAACACCAAGCGCCTGTGGCGCAGGGTGGTGAAGCCGGCGACCGACAAGGCGTCCAAGGGCGCGTTCCGCAGCCTCGACCGGCGGCTCTTCGACAGGGCGGCGGAAGCGATGCGCAAAGCGGTGCATGCGCCGAGCTATCTGAGCGACGACCGCATCTACGAAAGCAAGCGCGCGCAGCTCATGGAGAGGGTCGAGATGACGAGGCGGCTGGCAGCATGAAGCACGACAGGATTGCAGTGAAAGGATCGTCCGAGGTCGCCATGCTCGGCAATCTCGAGCTCGCCATCATCGGCTGCGGCGCGATCGCCGACTCCTACTACTTCCCGGTGCTGTCCGCCGATGCCAGAGCGCGAGAGAAAGTGTGGCTGGTCGAACCTTCGGCCGAGCGCCGCGAGAAGGCGGCGGCGACCTTCGGCTTCCGGCGCGAGCAGTTGGTCGGCGACATAGCCGAGCTGCCGGCGACGGTGAAGGCAGCGGTCAACGCCACGCCGAGCCACCTGCATGTCGCGACGACGCTTCCGCTGATCGAGCGCGGCGTCAACGTCGTCATCGAGAAGCCGCTCGCCGAGACGGCCGACGACGCCAGCCAGCTCGTCGCCGCGGCCAAGGGGCGCCTGGTGCTCACCGCGAACCAGTACCGCCGCTTCTGCCCGTCCTACCGGCTTGCGCGGGACATGATCGCGGCGGGCGAGATCGGCGAAGTCCGCCGCATACAGTGGGCGGAGGGCCAGAAATTCGAATGGCCGACGCAGTCCGGCTTCTATTTCCGCAGGCCGTGGAAGACCGGACGCCCGCGCGGCGTGCTGCTCGACATCGGCGTGCATGTGCTCGATGTCGTGTGCTGGTGGCTGGACGAGACGCCGCGCGTCGTCTCCGCGACGATGGACGGCTTCGGCGGGCCGGAATGCTTCACCCGCGCCGCCCTGGTCTTCGGGGATGTCGAGGTCGACCTCTCGGTAAGCTTCCACTCCAAGCTCGCCAACGGATTTGTCGTCGAGGGCACGAAGGGGTCGATCCGCGGCTCGGTGACGGACTTTTCTACCATCGAAGTCCGGACCGGCTCCGGCGGCTGGCAGTCGAGGAGGGGCCCCGGCCCGGCTGGATGGACCGATTTCGCCGAAACATTGCTCAGGAATTTCGCCGCGGCGATCGAAGGGCGCGAGGCGCTGCTGGTCGAGGCGGAGAGCGTCGTCAGGCCGCTGAAGGCGGTCGACGCGATCTACGAGGCGGCCGACAGTCCGCTGCCCGGCTACTACAGGGAGTGGATGTCGTGACGAAACCCGTTGTGCTCGTCACCGGCGCCGGCGGCTTCATCGGCGGCTGGGTCGCCGAAGCGCTGCATCTGGCCGGGTGGGACGTGAGGGCCGGCATCAGCCGCTGGATGAGCGCTGCCCGCATCGCGCGCTTCCCGCTGACGATCGTCCAGTGCAACGTGATGGACCGGGCGTCGCTCGATGGCGCGCTGAAGGGCGTCGACGTCGTCGTGCATTGCGCGCGCGGCCCGGAAGAGGACGACGAGGTGGCCAAATCAGGCACGCGCCTGCTCGTCGAACGGGCGAAGCTCGCCGGGGCCAGGAAGATGGTTTTCACCAGCTCGGTCGCCGTCTATGGCGACGCGGTCGGAGCCATTGAGGAGGATACGCCGCCGGTCGGCGTCATGTCTGCCTACGGCAACAGCAAGCGTGTCGCCGAGGCTCTCTGCGACGAGCTTGCGACCGACGATTTCCCCATCGTCGGCATCCGGCCGACGCTGGTCTACGGGCCGTTCTCGCAGCAATGGAGCCTGCCCTACGTGGCGCGCTTCGCCTCGGGGCGCTGGAGCGCGCTCGGCGACAGGGGCGAGGGCAAGTGCAACCTCGTCTATGTCGGCGACCTGGTCCGCATGATCCGCTTCATGATCGAGAACGACACCGGCCGCTTCGCCGTCTTCAACGGCAACGGACCGGAGGCGCCGACGTGGAATTCCTATCTCGAGCGTTTCAACGCGGCCCTCGGCTTCCCGCCGCTGGCGCCGCCCGACCCGTCGCTCGGCCTGAAGGTCGCGTTGCGCCGGCCGGTACGCAAGGTCGGAAAATATCTTCTCGCCCATCATCGGGATTTGCTGGTCGCCGTCGCGGCGCGAAGCGCGAAGATCAAGTCGGCGATGAAGAAGGCGGAAGAGGATCTGCGCCTGCGGCCGAACGACGACGAGATGAACCGCTTCGCGACCGACGTGACCTATTCGATGGACCGCGCCGCCAAGATCGGTTTCGTGCCGCAGACCAGCGTCGACCAGGGCATCGCCATGACCGCCGAGTGGGCGCGCGACATCGGGCTCGTCGCCTGACCGCATGTCCGGCCAGGCGCGTCGGACTCAGCCGCCGTTAGCCCCGAAGCGCCGCTTGAACGTTGCGGCGGCCTTTGGGAATTGTGCGTTGGACATGCGCGCGTTGTAGTCGACGGCCTGCACGTCCCAATAGCTCTGGTAGAGCGGCTTGGTCTCCTCGAACCAGTCGGCCATGCCTGCGATGAAGACGGGATCGTCGCCGACGCCGCCGCCGCCGGGTTTGTCGCCGACCCCCCATTCCGGATAGGAGATCGGTTTGCCCCGCTCCCTGGCGAAGTCGCGATGCCACTTCAGGCCGAAGGGCTGGTCGATGAAATACTGGAAACGTTTGTCGGGATCGGCGGTCGAGGGGTCCCAGGTCTCGGCGTATACATCCATGCCGATGATGTCGACGACATCGTCACCGGGATAGGCTTCGGTCGGATCCATGGCGTGACGGCCGTGATTGGGACACCATTCGAACTTGAAACGCTGTCCAGGCGCCCGGCGCATGATCTCGACGATGCGCCGGAAGTAGCGCTTGTAGCTTTCCGGGTCCTTGGACGCGGCCCACGGGACCCAGTCGCCGTTGAATTCCCAGCCGATCCGCACAACCGCGTCGTTCAGGCCGTACCTGACCAGGGCGTTGGCGGTTTGCGTGAATATGGCGTCGTAGGCGCCGTCAGCACCTTCGCGCAACGTGCCGGCATTGCCGCGCGGCAGCATCGGCACGGAAAGGGTCAGCGCTATGCCCGAATCGGCCCAGCACTTGACGATCCAGGGGATGCTTCGGCGCATCTCCCCCCAGCTTTCCTGGTTGAGCGCGTCTACGGTGCGCTCGATCTTGCGCCCGAGAAAGGTCTCCAGTTCCGCCATCGCTGCGCGGCCGTCGCATCCCGGGCCGCGATACGCCCCGACTTCCGTCGCCTGGGAGGGCGACGCGGCCAGCGCCAGAGCCGCGAACGCCATGCCGACGGCGAGACGCCGGGCGAGAGGCAGGGGATGGCGAGCTATTTCCATATCGCGCCGCCGCAGCTTTCGATGTAGGCGATCGCCGGCTGGCCGATCGGCTTGCGGCGGCCCGGATGCTCGCGCGCCCATTTCAGGAAATTGCCGAAGGAGCGGAAGACGTTGATCCGGCCGCGATTGAGATAGAACACATAGGCCGAGAAGAGGACGAAGTTGAGCGGCAGGTAGAGCGCCGGCAAGTACTTGAAGGAGATGATGAGCTTGTTGGTGAGCCGCATCTCCTCGACTTCCTTCTTCGGCTTGCGGCCGCCGGGGTCGTTGTGCTCGACCACCCAGCAGCCGGGCTCGTAGTAGATCTCGTAGCCGGCATCGACCACGCGGTAGGCATAGTCGATCTCCTCGAGGCCATAGAAGAATTCCTCCGACATCGGCCCGATCCGCTCGAAGGCGTCACGGCGCATGGCAAAGCCGTTGCCCTGAAAGCGGAAGGTCTTGAAGGGCCGGTCCTTGGGCAGAGACTTGTCGGTGTGCGGGAAGGACGCGCGCGGCGTGTCGCCCGTCGCATGGTCGATGTGGCGCGCCGTGACGATGGCGACGTTCGGATTGGCGGCGAAGGCTGCCTCGTAGCGGTCGAGCACGCCTTGCGGATTGAGGAAGGCGTCGTCGTCGACGAAGATCATGTAGGAGCCGCGCGCTGCATTCGCCCCGTCGTTGCGGGCCGCGACGCCCTTGTTGAAGCCGAGCTTGACGTATTGCCAGTGCTGGAAAGGCGCCAGGAAGGCCGAGCGGTCGGTCTCGTCGGCATTGTTGTCCACAAGAATGAACTCGACTTCGGCAAGTCGCGGCAGGGCTACCTTCGCCGCCTGCGCGATCGTCTCCGGGACGAGGTGGTCGCGAGCGTATGTAACCATGACGATCGAAAACAACGGGTCGCGGGAACTGTCCTGGATCGACGTCCGTATTATCATTGAGCGTTCCCTTTGATGCGGCCCGGCAACACCTGGCCGGATAGGTGGAAACCCATGCAGCGCAAGCCGACTAATTTATTGGCATTTCTTTC
>DATDJN010000230.1:0-3273 GCA_036520515.1 Rhizobiaceae bacterium
GGCCCGATCGGTCGAGCTCAGCACCACGTCGAAGGTGACGCCCTCGTGGTAGACGGTGAGCGGCACGTCGACGCCGGCGGCGCCGAGCGACCATAGCTTGCGGTAGAAGCCGGTCTGGCTGGTGATCTTGTCGCCGCCGACGGCGAGGATAACGTCGCCGGTTTTCAGTTCGGCACGCGCCGCCGGTCCCTTTCCGGCGATGCCGACCACCACGACGCGGTTGTCGATTTCGGTCGTGTACATGCCGAGCCACGGCCGCGCCGGCTTGTTGACGCGGCCGAATTTCCTGATGTCGTCGAGCACCGGCTTCAGCAGGTCGATTGGCACGATCATGTTGACATGCTCGGCCTTGCCCTCGCGCTCGCGCTCGAGCTGCAGCGAGCCGATACCGATCAGTTCGCCGCGGCTGGAGATCAGCCCGGTGCCGCCCCAGTTGGGATGGGCGGGATGGGTGAAGATGGCCTCATCCAGCAAATATTCCCAATAGCCGGCGAATTCCTGCTTGGCCGCGATCTGGCTTGCGACCGAACGCGTGCGCCCGCCGGCGCCGCCGAGCACCACGCGGTCGCCGACTTGCGCCGCCGCGGAAGAGCCGAACGGCAGCGGTTCGAGGTCGAGGTCGCCGAGCGCCTGCACCAGGCCGAAGCCGGATTCGAAATCGAAACCGAGCGCATGTCCCTCCACCACGCGACCGTCGCCGCGATGCAGCCAGACCGTCTCGGCCTCGGTGATGAGATAGCCGATGGTCAGCACCAGCCCGCGATCGATCACGACGCCATTGCCGGCGCGTTCGGTGCCCAGCGTCTCCGCGCTGAAAGCGTCGGACGGGATGATCGAATGCAGCCCGACCACCGACGACAGGGCCTTGTCGAGGTCGAACGCGTAGTCGCCCGCGCGCGGCTGGTTTGCGGGCGGCACTCTCCATTCGGTCAAAGCGGGCATGGACGGTCTCCTGGCGAGCCGGCGCGCGAAATGAAAGCGCAGGGAATTCACCACAATCTATGCTGCAAACGGCCCTCGCGAAAGTGTCTCGCTGCGGCAGCCGCAATGGGCGCCAGTACCGGCTATGCGAGATATGTGAGCCGCTTGCTGCCCATGCTTCGAGACGCTCGCGTCGCTCGCTCCCTCAGCATGAGGTTGTTGTGTTTCAACAAGTTAGACCTCTTCCTGAGGAGGCCCCGAAGCGGCCGTCTCGAACGATGCCGCAATACCGATTGTGATTCCGGATACTAGGGCAGCCGCAGGGCGACAACGAGGCCAGGGATCGGCGCGTTGCGCGAATATTCGTGGGCCTCCCGGCGCATCAGCTCAATGCCGAGGCCGTGGTTCCCCGCGACACGGGCAATATAGTCCGTGCCGTGCCGGAAGCAACCGCCCTGCGCGAGACCGTTCAGCGTACCGATGGCCACGGCGCCCGGATCATCGTCATTGGGGAACGCCGTGAAGACGAACAGCCCGCCCGGCCGAAGGCACTGCGCAGCGGCTGCGAAGACGGCGTCGAGGTCGCCGAAGTGGATCAGCGTCGCCGCGCTGACAACCACATCACAGCTCTGCGGATGCCCGTTCAGATAAGCGATGAGGTCGCCTTGATGCAACTCGTCATAGACGTTCTTCTGCCGCGCCTGCGCAAGCATCGGCTCCGACATGTCGACGCCGATGAGGCGACGGCTTTCGGTGCGCAGCAACTCGCCCACCAGTCCGGTGCCGCAACCCGCATCGATGACCGTGTCGACGCGAAGCGGCTTCAGCTGTAGCATTGCGGCGGCGACGAGCCGATGGCCCTGATAGCCCGTCGGTCCGGTGGCGCCGTTGTCCCACCCGTGTGCGCGCGCGGTGTAGAGTTGCGAGATCTGCTGGTCGGTGGCGCGCGACGGCAGTTCGCCGCCGACGGAGGCCAGCAGCATTGCGATTTCATCCCTGTCGCCGGGATTGCGCGCGAGGTGGTTCTCGAAGCACAGCCTGGCCCCGTCCGGGCAGCCAGCGCGTGCGAGCAGGATGCCGAAACTCTTGTGCGGAAATCCGGTAGCGGTCTCGGCGCGCGAAAGGATTTGAGCCTGCTCGAGCGCCTCGACGACCTTGCCTTGATCGACCAGCGCGAGGCCCAGATTGACCCGCGCCTCGAAATGCAGCGGATCGATCTTCAGCGCCTCCATGAAATGACGTTCGGCCTCCTCGTATTCGGCAAGCTGCGTGAGGGTGTAGGCCAGGCCGGACTGTGCGTCGGCGTAGGACGGGTTCAGCGCAATGGCTTCGCGATAGACCGTAACGGCATGCCGGAAGTGATTCTGCGCCGCCAGGCCGATTGCCAGATTGAGTGCGACGACGGCGTCCCGGGGATTGATCTGGAAAGCGAGGGCGAAATGCCGGGTCGCCTCCGGAATGCGCCCGGCTTCCTGCAGCAGGTTGCCGAGGTTGTTGTGCGCCTCGTAGCAGCGCGGGTCCAGCGCGATGGCTTCGCGGTAGGTTTGCTCCGCCTTGTCGAGCCGGCCGCCTTGCTTGTGAAGCCGGGCGACCCGCGCAAGATTTTGCGGATCCTTGCTTTTCGCCATTGCGCGGCGCTGATTGCGGTTCATGAAGTCGCTCCGGAAACCAGAGCACATTCAGGGAGCAATATGGTTAGCAATTGGTTAAGGACCCGGCGGATCCGGACATTTCAGGTGCCGGCGCGGGCGCTCATTCCACCTTCGCCGTTGTCCGCTGCGGCATGATCCGAAATTCGCGTTTTTCCCTCAGCCATGCTGCGCGCTCGTCCCGCAGCAAGGTGCGGCGGACCTTGCCGGAATCGTCACGCAGGCCGACGGTGACGGCCTCGAAGCTTTCCGGGTGCTTGTAGCGGCTGAGCCGGTCGGCCAGGAATGTGGCCATGCCGTCGGCCACGGCTTGCGCGTTCGTGGCCTCGTCGAGTTCGAGGATGGCGTGCACGCGCTGCCCGAATTCCGGATCGGGCAGACCGACGACGACGCAGGAGCGCACCGCGGGATGTTCGGTCACCGCGGCCTCGACTTCCGCCGGATAGATGTTGGCGCCGCCGCGCAGGATCATGTCGGCGAGGCGGTCGCCGAGATAGAGATAGCCTTCCGCATCGAGCCTTCCGATATCGCCGAGCGATTCCCAGCCATCGGCGCGGCGCTTCGGCTCGGCGCCGAGGTAATGATAGGTGGAGCCGGGACCATCATTGGGCAGGAAATAGATCTCGCCGGTTTCCCCGGTCGGGACCTCGTTGCCGTCTGCGCCGATGATGCGCAGGCGCGCGGTGTCGCCGATCCTGCCGAC
>DATDJN010000231.1:0-4051 GCA_036520515.1 Rhizobiaceae bacterium
GCATAGGTGGTCCGGCCGTCGAGGCGATAGGCGATGGTGGTGAGCAGGCGGTTCCTGGAGCGCACGATGTCGGCGCCCGTGTTGAGCACAGCGAAGCAGCCCGTGCCGTAGGTCGACTTCAGCATTCCTGGCTTGAAGCAGGCCTGGCCGATGGTCGCTGCCTGCTGGTCGCCGGCGACGCCGAGGATCGGGATCCCGGCGCCCAGGATCGCCTTCTCGGTGACGCCGAAATCGTCGGCGCAATCCTTGACGACGGGCAGGAGTCCCGCCGGGATGTCCAGGATCTTCAAGAGCTCCTCGTCCCACTCGTTCTTCTCGATGTTGTAGACCAGCGTGCGCGACGCGTTGGTGGCGTCGGTCGCATGCACCCTGCCGCCGGTCAGCCGCCAGACGAGGAAGCTGTCGATCGTGCCGGCCAGCAGCTCGCGCTTCTCGGCGCGGCGGCGGGCGCCCTTCACCCGGTCGAGCAGCCAGGCGATCTTGGTGCCGGAAAAATAGGGATCGAGCAGAAGACCGGTCTTCTTCGTGAATTTTTTCTCCAGCCCGGCTTTCCTCAGCCTGGCGCAGAGCGGCGCGGTGCGCCGGTCCTGCCAGACGATCGCCCGGTGGATCGGCCGGCCGGTCGCCTTGTCCCAGATGACGACCGTCTCGCGCTGGTTGGTGATGCCGATCGCGGCGATGTCGGCAGCCTTCACCCTGGCCTTGCGCAGCGCTTCCTTCGCCGCCCACAAGACGCTCTGCCAGATCTCCTCGGGATCGTGTTCGACCCAGCCGGAAGCGGGGTAGAACTGCGTGAATTCCTTCTGGCCGATGCCGGCGATCTTCATCTTGCCGTCGAAGACGATGGCGCGGGACGATGTCGTGCCCTGGTCGATGGCGAGAATGTAACCTGTCATGGTCCCTCCGATCAGCCGAACAGGGAGGCGGCATGACACGCCGCCTCCCCGTTCCTCATTCCGTCCGGGCGCGAACGCCCGACCGCTATGCTTACTGCCAGCTCTTCACGAGCTCGTCATAGTTGACGGTCAGCGGCTTTTCCTTCTCGTTCTCGATCTTGAGCTGCGGCGCAAGGTTGCCCTTCGAGACGGCATCCTTGTTCCAGTATTCGATATCGTGCTCTTCCGCGAGTTTTGGCCCCATGTCGCCCATGACGCCGGAACGCTCGAGGCGCGCGAGCACCTTTTCCTGCTCGGCGCAGAGCGAGTCCATCGCTTCCTGGGGGCTCTTGGCGCCCGACGAAGCGTCGCCGATCGCCTGCCACCAGAGCTGCGCCAGCTTCGGATAGTCAGGGATGTTGGTGCCGGTGGGCGACCACTGCACCCGGGCCGGCGAGCGGTAGAACTCGATCAGTCCGCCGAGCTTGGGCGCGCGCTCGGTGAAGGATGGATGGCGGATCGACGATTCGCGGATGAGCGTCAGGCCGACATGGCTCTTCTTCACGTCCACGGTCTTCGACGTGACGAACTGCGCATAGAGCCACGCCGCCTTGGCGCGATCGTCAGGCGTCGACTTGAGGATCGTCCAGGAGCCGACGTCCTGGTAGCCGAGCTTCATGCCGTCCTTCCAGTAGACGCCGTGCGGGCTCGGGGCGAAACGCCATTTCGGCGTGCCGTCCTCGTTCACCACCGGCAGGCCCGGCTTCACGAAGTCGGCCGTGAAGGCGGTGTAGGTGAACATCTGCTGGGCGACCTCGCCCTGCGAGGGAACCGGGCCGGATTCGGAGAAGGTCATGCCCTGGGCCGCCGCTGGGGCGTAGGCCTTGAGCCACTGCAGGTATTTCTCGATCGAGTAGACCGCCGCCGGGCCGTTCGTGTCGCCGCCACGGGCGACGCAGGAGCCGACCGGCCGCGAATTCTCGTCGACCTTGATGCCCCATTCGTCGACCGGCTTGCCGTTCGGAATGCCCTTGTCGCCGTTGCCGGCCATGGAGAGCCAGGCGTCGGTGAAGCGCCAGCCGAGCGACGGGTCCTTCTTGCCGTAGTCCATGTGGCCGTAGACCTTCTTGCCGTCGATCTCGCGGCCGGTGAAGAACTCGGCGATGTCCTCATAGGCCGACCAGTTGACGGGAACGCCGAGGTCGTAGCCGTACTTCGCCTTGAAGTCGGCCTTGTTCTTCTCGTCGTTGAACCAGTCGTAGCGGAACCAGTAGAGGTTCGCGAACTGCTGGTCGGGAAGCTGGTAGAGCTTGCCGTCGGGCGCGGTGGTGAACGACGTGCCGATGAAGTCGGCAAGGTCGAGGTTCGGGTTGGTGACGTCCTTGCCCTCGTTGGCCATCCAGTCGGTCAGGCTGCGCGCCTGCTGGTAGCGCCAGTGGGTGCCGATCAGGTCGGAGTCGTTGACATAGGCGTCATAGATGTTCTCGCCCGACTGCATCTGCGTCTGCAGCTTCTCGATCACGTCGCCCTCGCCGATCAGGTCGTGGGTGATCTTGATGCCGGTGATGTCCGAGAACGCCTTTGCCAGGGTCTTCGATTCATATTCGTGCGTGGTGATCGTCTCCGACACGACCTTAATGTCCATGCCGGCGAAGGGTTTCGCCGCATCGATGAACCACTGCATCTCGGCTTCCTGGCCGGCGCGGTCGAGCGTCGACAGGTCGCCGATCTCGGCGTCGAGGAAGGCCTTGGCTTCGTCCATTCCGGCGTAGGCTTGCCCGGCCCCAAGCAGCAGGACAAGGGCAGTCGTCGATGTTAACAGATGCCGTCGCATGTCGTTTCCTCCACTAAGGTTACAGTGCGATCGGAGCGGTCGCCGGCACGCGGCCGCTCCAACTATTCCCCCTCTATACGTAGCGGAACACGCCAATCGCGTAGACCACGGAGAGAGCGAGAGCCCACCACAGGCTGGGGCCGACAAGCCCAAGCCATGCGAGGTGGATGAATGCGCTGCCAAGCAGCGATAGGAACAGACGGTCGCCGCGCGTCGTCTCGAAGCGCAGGATGCCGACGCGCGGGTTGCCGCCCGGCGAGGCGTATTCCCACACCGCCATCAGGGCGAGCAGCAGGAATATCGTCAGGAAGAAAAGCGCGGTCGGGAAGGTCCAGGCCATCCAGCCGCCGGGGATCAGGGGCGCGCCCCAGTTGCGCGTCTCGTCTCGCACCGGCACGAAGGAGGCAATCGCGGCGACCAGCGCGAGATAGGCGGCCAGGACGACGATCAGCGGAACGGGCCAGCGTCGGGTAGTCGTCATCACACCCTCCCCAGGGCGAAGCCCTTGGCGATGTAGTTGCGGACGAACCAGATCACCAGCGCGCCCGGGATGATGGTCAGCACGCCGGCGGCCGCCAGCACGCCCCAGTCCATGCCGGAAGCAGACACGGTGCGCGTCATGATGGCAGCGATGGGCTTGGCGGCGGTGGTGGTCAGGGTGCGCGCGATCAGGAGTTCCACCCACGAGAACATGAAGCAGAAGAAGGCCGCGACGCCGACGCCGGACGCGATCAGCGGCATGAAGATCTTCACGAAGAAGCGCGGGAAGGAATAGCCGTCGATATAGGCCGTCTCGTCGATCTCCTTCGGCACGCCGGACATGAAGCCTTCGAGGATCCACACGGCGAGCGGCACGTTGAACAGGCAGTGCGCCAGCGCCACCGCGATGTGCGTGTCGATCAGCCCGAACGCGGAGTAGAGCTGGAAGAAGGGCAGCGCGAAGACGGCGGGCGGAGCCATGCGGTTCGTCAGCAGCCAGAAGAACAGGTGCTTGTCGCCGAGGAAGCGGTAGCGCGAGAAGCCGTAGGCCGCCGGCAGGGCGAGCGCGATCGAGAGGATCGTGTTGATGAGCACGTAGGTGAGGGAATTGATGTAGCCTGAGTACCAGCTCGAATCGGTGAAGATGCGGCGGTAGTTCTCGAAGGTGATCTCGCGTGGCCACAGCGTCAGCGTCGTGGTGATCTCCGTGTTCGTCTTCAGGCTCATGTTGACGAGCCAGTAGATCGGCAGCAGTAGGAACAGGATGTAGAGCGCCAGCACGAGCGTGCTCAGGGGCAGGCCCGCGCCGCTCCAGCTCGCAGCCCGCGTCCGCGCGGCCGACGGCGCGAGGGTCTCCGCAGCG
>DATDJN010000232.1:0-14437 GCA_036520515.1 Rhizobiaceae bacterium
TCCGGCCAGCGATCGTCGATTTTCTGCAAGACGCGCTGCAGCAGTTCGGTGGGTGCTTTGTCGCCACCGCCCAGCAGGTGCTTCAATGTCTTGAGTTCGTGGCTTGGAACGTATTGCAGCCTGTCCATCGAATATTCGAGCTTGGTGAAGGCGTCCGCGTGCCTTCCCGTCGCAAACAGGGCCACGGCATGCCTGAACTCCCTGCCCCCGTCGCCTGTGCGGCTGCCAATGTCGGCGGCACTTTCAAACGAGGCCAGCGCATCGTCGACGTTGTTGCGCTGCAACTGCAGATATCCCAGCGTGTCGTAAACGATCGGTTTCAAGCGCTTGATCTGCTCGGAATGCTGTGGCGGCTGCTGCGGGCTTTCGAGAATGCACACCGACGTCAGCGATGCCGTCAGGGCGTCGTCCGGCGTTGTGCTGTCGTTCATGCAGTTCGATGCTTGGGCCAGCGAACTGACGACTAGCGGATCGCTGTGGCCCGCCAGTCCCCATGAAGCGAGGACCAATGCATAGTTGTTCAAGGCCATTGCCCGATCGAGGGTCCCCACTGTTGTCCCGAGCAGATATTCCGTCGCTTCGGCAAGATCGGCTCGAAACCCTGCCGAATTCTGGATGTCTTCCTCGCTGTCCTGGACAGTCAGAAGCTTGTTGTAGTTTTCGGAGTTCCAGCCCGATGCCAGCCACCAGCCGGAATTGGCGAAACCCTCGAAGTCCTTGAGATACACGCCGCGGAACGACGCCTTCTTCAACCTGGCGCCGCCGAAATTGACGCCGCAGAGGTTGGTGTAGTCGAAATTCGCCCGGTAGAGGTTCGCATTTTCAAAACTCGTCTGCTCGGTCAGCGTCGAGGAGCGGAAGTTCGCATAGGACAAATTGGCCCGGTCGAAGTCGACATTGGCGATGGCGGCGCTTTCCGAGAAGGAACTGTTGGCAAGATTGGCGCCGTCGAACTGTACCTTCTTGAATTTCGTCTGCACGAAGTTTGCCGCCGGCAGCACGATGCCACGCAAGTCCAATTGGCTGAATATCGCCCCGGTGAGAAAGACGTCGGCGATTTTTTCCGCAGGCATGAAGCGCTGATAGAAGGCAATGCGAGCGAAACGCCTCTCGAGGGAACCTATTTCTTGAGGAGTGGGGTGTTCCGTGGAGTACACGGCGGCTTGCCGGGCTTCCGATTTGGCAAGCCAGGGAAACAGCCAGCTGTGAACCCACATTATGGTGACGACAGTGGCCAGCAGCGAGCCGACCAGCCAGGCGAGGTTGCGCCGCCTGCGCAGGCGGATGGCGTTTTCACTTTCCGTCACCAGGGCGTTTATGGCGGGATCGCGCTCGCGGAATTTCGCGCCTAGCGCCAACGCGTCTCCCTCGAGCAAAAATCCTTTCAGATAGGCCGTGTCGCGCCAAAGCCTGGCAGCGGCTGCGAAGCGGATGGCAATTTGGTCATTGTCCTCTGGCCGCGGGCCGGGAACCGGAGGTTGCGGCGACGCAGGCGCGGCCTGAGTGACCGGCGCGGCCTGAGCGGCAGGCGCTTCAGCGGCTGCCGGCTGGTCCTGAGCGGGCTTTTCGGGGGCCACGAACGCGTCGAGCTGAGCGTCGACCTGTTTTTCGGGCGCGATGGCGGCCAGCCTGAGCGACCAATAGTCGAGGATCGATTGTGCTTTCGAGCGCGTGTGCTTGTCGGATATGGATGCCCCGCTGCGCGTCGCTTCCGTCAGGAACATCGACAGCAGGTCGGGGAAATCCGGGCCATCCCCATATTCCTTCAATGCGGCGTGCGCATCGCGGATGGCGGAGAACGAAGCTCCCAGCACTTCAGGCTGAAGGAGCTTTTCGATCTCGCGAAACTGCTTGCTCCTCATGTCCACGGCTTGTGACACGCGTGCCCCCGTTGGCTAAAGGACGTCGAGCGCGTTAACCAAAGGCTTGAGGCCGGCATAGTCCTTCTTCAACTGTTCACTCAGGGGCTCGAACCTGTCCTGAATGATGGCGGCCATGGCATTGAGTCTCGTCTTGATGTCTGCGCTCTGCCCATCCTGCGAACCCATCAGGTCCTCGATGGACTCCGCGGCCTCTTGCAGGTTCTGCCGCCAGGACTCTTCGGCAGTCAAAGCGGCCAGCCATAGGACCTTGGTCTTCAACTCCAGCCACGACTTGTAGAGGTCGCGCCATGTGTCCTCGCCGTCGCCCGTAAGGTCGGCGAGCAACCAGAGCTCGGACTCCAGAAGCTGCCAGATCTGGCTGGTCAGCGCCCTGCCCACCAAGGTCGGACGGATGTCGGCAACGTCGAAGCCGAGTTCCTGGGCGGCTTCGCCGATCAAGGCGGCGACCCGGTCCGTCCGGAAATCCTCGGCTCTCGCCACCAACGATCGGTTCACCCGGGCGAAGTTCTTCCGCAACAGGCGCGATATGGACGCGATGCAATCACCGACGCCGGCCTGGTCGTTCTTCTCCAGGGCGGCTTCCAACGCACTTGTCAGGATCTTGACCTCATCGACCCACTTTCCCTCATCGGGAAGCTTGACGACCCTGTCGGGCAGGAGGCTGACCTCGTCCCGTATCTCGTCGGCGAGTTGCCGGATGCGGTTCCCGTGCAACGCCACAGCCTTGGGACTGTTGGCTTGCGGGTCGTATGTCTCGAGAACGTCAGCGACGATTGCCTGAAGCCTGGACAGTCCGCCATGGACAAATATGTCGTCGGCCAGGCGGCCAAGGTCGTCGGATATCTCCTTTCTCACATCGGCGGCCTTCAGCAACGTGGCCTGGTCGCGACCGAGCTTCTGCTTGATCGGCTCTATCAGCCTCTGCACCAGCTGGGTCGTATCCGGCAGGCCCCTGATGATGCTCGGACAGGCATCGACTATATCGCGCACCAGGTTGGTCGTTACCCAGCGAGCCATGAGATGGGCGAACAGCCATCGTTCGAGGCCGTCCTTCTCGACACCGTCGAGGATTTCCGCGATCTGCTCGTCGCGGGGCTTCGCCGGGCTCGTATATCTGCCGTATGCATTGGCCCCGAGGGCACGCCTCACGAACAATTCGATATCCTCGTTGCCGGCGAGAGTAGCAATCGTCCGGATAAGACGATCTCTGCTTGGAGGAGTTTGCAGCGTCATGGTGGAACTCCGCTACAGTTGGACCTCGGCACACTGTTTCCGGATGCTGGCCGCCACAAGATCGATCGGGGTGCCCTGGTTGACCTCCTCGCCCGCCTGGTCGGTCGCCGAGGCGCCGTGGATCGCCACCAGCTTCCAGTCCATCGCGAAACACGGAGATCCGGAGGAGCCGGGCTCGGTGTTGGTCTTGTATTGCAGCCGGTTGCCGTTCTGGTTGAGGCCGATCACCGAACTCGTGTCCAGCGCGATCTTCATCGGCTGCCCCAACGGGTGCTGCACTATGATGATCGGCTCCCCCTTGCCGGGCTGCATCGCCTTGGGCGGGAGCGCCACCCAGCCGCGCTGCCGCTTGTCGAGCTCGTCGAGCCCGACGGGCTGCTCCAGCTTCAGGAGGACGAAATCGAGCAGGTCGGACGGCCGCGCGGCGGCATCGCCCTCATAGCCGCTGTATGCCAGGCAGCCATCCTTCATGACGGCAACGCTCTTGCCCAACCCGACGCTGCCCTCGAGACGCATGTAGTCGAACCTGCAGTGGAGACCGCTCCTGCATCCGCCATCTGCGCCGGCAGCGACGTGCCAGTTCGTGAGGACAAGGTCCTTGCCGACCAGGAACCCTGTTCCGATCGGCTGGTCGTCCTCCTCGATGCGGCAGATCTGGCGCTCGACCTTGAGGACTTCAGCTATCCACAAATGGATGTCCAGCGTGGGGATGAGCGGGCGCAGGTTCTTTTCGAATCCGGGCGCCAGCGCGTTGGACGGAGCGTCGCGCTGCACCGCCCCCCCAACCTGGGCAGAGAGGTCGATCTGGTGGCGCGGCAGGCCGTCGAGACCCCCAACGGACGGCACAATGGCATGCACCGCATCGCGAAGATCCTGACGGCCAGGCTTGCGCTGGCAGAGATACGCCAGAAATATGTCGGCCGTTCCGTTCTGGTCGAGAACGTTGAGAAGCTGAACAACGGTCCCTTCAAGTGGAAGGCCCTTGCCGACATATTTTTCGTAAAGGCGATCTCCCGTACTGGCGTGAACGATGCGATCCAATTCCGCGTCTGTGTTGAGCGCGGACGTGATCTTTGTCGCCAATAAATCTATGTCTGATCCACTGAGAGTCATGTTGCCCTCGCCATCTGTGGAGCTAGACGTCATATCAGGTATCGGCCTTCTGCCATAGTCGCATTTTGAGTACGACTTCGGAGTAAGGTTATCCTTTATTGACGTTGCGAGTTCCCGGGGCGGTTGATAGATTGACAGTATGAAACCCTTTAGTGTTCATCAACTGTTGCTGTTCGCTGCGTTGATTGCGGCGCTGGGATTTGCCGCATCGGAATTCGGCGTGATTGGCGCCACGCCGGCCGCCGCGCAGTGCAGCCCCGGCACGCCCTGCTAAGCCGGCATCGCTTAGTGCGATCACGTCGCCCCGCGGCGACGCCAATCGGTTTGCCTAGCCCGTATCGAAATTGACTACCCGCCTGCGCGGCCCGTCGGCACGCCCGCTCACGCGGCGTGCATGCTGCGGGTGAAGCGGGCTCCGCGAACATGGCTCATGCCGTTGGCGTCGATCCATTCGGCGAGTTCGCTGGCGATGTAGGACGACCGTTGTCGCCGAGCAGCCTCGGTTTGTGCAACACCTGGCGCTATAACAAGCTTCGGCTTCCCGCCCGAAGTTTAGAATCCACCTCCATCCTGGCTTTCAACGAGATGCCGTCCGAGGCCCTATGCATCCACGGTGGCTGTGATACTGCGCCGCTCGGTCAGCATCCTTCATCGAATTGGACGGAATTCCCATGCCAGCGAACCAGACACACACCAGGAATGGCGACCACGTCCTGCTCGACGTCGACACGGTCTTCAAGCTGGCTTTGCAGATATTGCTTGATGCCGGTCTCTCGCCCGAACAAGCCGAGCCCGTGGCGCGCACCATCACGGCCGCCCAGCGGGACGAGTGTCATTCGCATGGGCTCTACCGGCTTCCGGGATGCGTCGAAACGATCAAGGCCCCGAAATTCGTTGCTGACGCCGTACCGACCATCGACGAGGCCTCGCCGGCCGTCGTGCGCGCCGATGCACGGTTTGGCTATTCGCTGCTCGCTTTCGATCGCGCCCTTCCGCTCGTGGAGCGCAAGGCCAAGTCAGCCGGCGTCTGCGTCCTGGCCATCAACAACTGTTTCCATTTTACGGCTCTATGGCCGGAGATCGAAGCCTTCACGGAGCGTGGATTAGCCGCGATCGCCCTGACGACAAGTCACAGCTGGGTCGCCCCGGACGGCGGAACCAAGCAGACGCTTGGGACAAATCCATTCGCATTCGGATGGCCACGCGGCAGCGAGCCGCCGTACATCTTCGATTTCGCCACGAGCATGATCGCCCGTGGCGACATTGCTCTCCACAATATCGAAGGCAAGGCGATACCGCCCGTCTGGGCTCTCGACGCAGACGGCAATCCGACGACGGATGCAGCGGCAGCCTTGTCGGGCGCCATGCGCACATTTGGCGGGCACAAGGGGACAGCCCTATCGACGATGATCGAACTTCTCGCCGGGCCCCTCATCGGCGACAGGACAAGCAGGCAATCCAAGGAGTTCGACGAGGGCGCGAAGGCCTCGCCCTGTCATGGCGAACTCATCATCGCGCTCGACCCCGTCCTGCTGGGGGGCGGCTCACCGAAAGCCAATCAAGCGGCCGCCGAGCAACTGTTCGCAGCCTTTGCCGACCAGGGCGCACGCCTCCCTTCCCAGCGCCGCTACGAGGCCAGAAAGCGTAGCATGAGCGAGGGAATACGCATTCCCAAGTCCCTTTACGAACGCATCCTGGCTCTGCGTCGATGAGGCGGCGCGCCTGTTCGAGGCCGGCCCTCCGATTTCAGGCTGCCTGCGCTTGCGCCGCGTGGCCCTGCGATATCAGCGCGCATACGACGAGCTGGATCAGGTGGAATAGCATCAAGGGCATTACGATGAGCGAAATATCCTTGCCCGCAAACAATATGCCGGCCATCGGCAGGCCCGTTGCGAGGCTCTTTGTCGAACCGCAATAGAACAAGGCCAGAAGATCTGCGCGGTTCGTCCGTGCAGCCTTGGCTACGAAGATGGTTATCGCCAAAACAACAGCCAGATACAGCATGCACAAGGCGATCAGGATCGCCAGGGACTGGTAGGATATGACCTGCCAAATCCCGTTCACGACGCCCGCCGAAAATGCAGAGTAGACGATCAGCAAGATCGAGCCGCGATCGACAATCATCGTAGGCATCTTGTGACGGTTCAGGAAATTCGACAGCAGCGGCCGGCAAAATTGTCCGACTATGAACGGAAGCAATATCTGCTGGATGATCCGCCAGATCGCAGCCGGTTCGACCTCATACCCCGCGCCTTGCGGCATCAGGGACGCAAACAGCAATGGCGAAAGGACGACGCCGACCAGGTTGGAGATCGAGGCGGCACAGATCGCGCCGGAAACATTGCCATTGGAGATGGATGTAAAGGCAATTGAGCTTTGCACCGTCGACGGCAGGCAGCCGATGTAAAGGAAGCCAAGACCTATCGCCCCGGGTAGCCAGAGTGCCGCGACGGGCGCGATTGCAAGACCCAGCAGCGGAAATACCGCGAAGGTGCAGAGCAGGACGCTGATCTGAAGTTTCCAGTTTGAGAGGCCCGATATGATCGTGGCAGTCGGAAGCTTTGCGCCATAAAGGAAAAACAGCAGCGACACCGCCCAAAAGGTGACATGGCTCAGCACGTCCGCGAACTCGCCCTGCGCGGGAAGGAACGTCGCCAGAAGCACCGTCAGGATCAACACCATCATATAGCGGTCCAACCCAGCCTTCTTCAGCCGAGCTTCCAGGCGCGGAACGATCATGGCACTCTCAAGAGATTGGAGACTGAGCAGTCTGGTTTTGTACGGTCGGCAGGGGGGAGGCTGCGGCGGCGCGGATGCTTAGGCCTCAACGCCCGATCGCATAGGCCTGCATCAGGCGCGGCGTTGCAGCTGCCTGCAACAGACCGTTGGGATGACGCAACGCCGCGGTTAGTCTTCCGATCGTGTTGGGTCCCGAGACGACAACATGATGACCTCGCTCTTTTAGCTGTGAGATCACGTCTTCGCCGAACGACGCTTCGAGCATGAGGCGCCCGGGATTGGCGTGGCGCGGATAGAACGAACCTTGGAAATGCTGCGAGTGGAAGAGCGGCGCATCGATGCCTGCCTGCAAGTCCAGTCCGTGGTGCACATAGCGCAGGAACCAAATAAGCTGCCACTGGTCTTGCTGATCGCCGCCGGGCGTGCCGAAAGCAAGCGCCCGCCCGTCTTCATGCAACGCCAAAGAGGGCGTCAGGGTCGTGCGCGGACGAGCCCCGGGTCGAAGCGTGGACGCCAGCCCGTCATCCAGCCAGAACATCTGCGCACGGGAGTTGAGCGCGAAGCCCAGCCCCGGCACTACCGGATTGGATTGCAGCCAGCCACCGGACGGGGTCGCCGACACAAGATTGCCTTCACGATCGATGATGTCGACATGCACAGTGTCACCGCGCACATCGGTCAGATGTGCCATGGTCGGCTCGCCCGTGGCCGGGTTGTCCTCGATCTCGACGCGGCGCGACGCGCGCGCGATCGCAGCCTCCACGAGCGCTTCGTATCCCCGGATGGTCCCCGGCCGCTGCTCCGATGAAGAGCGCTCGCCTATCAGCTTGGCGCGCTCGCGGCCATAGTCCTCCGAAAGTAGCTTTTCGATTGGAATGTCGAAGAAATCGGGGTCGCCGTAGTAGGCCTCGCGATCTGCCCATGCCAGCTTGATGGCCTCGACCACGACATGCACGAATTCGAGGCCCATCGGGTCCATGGCAGACAGGTCGAAGTTCTTCAGGATCTGCAATGCCTGCAACAGGACAGGACCCTGGCCCCACGGGCCTGTCTTGTAGATCCGCCATCCTTCGTAGCCGATGCTGACAGGCGCCTCGACACGAGCCTTCCAGTTCTTGATGTCATCGCGGGAAAGAAAGGCCGAATGCTTTTTCCCGGTGACATCCATGACACGTGCGTCCTTGAGCCATGCGGCGATCGTGTCGGCAACGAAGCCGTCGCTCCACGCCTTGCGCGCGGCATCTATACGTTCCTCACGCGTATCGCCCAGGGCCAGGGAACAGATGCGCTTCCAGGTTTGAGCGAGCTCGGGATTGCGCATCAGGCTATCGGGCTGCGGCACCTCTCCGCCGGGCGCCCATACTTCCGCCGAGGATGGCCAGTGAGCCTGGAAGAAGGGCAGCAACTCCCTGATGGCGCCGCTGACCGCGGCCAACGTGGGAAAGCCGTTCTCCAGATAGTCGATGGCCGGGGCGAGAACGTCGGCAAGTTCCATCGTGCCCTGATCGCGCAAGAGGGTGAGCCAGCCGTCAAAGGCTCCGGGGACCACGGTCGCGAGCAGCCCGGAACCCGGGATCATGTCGAGGCCCAAGGCCTTCATTGCCTCAAGCGTCGCGGCAGCCGGCGCCGGGCCCTGCGCACAGAGGACGGCGGGCTCTTCACCCGCCTTGCGATAAATCACGGGCAGGTCACCTGCCGGGCCGTTGAGATGCGGCTCGACGACCTGCAGGACGAAGCCGGTCGCGACAGCCGCGTCAAAGGCATTCCCGCCACGTTCCAGGATCGACATGCCGACGGCCGATGCAATCCAGTGTGTGGACGTGACAACGCCGAACGTGCCTTTGATTTCCGGACGCGTTGTAAACATTGTCATGGCCTTGGCTGTCCGCTTCGTCTTAGGAGAATGGCTCGCGCACCATGGCGTCGTGCATGAGCTTGATGAGATGGGTGAAATCGAAAACCGGCAGGTTGGCCGCCCTTTGGATTGCAGCGGCATAGGGCGGCAGCAATGAGCATTCTAGAAGAATTGCACCCAGATCCGGATTTTCGCTCACCAGCCGCTGGGCGACCGAAACGGCCTCGTCTTCCACCCGGCTGAAGTCCATGAAGGGTTGATCGTTCCATGTGGTGGCGGCGAATTCGCTGCAACCTTCCATGCCTATGACCGCACAACCCTTGGGGTCGATCCCTGCCGTCTCTAAATGGCGCGGCGTTATGGCTGCAGCCTCGGCCGTGATGATGCCAAGACGCTTGCCTCGACCAAGGCCGCGCTCGATGAATGGGCCCAGAAGCAGCGACGAAGACCAAACCGGCACGGAAACCGCCGCCGCAAGCTGCGCCTGAAAAAGGATGGCAAAGCCACAGGATGTGGTTATCGCGCGGCAGCCCTGCCGCTCGAGCTCCTGTGCGCCGGCAATCCAGGGGGCCATGACATTCTGCAATTGCTGGCTGCCTGCCGACAGCCGCGATGCATGCCGCACGACAACCTCACCGGTTCCGCCGGGCACGACATGGTGCAGAACCGGAAATTCGAAACTGAGCGAATTTCCGATTGCCCCGGGCGGACGCGGAAAGCGTCCCTCCACCATGAGGATGCCGATGCGGTGGCCGTACAGATTGGCGCCGCCAACGAGCAACGGCCGAGCGTTCTTGGTCATGCCGTCATCCCGACAGCGTCCATGCGCCTGCGGATCCGATCCGAAGCTTCCTGGAACGCCGGTTCGCCAAGCTTGGAGAAGGAACGCGGACGCTCCACCTTCACGTCGACGATCTCGGTGATACGACCGGGGTGCGATTCCATGACGACCACGCGGTCGGCAAGATAGACGGCCTCGATGATGGAGTGCGTGACCAGAACGATCGTCTTGCCCGTCTCCATCCAAACGCGCTGGATCTCGCTGTTCAGCTGCTCGCGCGTCATTGCGTCGAGCGCGCCGAACGGCTCGTCCATCAGGAGGAGCGACGGGTTGTGGACCAGCGCCCGGCACAGCGACACGCGCTGCTGCATGCCGCCGGACAACTCGTAGGGCCGGCTCTTTTCGAAGCCCTTCAGCCCGGTCAACTCGATGAGGCGCTGCACTTCACGGTTCGTGTCGGGCCGATTGATGCCGCGTATCTCCAACTGAAGCCGAATGTTTTCCTCCACCGTGCGCCAGGGCAGGAGCACGGAGGACTGGAAGGCGATGCCGACATCGTCAGATGGGCCGGTCACGGGTTGCCCCGCGACCATCACACTGCCCTGCGTTGGCTTCAGCAGCCCTGCAATAATTCTGAGGAGCGTGCTTTTTCCGCAGCCAGACTTGCCGACAAGAGCAACGAACTCGCCTTCTTCGATATGAAGGCTGACGTTGCTCAGCGCCTGGAAGTCGCCAAAACTCTTCGAGACATTTCGGAGCTCGATAGATTGGCTCATCACTATTTTCCAATGAACTCGTTGGTGTAGAATTCATCCAGCGGAACGGCACGCGGCATGCCGACGTACTCGATCAGCACGTTCTGCGTCTCGTCCCAGTCCTCGGCAGCCATGTAGCCGAACGGCTTGTCCTTGGTGGCTTCGGTGGTCAGCATCGGCAGGGTGAGTTCGAGCTGGCGCTTGAGGACGGCACGGTTACGCTCCTGCTCCGGCAAGGTCTTGATCAGAGCGTCGATCGCCGCGTCGGGGTTCGCCTTGGCGACTTCGAACGCCTTGGCCGTGGCGGCGATGAAGCCGGCTACCGCCTCAGGGTTCTTCGCCATGAAATCGGTGTTGGCGACGATGCCGTTGTTCATCTGCTTGATGCCGTAGTCGGACATCAGGAAGTAGTGAACCTTGGCGCCAGAGGCTTCGAGCTGAGCGATCTGGACGTTGACGTTCGCCGGGATGGCGTCGGCGCGGCGCTGCAGGAACAGTGCGTTCTTGGCGCCCGTCGCGGGATTGATGACCGACACCGTAGCCGGCTCGACCTTCGCGTAGGCCAGCAGTCCGGGGAACACCAGGCCGGTGCTCTCTGCCGGACCGAAGGCGACGATCTTGCCCGAGAGCTCGTTCGGGTTGTTGATCGGAGCATCCTCGTGGGAGATGACGCACATGACGTTGGAGAGGACGCGCGCCACTGCCTTGACGGGCATGCCCTGCTCGACGCCGCGGGCCATGGTGCCGAAATCGACGAATCCGAGCTGATCGTTGCCCTGAGCGATCAGCTGCGACACGGTGGCAGAACCCTGTCCCTCGCCAATCGCAACATCCAGGCCGGCTTCCTCGTAGTAGCCTTCCTGCAGCGCAAGATAGAACGGGGCATGTGAGCCGTAGAGCGACCAGTCGAGACGGAAGCTGATGGAGGTCAGCTCCTGAGCGTTCAGGCTACCCGTGCCTACGAGCAAGCTCGCGGCGAGGGAAGATGCAACGAATGCACGACGTGTGAAAGACATATGTTCCGTCCTCTTTCTTGTTGTTACGTAGTTGTAGAAGTCGGGCCCCATCGCGACCCGACATGGCTCTGGATGCGCAACGCCTGCGATGCGCGTCAGATTCGGTCTTTCAATCTGATGGTCACGTGCCAGGGGATCAGGACCCGCTCGAGCCACTCGACCGCGTAGTAGAGAACGATTCCGATTACCGTCAGACAGATCAGAACCGCGAACAGCAAAGTCGTGTCCAGCGTGGCGTTTGCCGACAGCAGCAGGTAGCCCAGCCCCTGCGTGGCCCCAACCCATTCAGCGATCACCGCACCGACGACCGAAAACGCCACCGACACTTTGATTCCCGAGAACATGGAGGGAAGCGCAAGCGGCATGCGGAAGCGCCAGAACTTCTGCAGGCGCGTCGCTTTCATGCTGTCTGCCAGTTCGATCATGTCGTTTTCGATCGAACGCAACCCCACCACCGTCGAGACGACGATGGGGAAGAACGCCACGAGGAAGGTGACCATGATCTTGGGCATGAAGCCCAGGCCGAACCAGACTGTGATGAGCGGCGCCAGCGCGACCTTGGGGAAGGTTTGCGACAGCACCAGCCAGGGCATCAGCGCCTTGTCGATCACGCGTGACGAGACGATCGCCACCGCCAGCGGTATGCCGATGACGATGGACAGGAAGAAGCCTGCGAGCGTCACGTAGGTCGTGACGGCGCTGTGCCGCATCAAGAAGCCGAAATCGTCTACCAGACGCTCCACGACGGCCTGAGGCGTAGGCAACAGATAGGCCGGCACGTGCAGCACATAGATTGCAAAAAACCATGCAACCAGTGCAAGCACCAGGGTGCTAATCGGGTAGAGCATATCTTTCATGGAGCGGTTCTCTTGGGCCTGAGCATCAATCGGCGCTTAGAAGTTCCCTCGGGCAACTTGCAGTGGGCCTTGCCCCTTGCGCGGTAACCACGAAGGTTTCGGACACGACGAGGCCGAACTTGTCCTGCCAGAGAGCCGGAATGCAGTGGAACGTCATGTTCTCTTCCATGATGGTCGTGTCGCCGGCACGGATCGAGCAGGTCAGCTCACCCCAGGTGGGCGGGAAGCCGATGCCGACCGGGTAGCCGATGCGGCTGTCCTTCTCAATGCCGTGCTTACGGATGACCTTGTCCCAGGCGGCATGCATTTCCTGCAGTTCGATGCCGGGGCGAACGACATCGAGCGCGGCCTCGAGGCCTTCGCGGATGATCGCCGTGGTGTCGACGAGGTCCTGAGGCGGCTTGCCGACCATGACGCAGCGCGACAGCGGCGAATGATAGCGGTGACGGATGCCGCCCATCTCGATGTAGAAGATTTCGCCGTCGGCGAGCGGCGCGTCCGTCCAGCTCAGATGCGGCGCCGACGCCAATTCGCCGACCATCGCGTTCGGCGGCTTGCAGGGGAACGTGCCGCCGAATTCAGGCGTGCCCGCGGTGGTGACGCGATAGATCTCGGCCATCACGTCGCACTGGCGGACGCCGGCGCGCACAAGCTTGCGACCCGCATCCATTGCCGCGGTGGCGATCTGGCCGGCCTGCGACATGAACTCGATTTCGCGCGCGGACTTCACCATCCGGCAGCGGTTGACCAGCAGGAAGCCGTCTTCGAAGTGGTCGCGACCCAGGCCCTCGGTCAGGATACGGTTCCATTTCGAGGTGTAATAGTAGTCGTCCTGTTCGGCCGCGATGCGACCCTTGTCGAGACCGCGCTCCCTGAGCACGTCGACCAGGTACTGCATCGGGTGCAGGTCGCTCGATCCGACATACTTGTCGGGATAGGCAACGACATTGTCCGGGGAGAGGTATGCCGTGAACTTGGCGCCAACGGCGTCCATCTTGCGACCGAACCAGAAGGGCTCTTCTTCCTTCAGGGAGATCACGACCATCTGCGGGGTATAGAACGACCAGCCGTCATAACCGGTCAGCCAGAACTGATTGGCGGGGTTCGAAACGAGAAGCACATCGAAGCCTGCGCGGCTCATCGCCTCCTTCGTGCGCGCAACCCGCTGTTGATATTCGGATCGTTCAAAAATCAGTTCCATTTCCAGCCTCTGTGCGGAGCATCTGGAAACGTCCTCGCTTGAAAATAGCCGGGCTGTCGATTGAAAATTATTCCTCGAAACCATAACCACACCGACATGATCTATCCCAATCTCCGTCACCTCGAGATATTCCTTTCGCTCTGCGCCACGCGCACCGCGACGAAGACGGCGTTAGCCCTCAATCTCACCCAGCCGGCCGTCAGCAAGGCGATCTCGACCCTTGAGGAGGTCATCCAGGTCCAGCTCTTCGAGAGGCGGAAGAATCGCCTGCATCTGACGGCGAACGGCATCCGGATCCGGGACGAGGCAGAACGGCTGCTCAATCAGGTCGGATACTTCCAGGCAGAGGTGGAAGCGCTGCAAAAATCGCGGCGCGGCGAGATCAACATCCTGGCGATCCCCTCACTGGCCGCTGGCGCTATTGCCAGCGCGGTCGGCGAGTTTTCAATCAGCCACCCGGGCATCAATGCCCGCTTCGGCATCAGCATGTCGCGGCAGATCAGCGAGAGGGTCGCGCAAAACAGGAGTGATGTCGGCTTCGTTCACGGCTCAAGCGGCTATCCGGGCGTCAGGGAGAGCTTCGTCACCGAAACACACATCCACTGCCTGATGAAAACCGGCCATCCGCTCACCGCCCGGCAGGAGATAACGGCGCTGGATCTCTCCCCCTACCCATTAATCTCGTTCGACGTGGAATCGCCGCCAAGCGTTCAGATTCGCGAGGCATTCTCGAAGGCCGGGCTGCAGGCGAATGTGCGCACCGAAATCAACGCCTCGCTTCTGGCCGCCGAGGCAGTGCGCGGCAAGACCGTCGCCTTCGTCGACCCCCTGTCGGTGAAGCCGGACCCGGGCCTCGTCATGCGCCCCTTCAATCCGCGCATCCCTCTGTCAATCTTCATCCTGACGCACCAGGACAAAACACCGTCCTTGCCCGTCGCGGCCTTTTGCGACACCGCCCGCCATCTCATCTTTCGGGCAGTCATGAAGCTTCAGGAAAACCAATC
>DATDJN010000233.1:0-5443 GCA_036520515.1 Rhizobiaceae bacterium
CCATAGGTCGGCGCCTTGCCGTGCTCGTCGAGAAGACCGCCGCCCGCCTCGCACAGGATCAGGTCGGCCGCCGCGAGATCCCAGTCATGGGAGTTCGGCTTGACGAAGCTGGCGTCGAGCGAGCCGTCCGCCACCATCGCCAGGCGGTAGGCCAGCGACGGCACATATTCTGCGCGCCTCACCCTGCCTCGGATCTCCTGCGGCAGCGCATTGATCATGTCCGCCGGACCGCCGACCAGCGGCGCCGGCCCCGGCGCACCGACTGTCAGCCGCTTGCCGTTCTTGAAGGCTCCGCCGCCGAGCACCGCCGAAAACGTCTCTTTCCGCGCCGGGCATTCCAGGACGCCTGCGATCGACCGGCCGCGCTCCACGACCGCGATGGAAACGCACCACTCCCGCCTTCCTTCAAGGAAGCCGCGGGTGCCGTCGATCGGATCGACGACGAAGGTGCGCCGCGCCGCGAGCCGCGCCGCGTCGTCCGCCGTCTCTTCCGACAGCCACCCATAGTCCGGCCGCGCGGCCAGCAGCGTCTCGTGGAGGTAGCGGTCCGCGGCGTAGTCCGCCTCGCTGACCGGCGACGTGCCCCCCTTCAGCCAGACTTCGGGGCTCCGCTTGTAATAACTGAGCGCAATCAGGCCGGCCTCGCGCGCCGCGTCAAGCAGCAGGGCGAGGTCGCCCGCCAGGTCGGCATCGCTCAGTTGGTCAGCTGCCTGCAAGGGTCATCCCTTCGATCAGCAAGGTGGGGCTGGCTGTCGCATAGTTGCGGTCGAGGTCGCTCGCCGGCACCATCCTCAGGAACATGTCCTTCAGGTTGGACGCGATCGTCACCTCCGCCACCGGATAGGCCAGCTCGCCATTCTCGATCCACAGGCCCGACGCGCCGCGGCTGTATTCGCCGGTGATCATGTCGACGCCCTGTCCGAACACCTCGGTCACGTAGAATCCCGTTTTCAGCGACTTGATGATCTCTTCCGGGGTCTTCTCCCCAGCCTCGATCGCCAGGTTGGTCGAGGACGGCGACACCGACGATCCCGAGCGGGCGCCGCGGCCGTTCGTCGTCAGGCCGAGTTCCCTCGCGGCCGAGGTCGACAGGAACCAGTGGTTGAGCACGCCTTTCTCGACCATCAGCAGCTTCTCGCCGGCAATGCCCTCGCCGTCGAAGGGCCGCGACGCCTGGCCGCGCAGCAGCGCCGGCTCGTCCGTCACGGTGATCGCGGCGGACGCGACCTGCTGGCCCATCTTGTCGCGCAGGAAGCTCGTCTTGCGCGCCACCGATGCGCCGTTTATCGCGCCGGCGAGATGCCCGGCTATGCCGCGCGCCACGCGCGGATCGAACACGACGTCCACCGGGCCGGTCTTCGCCTTGCGCGGGTTCAGCCTGCGCACCGCGCGTTCGCCAGCCTTGCGCCCGATCTCCTCGGCGGAATCGAGGTCGGCGAAATGCGGGCGCGACGAATAATCGTAGTCGCGCTCCATGCCGGTCCCCTGCCCGGCGATCACGCTGGCCGAACGGCCGAAGCGCGAGCCGACATAGTGGCCAACGAAGCCATGCGACGTGGCGAGCACCAGCCCGCCGAGACCCGCGCTTGCGCCGCTGCCGCCGGAATTCGTCACGCCGGGCACCGCAAGTGCCGCTGCCTCTGCGGCAAGCGCGCTTTCGCGCAACTGGTCCGCCGACACCACCGTGGCGTCATAGAGATCGAGGTCGCGCACTGTCCTGGCGAGCAGCGAGGCATCGGCCAGCCCCTGATACGGGTCTTCCGGCGAAACCTTCGCCATGGCGACCGCCCGCTCCGCGAGCGCTGCGGGGTCGGACGACGCCGTCGCCGACACGCTGGCGACGCGATTTCCCACGAACACCCGCAGCGACACGTCGTCGCCTTCGGATGCGTTGGTGCTCTCCACCTTGCCGAGCCTCACCGAAACGCTGGTCGAACGTCCGCGCACAGCGACGGCGTCGGCGGCGTCCGCCCCGGCCTTCTTCGCGGCCTCCACAAGGGACGCGACCCGATCGGTCAAGCGGGCGGCGTCGGCGGTATCGTTCATCATGGGTCCTGATTGTTCATGCGGGACAGGCGGGCAACTCTGCCAGACCATCTATTGTTCCGAGCGCCCTTCTGCAATGGCTGCGACGATCCGCACGCCGCCCTCAGCCGGCCGCCTTTGCCTTCAGGGTCGCCTCGACGGCTCGCTTCAGCTCGTCCTTGACCGGCTCTGTCTCGGCCATCAGCGTGTCGATCTTCAGGAAGTCGAGCACCCGGTATTTGGACACCGGCGGTCGCAAGAGGATGTCGGGCGGGCACTGCTCGACCTTATGCGCGATGATCGATTGCATGAGCAGTTGCGTGGCCCCGAACATCAGGTCGATCGAGGTCGGCTTCCTCTTGGCCTCCTCCGGCGCGCCGACGACATCGACCGCGATCACGATGTCGGCTTTGCCCCGCACGAGGTCGAACGGCACCGGATTGTACATGCCGCCGTCGATATAGGTGCGTCCGTCGCGCAGCACCGGCGCGAAGACCGGCGGGACCGCCGCGGAGGCGGCAAGCGCCGGACGCAGCTCGCCCTTGGAGAACACCTTCAGATGATGGCCGAAATAGTCGGTCGCCGTCACCTGGAGCGGTATCGCCAGTTCCTCGAAGGTCTTGGGCAGATGGTGCGGCAGGAAGGCGTGCAGGATGCGCTCGATGTTGAACTGCGTCACCCTGATCCCGCCGACGATCTGCGACAGCGTTCCGGGCCGGGTGCTCCACATCCGCGCGACGAGCTCGGCCCGCCGCGACAGGATCGAGCGGCTATAGGCGTTGATCTCCTTGCCGGTCATGCCGGAAGCCACGGCCGCGCCCATGATAGCGCCGATCGACGTGCCGGCGATGGCCACCGGACTTATGCCGAGTTCGTCGAGCGCCTCGATGACATGGATATGGGCCAGCCCGCGCGCGCCGCCGCCGCCGAAGGCAACGGCGAATGTCGGTTCGTCGGTTCGTCCGCGCGCCGGGTCGGCGTTCACCCCTTGCTTCCCTCCTTGGCGGGCCCGATCACCAGGACCGCCGGATCGGCGGAGAGCAACTTCTTGGCTGCCGCCTTGACCTGATCCAGCGTGACCGCTTCGACAAGCGCCGTGCGCCTGTCGATATAGTCGATGCCCAGCTCCTCTTCCTGCAGCGAGAGCAGCGTCGCGGCGATCGCGCTGGAACTGTCCAGGTTGTTCAGCGCGTAGGAGCCGATGATGTATTTCTTCGCCGCTGCGAGTTCCGCCTCGGTGGGACCCTCCTCCGCCATTCTGCGGACCGTATCGCGGATGACGGCGAGCGTCTCGGCGGCGCGATCGGAGCGGGTCGCCGTGCTGATCACCAGGCCGGAAGAATATTCATGCGTCATCAGCGAGGAATCGACGCCGTAGGCCAGCCCGCGCTTCTCGCGCACCTCGTCGAACAGCCGCGAGGTGAACGTGCCGCCGCCCAGGATGTGGTTCATCAGGTAGGCTGCGAAGAAGTCGGGCGCGTCCCTGGGAACGCCGGGATAGGCAAGCTGCAGCTTCGTCTGCGGCAGGTCGTAGTCCACCCGCACTTCCTGCCCGAGCTTCGGATCCACCTTCGCGACCGGCTTCAGGTCGGATTTTTCCGGCAAGCCGCCGAAGACCCGGTCGAGTTCCCGCTTGGCCGTTTCCGCATCGATCGCGCCGACGATCGCGACGTCCAGGTTGTCGCGCGCGAACATGTCCTTGTGGAAGGCGCGGAGATCGTCCGCCGTGATCGCCGCCAGCGACGTCTCGGTGCCCTCGTCCGGCTTCGCATACGGGTGGTCGCCGTAGAGCGCCGTGGCCCATTTCGCTTTCGCCGCCGTCTCGGGATCGCGCTGGTTGGCGACGATGCTCGACACCATCTGCGAACGGATGCGGTCCGTCGGCGCGGCGTCGAAGCGAGGCTGCTCTATCGCCAGCTTCAGGAGGTCGAAGGCCTCGTCCTGCTGGTCGGCCAGCACGCGCATCGAGCCGAAGACCGTGTCGCGCGATGCGCCGAAGCGCATCTCGCCGCCGGCATCGTCGAGCTTCGTCTGGAAGGCGTCTGCATCGAGTTCGCCGGCGCCTTCGTCCAGCAAGGCGCTCATCAGCTTGGCCAGGCCCTCCTTGCCCTCAGGGTCCTGCGCGGTGCCGCCCTTGAAGGAAAAGCGGACCGTCACGATCGGAACCGAATAGTCCTCGACCAGCCAGGCGGTGATGCCCTTGTCGCTCGTCACCTCCTGGATCGCGACCTCGGCGCTGGCCGGCAGCGCGGTCAGCACGAGGGAAGAGGCGACCAGCAGCCCGACGGCGGATATGCGAGTCTTCGCAAGAAGTTGTGTCATCATGCTCATGTCAGTTCTGCACCGGTTCGGAAGGCAGCAGGAAGCCGGTCACCGAGTGGTTGCCGGACAGGTATTTCGCCGCGACCCTCTGGATGTCCTGGGGGGTCACCTTCTTGATGCGATCGGGCCATTCCTCGACGTCCTTAACCGTGCTGCCGGTGGCCAGCGCCGCGCCGTAGAGATTTGCCATCGATGACTGGTTGTCGCGAGCGAACACCATGGAACGCAGGAAGCGGTTCCTTGCGCTCTCCAGCTCCTTCTCGGTCACGCCGTCCTTCACGATAGCGGCGATCTCGGCGGCGATCCCCTCCTGCACTTCGTCGAGCTTCGCCGTGCCGCGCGGCGCGCCGTAGACGGTGAAGGCGGTCTCGTCGAGCTTCGAGCCGTCGAAATAGGCGCCGGCCGAGGAGGCTACCCCGTTCTTCACCACCAGCGCCTGGTAGATGCGGCTGCGGACCCCGCCGCCGAGGATTTCGGCAAGCAGGTCGAGCGCCTCGGCCTCGCCGGGCTCGGCGGTGTTGTAGGACGGCACCAGCCAGGAGCGCGAAAAGCTCGGCACCGATACGCGCGGATCGGCCAGCGTCACGGTGCGCGCGGTGTTCTGCTCCGGCTCAATGGGGCGGATGCGGGGCGGCAGGTCCGGCCCGCGCGGCACCTTGCCATAGGTCTTCTCGGCGAGGGCGCGGACCTCGTTGGCATCGACGTCGCCGGCAACGATCAGGACCGCGTTGTTGGGCGCATAGTAGCGGTCGTAGAATGCCACGGCGTCGGTGCGGTTGAGCTTCTCCAGCTCATGCATCCAGCCGATCACCGGCACGCCGTAGGGATGGTTCTGGTAGAGTGTCGCGTCGATCTCTTCCGCCAGCAGCGAGTCCGGGTTGGTCTCGATGCGGGAACGGCGCTCCTCCAGCACGACGTCGCGCTCCGGCCCGATCACCTGGTCGGTCAGGATCAGGCCGCGCATGCGGTCGGCTTCGTATTCCATCATGGTTTCGAGCGCCTCGGGCGGCACCGTCTGGAAATAGGCCGTATAGTCGTCCGAGGTGAAGGCATTCTCGCTGCCGCCGATCTCGGCGATCCGCGCACCGAATTCGCC
>DATDJN010000234.1:0-24769 GCA_036520515.1 Rhizobiaceae bacterium
GAAAGTTATTGCGGAATCTTTTGGCAGGAATTAAGTCAGCAGTGTTGACGCTCTTCCTCCTCCCTGAGCGTCACGTCTAACAGCCCGCCGGACCTCCTCCCCCGGCGGGCTTTTCTTTTGGGTGATTCGCCGGGGGATGCCGGCTAAGGGCGGCCGACCGTCACCAGGGGCGGACCCAGCCGTCCAGCACGACCTGCCGGTCGCGGTGGTTGCCGCCGAGCACGGCGCCGAAATACGCACCGACAGCACCGATCAGGAGCGCGGCGGCCGTCATGAAGGCGCCGATCACCGCGATCTTGCGGGCGTGGTCGGCCGCGGCGCGCGCCTCTGCTTCGAGCTGCTGCGCCTGCGCGTAGAGCTGGTCGACCCGCTGCTGGGCCTCTTCCGGCGGGATGCCTGCACGGGCAGCCACCGTATCGACCAGATATTGCCGGTCCGCCGGGTCGAGCGTGCCGCCGGCCGCCGCCGACAGCAGGATGCGGCTAACCTCGGCCCGCTGCTCCGTAAGGTCCGCATTGCCGGGAGCGGCCGCGCCGTTGCCGCGCAGCAGCCGGTCGACGATCATCTCGCCGCCGCCCGCCGCCTCGTCCGCCGAGCCCACGGCGGCAGCGGCCGCGCCGGCGGCGACATTGCTCGCCGCGGTGGTCGCCGTCGAAACGGCGGCCGTCATGCCGGAGAAGGCGACGAGCGCCCCGATCAGCACGCCCAGGCCCCACATGGCAAGCCCGTGCGAGCCGTCGCGTATGTCCGATTCCTCCTCGGTGGCGTCGTAGTTGCGCCGGCGCATGCGGCCGGTGAGGTAGCCGCCGGCGAAGAAGCCCGACACCTGCACCCAGACCAGCCAGAGGGCGGCCGCGATGGCGAAGCCGGTGGCCGAGATGCCGCTGCCCTCATAGGCGGAGGTCAGCGACAGGCCGATCGCCGAACCGAAGGTCAAGAGGACCAGCGAAATCGCCGATGCCACGACCGTTCCGGCGATGATCGCCGGCCAGTCGACATAGGAACGATCTTCCGAGGTCACGGCCGTCGGGGCCGATACGATGACGTCACTCATAGCCATTCTCCTGAAAATGAAGGCGCCGGCGCCGGGCCGGCATTCCGGGGGGCAAGCGCGTCGTTCAGCGCAGGCCGAACAGGGACAGGATGGCGAGGACGATGACCACAAGGCCAACGAGATAGACGATGCCGTGCATTGGACGCTCCCTTGATCGCCCGGCCGGGAGGCGGCCGGATCAACCAAAAACTGCCATGGCAGGCAAAGGTTCCTGTGGCGGGAGGCGGGGCTGTCGGGCCTGCGAGGTCTGAAGGCGCTCCTGTCGGCTCCAGACGGCGCTAGGCGCGATCCTCGTCGCGCGACGACGGCGCTTCAGCGTCGCGATCGTCGTCCAGCCCGACATTGACTGTCGGCCGACGCAGGAGCGAGCGGGACGGCACGTCCTCCTCCCCCTCGGTACGGTCGCGGTAGAGGGCGGCGCGGGCGAGAAGCATGAGCGTGACCGGCGTGGTGATCGTGACGAAAACGCCTATCAGGATCTCGTGCACGACGAGCCGCGAACCCAGCACGGAGAAGCAGACGATCGATGCGAGCACGATCGCGCCGGTCCCCCAGCTGGTGCCGAGCGTCGGGGCGTGCACGCGTTCGTAGAAGCTGGCGAAGCGCAGGGTCCCGATCGCTCCGAGGAGCGCCAGGCCGGCGCCGACCAGCACCAGGAAAGCGGTCAGCAGCGCCGCCCAGGCGGGCAGGTCGGCAGCGTGCGTCATTCGATGACCTCCCCGCGCATGAGGAATTTCGCGAGCGCGATGCTGGACACGAAGCCAAGCACCGCGATGATCAGCGCCGCTTCGAAATAGACCGCACTCCCCGTGCGTATGCCGACCGTCAGCACGAGCAGCATCGCGCTCACATACATGGCGTCCAGGCAAAGCACGCGGTCCTGCGCGCGCGGTCCGCGGATGAGCCTGTAGGCGTTGCATCCCATCGCGGCCACCAGCATCAGCTGGGCGATCGTCACGCTCCAGGTCAGGATGACGGCGGTCATTCGAAGATCTCCATCAGCTGCGCTTCGTACCGGGTCTTGATGAGTGCGACCCATTCGTCTTCTTCGACGAGGTCGAGGACGTGGATGAGAAGCACTCCGGTGTCGTGGTCGTATTCGATCCAGGCCGTACCCGGCGTGCTCGTGATGATGCACGCCAGAACCGCCAGGCCCGTCCTGTCGCGCAGGTCGAGCGGGATGGTCACGAAACCCGACACCCGCTCACGGCGCCTGCCGTGCACGATGATGCTGGCGACCGCGATGTTGGAGCGCAGGATGTCCAGCAAGACGATTCCGACGAGCCATGGGATGAGCTGCCAGCGGCGCAGCCGCGGCTTCGACGGCTGCAACGCCGTCATCGCGTGGGAGGCAGCAAGCGCGATGCATCCGCCGAGAAGGAATTGCCCGGCCGAGAAGGACGTCAGCAACATCCACATCACGAGCAGCGCCGCCGTCAGCACCGGATAGGGGAAGATGCGGTTCATGGCGGAGCCTGCCCCGGAGCGCTCCCGCCCAGCACTCCCCGAATATAGCTGGCCGGATCGTGCAGCGAGCGGGCCGTCGCGTCCGTATAGCTCACTATGGTGCCCGCGCCGACGGTCATGGCCAGGCACAGGCCGATCAGCACCAGGATGGGCGCCACCTCGACGACAAGCACACGCGGCAGCACCGGCTGGAGCGGCGCCCAGAACGTCCGTATGCCGGTCCGCATCATCGCGATGAGGGCCGCCAGGCCGGACAGGATGACGAGCGCGACAAGCAGCCAGGTGCGCCCGGGGATTTCGCTCGGGTCACCCATCCCATCGAGGTTCAGCATGCCGGTGAGCATGGCGAACTTGGCGACGAAGCCCGAAAGCGGCGGCATGCCGGCCAGCAGGAGCGCAATGCAGCCGAAGGCCACCCCGAGGACGGCGAGGGCGCCCGGCATCACCACGCCGACCTCCTCGTCTTCGCGCTCCTCCGACTCCTCCCCTTCCTCGCCATAGGCCTCCATGGTGACCGCGAGAAGGTCGGCGCCCGGCTCGCGCGCCCGCTCGACCAGCTCGATCAGCAGGAAGAGGGCCGCCGTGCTGAGGGTGGAGCTGACGAGATAGAACAGCGCTCCCGAAACCACCGAGGCGTCCCCCATGCCGACGGCCGCAAGCAGCGTTCCCGCGGAGATGAGCACGCTGTACCCGGCAAGCCGGCCCAGCGCCTGGGACGCGAGCACGCCGGCCGTGGCGAAGACGATCGTGGCGATGCCGCCCCACAGCAGCGCGACGCCGCCAAAACCGGTCAGCTCTCCCGCCGGGCTGCCGAAGAGCAGCAGGGTCAGCCGCAGCAGGACGTAGACGCCGACCTTGGTCAGGATCACGAAGATCGCGCCGACCGGCGCCGCCGCGGCCATGTAGGCCGGGGTGAGCCAGAAACCCAGCGGCCACATCGCGGCCTTCACCAGGAAGGCAATGCCGAGGATGGCCGCGCCGGCCTGGAACAGCACTCGATCGTCGTCGGCCAGCCCGGGCAGCCGATCGGCAAGGTCGGCCATGTTGAGCGTTCCGGTGACGCCGTAGATCAGGCTGACGCCGACGAGGAAGAGAAGCGACGCCGCCAGGTTGATCGATATGTAGTGCAACCCGGAGCGCACGCGGAAGACGCCGGATCCGTGCAGCAGGAGGCCGTACGATGCCGCCAGCGTGACTTCGAAGAAGACGAAGAGATTGAACAGGTCGCCGGTCAGGAACGCTCCGCCCAGGCCCATCAGCAGGAACTGGAAGAGGCTGTGGAAGTGCGGCCCCGCGCGGTGCCAGCGCGCCAGGGAGAAGGTCAGCGCGGCGAGGCCGAGGATCGCGGTGAGGACCAGCATCAGGGCTGAAAGCCGGTCAAGGACCAGGACGATGGCGAAGGGGGCCGGCCAGTTCGCGACGGCATAGGAAAAGGACAGCGCCTCGCTGCCGTCCGGAACATCTGCGGCCATCCGCATCAGCACCATCCCGGCCACAAGGAGCAGGATGGTGGAAGCGAGGCTGACCAGCGCCTTGAGGGCGTGGCTCGTCTCGTCGATCAGAAGCAGCGCCGCGCCGGCGATCATCGGCAGCAGGATCGGAACGATGATGAGGTGCTGCGACCAGGCCATCAGCGCGACTCCCGCCCGTCGACATGGTCGCTTCGCGTCAGGCCGCGCGCCACGAGCAGCACCACCAGCAGAAGCGCCGTCGTCGCGAAACCGATCACGATGGCGGTGAGCACCAGCGCCTGCGGCAGCGGGTCGGCGTAGTCCGCGGGGTTCCAGTTGCCGTCGGCGCCCAGCACCGGGGCCGCGGCGCCGCGCAGGCGGCCCATGCTCAGGATGAAGAGGTTCACCGCGTAGGAAAGCAGCGAGAGGCCTATCACGAGCTGGTAGGTGCGCGGCCGCAGGACTAGCCAGACACCGGAGCCGGTGAGTACGCCGATCGCGAGCGCGAGCGTCAGCTCCATTGCTGTTGCTCCTCGACTTGGCGTCCCCCCTCGAGCCGGGCGGCGCGGAGCCGGCGGATCGACTGGTGGGCTATGGCGATCAATATCAGGACGGTGGCGCCGACCACCAGGGTGAAGACGCCGAGGTCAAAGACGGTTGCGCTGGCCAGGGGCATCTTCCCAAGGATCGGCAGGTCGACGTACCGGAAATAGGACGTGAGGAAGGGATCGCCCAGCAGGACGGAGGCCGTCCCGCACAATGCGGCGATCAGCAACCCGCCGCCGATCCAGAGGACCGGGAGAATGCGCAGCCTGTCCTCGACCCAGATGGTGCCGGCGGCCATGTACTGGAGAATGAAGCCGGCCGCCATCGCCACGCCCGCGACGAAGCCGCCGCCCGGCGCATCGTGGCCGCGCAGGAAGAGGTAGGCCGCCAGGACGATGACGACGGGGAACATCCACTGCATGATCACCGAAGGAACATAGAGGTACTCGGCCGCCGTCGCGCCGGCCTCCCGGTCGGGGTCGGCCTCGTCGTAGGATCGCTGGATCCGCTGCTGTTCCGGGCGTTCGATCGTGTCCGGCGCGGGCCGGAACCGGCGCAGCAGGGCGAAGATCGTCACCGCCACGATGCCGAGGACCGTGATCTCGCCCATCGTGTCGAAGCCGCGAAAATCGACGAGGATCACGTTGACGACGTTGCGGCCGCCGCCTTCGCTGTAGGCCTTCTCGACAAAGAAGTCCGCGATCGATTCCGGCGCCGCGCTCACCAGCACCGCATAGGAGAGGGCGGTCATGCCCACCCCGGCCACGACGGCCAGCGACAGGTCGCGCAGGCGGCGCATCCGGGCGGCCAGGCCCTCCGGGTCGACCAGCGATTCCGAGCGCTTGGGAAGCCACCTGAGGCCGAGCAGGATGAGGACCGTCGTGACGATTTCCACGACCAGCTGGGTCGCGGCAAGATCCGGAGCCGACAGCCAGACGAATGTGACGCAGGTCACCAGCCCCGTCCCTCCCAGGAGGGCAAGGGCGGCGAGGCGGTGGAACTTCGCCTGATGGGCGGCCGCCACCGCGCAGACCATGCCGACGCACCAGAGGCCGGCGAATGCGAAATCGAACTCACCGACGCTCCCCGCGAAGCCAAGCCCCGAAGCGACGACCGGGATGGCGCCTGCGGCGATGGCGGCTGCGACGAGCAGTCGCATCTGCGGCTGCAGGCGGCGCGTGCCGAGAACCTCCTCGATGAGGCGCGCCCACCGCCACGAAACCGCTACGGTGGCGCGCTCGAACAGGCGCTGCCCCTGGATTCGTCCGAAAATGGGCGCGCTTTCGGAGCGTTCGAGATAATCGCCCGCGACCAGATAGAGCAGCGTGCCCGCGATCAGGGCGATCACGCTCATGCCGAGCGCCAGGGTGAAGCCGTGCCAGACCGCCAGGCTGTATTCGGGCGTCTCCGCGCCAAGCACCGACGATACGGCGACATGCAGGAAGGGACCGATGGTGAGGCCCGGAAAGATGCCGACGACGAGGCACGCGATCACCAGGAAGCCGACCGGGAACCGCATCCAGAACGGCGGCTCGTGCGGCTCGCGCGGGAAGCTTTCAGGAGGGGGCGCGCCGAGGAAGATCGAGTGGATCAGCCGGATGGAATAGGTGACCGCCAGCGCGCTTCCGAGCACCGCCGCATAGGGTGCGATCGTATCCACCCATGAGTCCGCATGGGTCTCGATCGCTTCCGCGAAGAACATCTCCTTCGACAGGAAGCCGTTCAGCAGCGGCACCCCCGCCATGGCGGCGCTTGCCACCATGACCAGCGTGCCGGTGATCGGCATGTAGCGGAAAAGGCCGGAAAGCCGGCGCAGATCCCGCGTGCCGGCCTCATGGTCAATGATGCCCGCCGCCATGAACAGCGACGCCTTGAAGGTCGCGTGGTTCAGCATGTGGAATATCGCGGCCACCGCCGCAAGCGGGCTGCCGAGGCTGAGAAGCAGCGTTATCAAGCCCAGATGGCTGATCGTGGAGTATGCCAGCAGGCCCTTCAGGTCCTGCTGGAACATGGCGAGATAGGCGCCAAGCACCAGCGAGGCCATGCCCGCCAGCCCCAGTATCGTGAACCATTCCGGCGTCCCCGAGAGGACGGGCCACAGGCGCGCCAACAGGAAGACGCCCGCCTTCACCAGTGTCGCCGAATGCAGGAACGCCGACACCGGCGTCGGCGCGGCCATCGCATTGGGCAGCCAGAAGTGGAAGGGGAACTGCGCGCTCTTGGTGAGCGCTCCGAGCAGGATCAGCAGGAGCGCGGTAACGTAAAGGGGATGGTCGCGGATCGTGTCGCCCGAAGCCAGCACGACCTCAAGATCGTAGCTGCCGACGATGTGACCGACCACGAGCACGCCGGCCAGCAGCGCGAGACCGCCCATCGCCGTAATCGTCAGCGCCATGCGCGCGCCGTCGCGCGCAGCCTGGTTGTGGTGCCAGTAGCCGATGAGCAGGAAGGAAAAGATGCTGGTGAGCTCCCAGAACACCACCAGGAGGATCAGGTTGCCGGAAAGGACGACGCCGAGCATCGATCCCATGAAGCCCAGGAAGAACAGGTAGAAGCGCCGGACCGGGTCTTCGGGCGAGATGTAGTACCGGGTATAGATGACGACGAGCAGGCCGATCCCGGTGATCAGGAACGTGAATATCCAGGCAAAGCCGTCCATTCGCAGCGTGAAGTCCAGACCCAGCGACGGGACCCATTCGATCCGGTGCCGGACGGCGCCCCCGCTGCTGACGGCCGGATAAAGCCAGATCGTCGACGCAAGGCACGCGGCAGTCGTCAGTCCCGCCAGCCAGGTAGCGGGCGCACGCGAATCAGACGGAAGCAGAACTGCCGTCATTCCTGCCAGGAACGGCAGGCCGATGATCAGAAGTAGCGCGTAGAACTCCATCAGGCTCCTGGGGGCTGGGCGACGCCTTACTGCTCTTTAAGCTATTGGCGTCGATCCGCAACCGCCACGGAACTCTCGCGCGCAAATCCGGGCCGGCGTGCCAGACCGCCCGTCGCGGCCGCCCCCACCGCGACGACTTCGACCCATGGCGGCCCGGCGATTGCGGCCCCGATTATGGGCATGCGGTCGCCCCGAGCAGGGTGATCCCGGCAGGGGTGGCAACGGATATCACGGCGGGGGGCCACACCCGGTCATCCGGGGTGGACGAGCAGCCGCCGCTCCGGATTGAACGGTTCGGCCAGCGGGTCGCACTGTTCGACGAGCGACATGGCGATCGCTCCGTCGGGGGAGCAGTTGCATTGAACGACATGGAGAATCCCCTGGCCGCGCAGATGCGGCGCAGGGGTTACGATCCCGCGATGAGAGAGCCTCCGAACAGCGAAAGACGGCCGCGGGCGACGGCTTCCATCACGACGCCGCGCTCAGTTCGACCGGGGCGGCAGGGGCCGGGGTCGCGCCGGGCTCATCCACCGTCTCGACCGTGAGACGGTGAACCCGGCCATCGCGCGCGGTCCAGTCGATGGACTGCCCTGCCGCAAGCCCGATCAACGCCGCGCCGATCGGCGTCAGGATCGAGATCTTGCCCTCGGCAATGTCCGCCTCGCCGGGGAACACCAGCGTCACGCGCCGGTCTTCCCCGAGGTCGCTGGTGAAGCGGAGCGTGGACCCCATGCGAACGACATCGGCCGGCACGCGGCCGTCTTCGACCACGCGTGCGCGCTCCAGCTCCGCGATGAGCGCGTCGGCGACGTCGGGGTTCCTCTCCGCATAGGATTCCGCCAGCCGCCACAACCGCTCCCTGTCGGTGCGCGTCATGGTGACTGCGGGCTTGCGCTGTCTCTTGGTCTCGGGACCCATCCAGGCCTCCTGTCATTTCATGCCGCCGGGCGCAGCGCGCCCGCGGCATTGATCATTGTTTTGGGTTGTCGTGTTTGAGGATTTGTCGCTCTGCGGCCGATCCCTGCTCAGGGAAACCGGCCTAAGCCCCACGACCGGGGCGCGACACGACCTGGCCGGGGGTCAGGTGCCCGCGATGGGGCACGCCCTTGAAAGCGCAAGATTGGAGCGGTCGATATCCATAGGGCGAAGGTGGGATGGCCACGGCCAAAAGTCAAGCTCGGCCGCCGAGCCGGGCAGTTTCGAGGCGTGCACCTGCCTACCCTGATCTCGTGCCTGCCGTGGCGTTCCCCGCACGATCCCCTGCAACGCGCCCGTTGCCGCCGGACCGACCTGCGCCGGCGGGCTAGGGCGACCACTCGCCCGGTGCATGGCTCCTAGACTTTCGAACCATCCGACCGCGCCGTGCGGCGAATATTTTCGCATGCCGGAAACGCGCATCCTCCAGGGCATCGAACGATCACGGCAACGCCTCGACCCGGCTGAAATCGACAGCACGAGCCGGTGAGAGCGGCCGGCGTCGTCCACACCAGCCGTTCGAAGTCAAACAGGAGAAAGACATGAAAATCGTCATTATCGGTGGCACCGGCCTCATCGGATCGAAGACCGTCGAGAGACTGCGCAGGAAGGGCCACGAGGTTATCGCGGCGTCGCCGAACTCGGGTGTCAACACGATCACCGGCGAGGGCCTCCCGGAGGCGCTCTCCGGAGCGCAGGTGGTCATCGATCTCGCAAACTCCCCGTCATTCGAAGACAAGGCCGTCCTGGACTTCTTCGAGACCTCCGGCAGGAACCTGCTCGCAGCCGGCAAGACCGCGGGAGTCGAGCACCATATAGCGCTGTCGATCGTCGGCGCCGAGCGTCTGCCCAAGAGCGGCTACATGCGCGCCAAGATGGCCCAGGAGAGGCTGATCCGCGACTCCGGCATCCCCTACACCATCGTTCACTCGACACAGTTCTTCGAGTTCCTGGCCGGTATCGCCCAGGGCGGAACCGCGGGCGCCACCACGACCGTCTCGTCCGCGTATTTCCAGCCGATCGCCTCCGACGACGTCGCCGATATCATGACCGAGGTGGCGCTATCGGCGCCGGTCAACGGCGTGGTCGAGATCGCCGGACCCGAGTTGGTCCGCATGAGCGAGCTCGTGGCGCGCTTCCTGAAGGCGACCGCCGATCCCAGGAAGGTGATCGGCGATCCCCGCGCACTCTACTTCGGTACCGAGCTGGACGACCGCTCGCTCGTCCCCGGCCCGGGCGCCCGAATCGGTTCGCTGTCGCTCGAAGACTGTATCGCGCGCGCGACGCCCCGGCAAAGCGGCAGGGCCGCGTAACCGAGCCGCTTCGGGCAAGTCGAAAGGATAGCAAGATGAACCGCACACTGCCCTCCATGCCACGGGCAAGTCGCCGGACCGTTCTCCTCGGCGGCGCCGCCAGCGCCGCAACCGGCCTTCCCGCCTTCGCGGTCGGCCAGGAGGCAACCAGCCGGAAGCCAGACTTCCAGGGCTCGCAACAAGGATTGAGCACCATGAGCAGCGTCACGACCAGGGACGGCACCGAGATCCACTACAAGGACTGGGGTCCCAAGGATGCCCAACCGATCGTCTTCCACCATGGCTGGCCGCTCAGCGCCGACGATTGGGACACGCAGATGCTGTTCTTCGTCAGCCAGGGATATCGCACCATCGCCCATGACCGGCGCGGACACGGCCGCTCCGAACAGGTGAGCGACGGTCACGACATGGATCACTATGCCGCCGACGTCGCCGCGGTGGTCGACCATCTCGGCCTGAGGGACGCGATCCATGTCGGCCACTCGACCGGCGGCGGCGAGGCGACCCGCTACGTCGCCCGCCACGGCAAGGGGCGCACCGCGAAGCTCGCCCTCATCGGCGCGGTTCCGCCCATCATGGTGAAGACGCCGGCCAACCCCGGCGGCCTGCCCCTCGGCGTGTTCGACGGCTTGCGCAAATCGCTCGCCGACAACCGCGCGCAGTTCTACGTCGATTTCGCGTCGGGACCCTTCTACAGCTTCAACCGGCCAGACGCGAAGGCGATCCCGGGCGTCATCCAGAACTGGTGGCGACAGGGCATGATGGGCAGCATCAAGGCCCATTACGAATGCATCAGGGCCTTCTCGGAAACCGATTTCACCGAGGACCTCAAGGTCATCGAGGCGCCGACGCTCGTCATGCACGGCACCGACGATCAGATCGTGCCCATCGCGGATTCGGCGCCCTTGTCCGCAAAGCTCCTGAAGAACAGCACGCTCCGTGTCTATCAGGGCTTTCCGCACGGGATGTGCACCACGCACGCCGATGTGGTGAACGCCGAGCTGCTCGCCTTCGTCCGTTCCTAGGCTCGCGCCGCCGCCAGGCGAGAGCCCGATCGCCGGCCGTCCTCCCCTCCGGCCGGCGATCGCCACTTCGATCCCTTTGCAACAGGAGCCACGACCATGATCAGGACCATTCTGTGCAGCGCAGTTCTCGCCCTCGTCGCGACAGGAGCGCTGGCCGGTGACCCGGCCGCCAGGACCGACAAGGAGCTCGGCCGGAACGTCACGCTCGTCTACGACCAGCCCCTTCCCAACGTGCCCGGCAAGAGCATGAGAGGCGTGCTCGTCAAGTATGAGCCGGGCGGCAATTCGCCGGCACACCTCCACCCCAGGTCGGCCTTCATCTACGCAACCGTCCTCGAAGGCGCGATCCGAAGCAAGGTGAACGACGAACCGGAGGTCACCTATCGAGCCGGCGAAAGCTGGTCCGAGTTTCCCGGCGACCGTCATGCCGTCAGCGCCAATGCGAGCGCGACCGAGCCCGCCCGGCTGCTGGCCGTGTTCGTCGTCGATACCGGCGAAACGGAACTGGTGACGCCTTACGAGGAATGACCCCGGGAACCGTGCCGGTCGCCAAACGCCGGCGCCGATCGGGAGAAGCGCAGAGGCATGAGCGATGTTCGTCAAAAGCCTGCACGCATTGACGTCTTCCCGCCTGGCAGTCGTCAGCCGGGACGCAACCGTCCAGGAGGCCGCCGTGTCGCTTTCGAGGCCGGGCGTCGGACTGGTCGCGGTGTGCAGCGGGACCGGAAGCCTGGAGGGCGTCCTCAGCAAATCGGACCTCATCCGCCATCTCTGCTGCCCGAACGCCGCCTCCGCGCCGGCTTCGGCATTGATGAGCAGGTCCGTCGTCACATGCAGTCCCGAGGAAGGCGTCCATGACGTCTGGCAGTCCATGACGGCGCGCGGCCTGCAGAACGTTCCGGTCGTCGACGACGCCTCGAGGCCTGTCGGCATGCTCGATATCCGCGACGCGATGAAGGCGCTGTTCGAGGAGGAAGCGCTCCAGGAGCGGATGCTGTTCAACTACGTCACCGGCGTTGGCTATCGCTAGCCGCCCTCGCCCGGCCAACCAGGAAAGGTCGCCGCCATGAAACTCTACTACGCCCCACTCGCCTGCAGCCTCGCCGACCACATCGCGCTGCTCGAAGCCGGCGCGACGTTCGAGCGAGAAAGCGTGAGCCTCAAGACGAAGCGCACCGCCTCCGGGGCCGACTTCGCCGATGTCACGCCGAAGGGCTATGTCCCGGTTCTGGTGCTCGACGATGGCGAGGTCCTCACCGAGAACATCGCCATCCTCGACTGGCTGGCCACGAGATATCCGGTGCTCGGCGTGTCGGGGGAGCTTGGACGCACCCGGCTGCTCGAGGCGCTGGCCTACATCTCGACCGAGGTGCATCGCGCCTTCAAGCCGATGTGGCACCCCGGGAACGAGATCCAGAAGGCGCAAGCCCGGCAGACGGTCTCCCGGCTGTTCGACCATCTCGCGGCAAGTCAGGCCGGCGACTTCCTTTTCGGCGCCGCGCCCAGCGTCGCCGACTTCTACCTGTTCGTGATGCTTCTATGGGCGGAGCGCTTCGACATCCCGGTTCCCGCGCCGCTGGCCGCGCTCCGCGAGCGCATGGCCCAACGCCCGGCCGTGATGGCGGCCATGCGGCAGGAGGGACTGATTTCGGCAAACGACGGCCCGGCATCCACGGCCGCCTGACGCTCCCGTCGGCGGCCCCCCGCCGCCGGTGCACCCGGCCGCCGAGGCTACGCCTGGGCGCCCTCGCGCCGGGAGGCCGGCAGCGTTTCCCAGCTCCGGATCAGCTCACCGATGGACGCCGCCTGCATCTTGCGCATGACGTTGCCGCGGTGGAGCTTCACCGTGACCTCGCTGATGCCGAGATCGAAGGCGATCTGCTTGTTCAGCCGGCCGCGCGCCACCTGGCCGAGTACCTGCCGCTCGCGCGGCGTCAGCGTCTCCAGGCGTTCGAGGTTGCGCTTGACCACGGCCCGTTCGGCCCGCCGCGCGGCGTCCATGGCGACGCCCTGAACCACGGCGTCAAGCAGCGTCTGGTCGCGCACCGGCTTCGTGAGGAAGTCCACCGCGCCGGCCTTCATCGCCTGCACCGTCATGGGAATGTCGCCATGACCGGTCAGGAAGATCACCGGCTTGGGGTTGCCGGTCTGCGCCAGGTGACGCTGCAGGTCGAGGCCGCTCGCTCCGGGCATGCGCACATCGAGGATCAGGCAGCCGGCGCTGTCCACCAGATCGGCATCGAGCAGCTCGCTTGTCGAGCTGAAGCAGACGGGCCGGAACCCGGCGGACAGTATCAGTTCGGACAGCGCCTCCCGGACGGCGGTGTCGTCGTCCACGATGATGACGAGCGGCTGTTCCGCCTCGGTCCTGCGCTGCGATGGCGACGGCGCCGATCTCCGTAAATGCGGCGGCTGCTCAATTCTCATGCTCACCTCCATTTTTCGACTTGTGTACCGCCTTGCCGATGGCTGCCAGCAGGACCTTCGCGTCGAAGGGCTTGCGGAAGCATCCGCTGACCCCCTCGACCTGGTCCGCATCGGCAATCTCGTGACGTCCGGTGATCAGGAAGACCGGCAGATCGGTACGCACCTTCTTCACACGCTCGCAAAGTTCCAGGCCATCCATCCCGGGCATCCCGATATCGGTGATGAGCACGTCGAGGCCGGACAGGCCGCTGGTGAGCAATGATTGCGCCGACGAGAAGCTGCGCGGCGCATAGCCGGCGGACTCCAGCAGGTTCTCCAGCGACTCCAGCAGCCTTGGATCGTCGTCGACAACCGCCACGACGGGTCTTTCATTGCTCATGTCTTGCTCCCTCCCGCGCGGCGCGAGTGGGTGATCGGTATCTCCAATCGCTCGGCGACCCGCACAAGATCGGCAAAAGACGACACCGCCATTTTCTGCATGACGTTCCTTCTGTGGATTTCCAGCGTGACCTCGCTGATGCCGAGTTCGGCGGCAGCCTGCTTGTTCAGCAGACCGCTGACCACGAGCGGCAGGACCTCGCGTTCGCGCGGCGTCAGCTCCAGATAGCGCTGCCTCAGCCGGCTCAGTTCGGCGCGCGCCGACCTCCTTCGCCGATCCTCGCTGATCGCCGCCTGGACGGCGGCCATGAGATCGTCGTCGCTGAACGGCTTGGTGAGAAAGTCGACCGCGCCATGCTTGATCGCCCGGACGGAGGACGGGATGTCGCCGTGCCCCGTGATGAAGACGATCGGGGGATGATCCCCCTGTGCGATCTGCCGCTGCAGTTCCAGCCCGTTGATGTCGGGCAATTCGACGTCCAGGATCAGGCACGCCGGCACGTCGGCCTTTTCCGCCCTGATGTATTCTCCCGCCGATCCGAACGCAGCGGCGCGCATGCCATGCGAATCCAGGAGCTCGCTCAGCGCTTCCCGCAGGCGCGCGTCGTCGTCCACGATGAAGACGATATGATCATCCGCCGTCATGGCGCCGCTTTCGCTGCAATCGGCAGGGTGAAGACGAACGTGGCCCCCTGCGATTCGTTCTGCTCCGCCCACAGCCGCCCGCCATGCGATTCGACAATCGAACGACAGATCGCCAGCCCCATGCCCATTCCGTTCTCCTTCGTCGTGAAGAAGGGTTCGAATATCTTGTCGGGGAACTCGATCCCGGCGCCGCGATCGCTGACCTCCGTCCGGACGACGTCGCCGAAGCGGCGCATGCGGATCCCGAGCACCCGGTCGCCGGCGATGGTCTCCATGGCTTCCATGCCGTTGCGGATGAGGTTCACCAGCACCTGCTGGATGTGGACGCGGTCCAGCGGGACGGGCGGCACGGCGCTTTCCACGTCGATCTCCAGGCGGACGCGCCGCCGCGCCGCCTCCTCGGCCATCAGGTTGCGTGCCTCGAGCACGACTTCGCGGAGGTCGATGCTGTTCCTCGGACCGGCCGATTGCTTGAACAGGCGGCGGATGCGGCTCACGACATCGGCGGCGGCGTTGGCGTCGCGGATGATCCGCTCCACCGTCTTTTGCGCCCGCTCGATATTGGGCGGGTCGGCGGTGAGCCAGCGCTGGCACGCATGCGAGTTCGCCACCACGGCCGCCAGCGGCTGGTTCACCTCATGGGCGATGGAAGCCGACAGTTCTGCAAGGCTCGCCGCCTGGCCGGCGCGCGCCAGTCTTTCCTGGGCCAGGTTCAGCTCCTCCTGCACGCGCACCTCGCTGTCGATGTCGAGGCAGATGACGTTCCATTGCACGATGGCGCCCTCGGCATTGCGCATCGGCGCTGCGCGGGTCTCGACCCAGCGATATTCGCCGTCGAAACGCTGCAGGCGATGCCGGCGCGCATATGGCTCGCCCGTGCGCAGGGAGCGGGCATACTCCTCCTTGAGGGCCGCGAGATCGTCGGGATGGACGCCGGCGTCGAGCGTGCCGGCAAGGCGGGATTTTCCCGTCCCGTCCAGCTCTTCGAGCGGGTAGCCGAGGAACTGGCGGAGCTGCTGGCTGCGATAGACCGGCTCGCCGTCGGGGGCCGCGCAATCGATCATCGCGGGCAGCGTCTCGACCAGCTGCCAGAGGAAGCGTTCCCTCTCCTGCAGAGCTTCCTGCGCAATCACATGATCGTGGACATCGACGTTGGCGCCGTACCAGCGGATGATGCGGCCGGTCTCGTCGCGCAGCGGATCGGCGTGGCCTTGCGTCCAGCGGTATTCACCGTCCCATCGGCGATTGCGAAACTTCAGCTCGAACGCCTCGCCGGTCTCGAACGAACGGCTCAGGCCCTGCAGAAGGCCGGCCCTGTCGTCGGGGTGAACGATGGTCTGTATCGCGCTGGGGAGGCCGCCCGACGCGTCGAAATCCTCCAGCTTCAGGCCGATATAGTCCATCATCGTCTTGTTGATGTAAGCGGGCGCGCCTCCGGGCGTGACGCACCAGAGCTGCACCGGCACGGTATCGACGAGCAGGGAGAGTTCGCGCTGCCGATCCCGCAACGCCGCCTCCGCCTTCTTGAGTACGGTCAGGTCGAGGATATAGGCGACGCCTTGCCTGGACTGGCCCTCGAAGCAGGCCGCGCCGATCAGCACCGGCACCCGGCTGCCGTCCTTCCTGAAATATTCCTTCTCGCGCGCCTGCATCTTGCCCGTCCGGGCAAGCTCCTCGGCCTCCTCGCGGGCGTGCACTTCCTGCCATTCCCGCGGGGTTATCGCCAGCCAGTCGATCCCGGCTTCCAGGTCCTGGCGGTCGTATTGGATCATGCGGAGAAACGCGTCGTTGGCGTCGAGGAGCCGTCCGTCGAGATCCCAGATGACGATCCCGATGATGTCGGAATCGACCAGTCGCCTTATCTTCGCTTCCCGCTCTTCGACGGCGCTGTACAGGCGCATCTGGTCGTCGATATCGACGCAGACGCCGTACCATTGCACGACGGCGCCATCCTGGTTGCGCAGCGGCTCGATGCGGTTGTCCACCCAGCGATAGTCTCCGCTGGCATGGCGGATACGGTATTTGCTGGACAATGGCTCGCCGGTGGCGAGCGAATGGTGGAATGCTTCCGTGAACTGGCGCGCGTCATCGGGGTGGAGGGCCGCGGCGATCACCGCCGCCGCCCGGCTCGTCATATCCGGGTCGTCCAGCTCCCCAAGATCCATGCCGAGCATATCGATCATGCGCCTGTTGAAGAATGTCGGCTCGCCATCGGCCGCCAGGCAGCCGATGGCGACAGGAACGACGTCGACGAGTTCGCGCAGGTCCCGCTCGCTGCGCCGCACCGCCTCGTCGGCATGGACCTGGTCGTCTATGTCGTGGCAGAGGCCGTACCATTGGGCGATGCGCCCGTTCCGGTCCTTCACCGGCTCGGCGCGGCTCGACATCCAGCGGTAGACGCCATCGACGCGGCGCAAGCGATACCGCATCGCAAAGACGTCGCCGGTGGCAAGGCAATGGCGGAACCTTTCGAGGAACGCCACCCGGTCGTCGGGATGGACGCCGGCATCGGCCAGGGCGCCCAGGCGGCTGGTGCCCGGCTTGATCGTATCCGCCACGTCGAGCCCGAGAAAATCGACCATCCGCTTGTTGAAGAAGATCGGCTCGCCGTCCGGCGTCAGCCGCCAGACATGGCTCGGCACCATGTCGACCAGCTGCGACAGCTCGCGCTCCCCGTCATGCGATGTGACCAGCGCCAGCTGGCGCTGCCTTGAGATCGCCGCCACGATGAGCGCCGAAGATGCGGCGATGGCCAGGAAAAGCTGCAGCATGACCTGCCTTTCCCGCTGCGTTCCGGGATCGCCGACGAACTGGCTGTCGCCGGATATGGTGAGCGCCATCGTGATCAGGGCGAGGAGCGTCAAGGCGACGGCGGCGCCTCTGAACTCGAAGCGCGCCGCGGCCCAAAGCAGGGGCGGCATGATGATGTAGGGGGTGGGCAGGACATCGCTCAGGGAAAGCGCGGCGACGCCAAGGAAGACCAGCCCGAGGATGCCCGCCTCCAGACGCTGGGCGGAAGAAAGCCGCGCCTTGCTGCGCCAATACTGGATCACCACCAGCGCCGGCGGCGCGACGAGAAGGATCCCGGTGGCGTCGCCGATCCAGAACAGCGGCCACACCCCCGTGAAGGTTTGCGATTCCACGCCGAACCAGGCGAGGGTGGCGCTGCCGACCGTCGCGCTGACCAGCGGAGCGACGCCGGCGCCGAGGATGACGAATGCGAGCACTTCCTGCAGGCTTTCCAGCCGGACCGGACGCCCGCATGCCCGGTTCACGAGCGTTGCGCCGACAGCCGCGCCGAGGGCGTTGCCGACATAGATCAGGAAGCCCGCGAGCGGCGGACTGTGGAACCAGATCAATTGCGCGAACATCTCCGCCAGGCAGCCCGCCAGCATCCACCATGGCCAGCTGTAGGGAGAGGTCAGGATGAGCGTGGCGATGAAAACGCCGCCCGGAGGCCAGATGGACACCGTTATTCCGGGCACGATGGCGAGCGCTTGGGAAAACCCGCAGCCCAGGACATATGCCGCAAAGAAAATCGCGAGGTTGAGGAATTGCGGGCGATGCGACCAGACAGACATCATCTGCTCCTCTTGCCGGGCAAAGAAGGGCTGGGAATTGTCGAGGCCGGGTGTAGCACGTCTCCGCGATATCTGGGCTGGCGAAGTCATGGCCAACCCTAGTCTGGCCGCCCCCCGGCTGCACCTCATGGAAATCCATGAGCCGGGGCGGAGGCCTGCGTTGCAGGCGACAAGAGACCTTCAGGGAGATTTCATGGGCATCGCCGCCAGGCCGGCGGCGGGCTGCGCCCCGGCAACCGGTACCTGGGCGGCCGTCAGGTCAATTCCGCGTCGCGCGGCGATAAAGCCAGAGCTGCGTCGGCGGGATGTTGCGCAGGATGAATTGAAAGCGCTGGACCGTGTAGTCGCCCAGCCCCGGCGGGATCGGCGACTTCGGCCCGTAGGTGAGCTGCACCACCGGACGGCCGTGGGGGATGCGCTTCAGCAGGTTTTCCAGATAGGCGACGCGGCGCTTGACCGGGAAGTTGAGCAGCGGCACGCCTGATACGACGCTGTCGAAGACCATGCCGCAATTGTCGCCCAGCGCGACGTCCAGATCGAAGCCGTCGCCCTCGATCACGTTGACGCCTGAATAGTTGCGCCTGAGATGCGTCACGAAATTATGCGAATACTCGACCGCGTAGAGGTCGGACGGCCTCACGCCGCGCCCCAGGATGGCCTTGGTGATGACGCCGGTGCCGGGTCCGACCTCGAGCACGGGCAGGCCCGACTGCATGTCGATGACCGAAGCCATGCGCGCCGCGGTGACCGAACTGGTGGGAATAAGCGACCCCACCGCTCTCGGCTTGTCGATCCAGCCCTTGAAGAATTTGAGTTCGTCGTCGAACTTTTCGGCGAACCTGCGCAGTCCCGGAGCGGCCATCTCGGTCTCCCTCATCGGTTGGCGGACACATAACAGTCCGCTGCGTCAACGCAAGTTCTATGTCGCGTTCCCAACGATCTTCGTCGCGTTCTTGAGCCGGCAGGCTCGGCCCGGCCGCGTCGGTCCCGACCGCGCCGGCGGGGAGCGGCGTGTCGAACTCTTCCGGCCCTCCGCAAGAGGCTCAGCGCTCGCCGAACGACTCGAAGAAATCCTTCATCCGCGAGAAGAAGCCGGAGGACTGTGGCGAATTTTCCGTCGAGGACAGCGTCTCGAATTCCTCGAGCAGCTCGCGCTGCCGCTTGGACAGGTTTTGCGGCGTCTCGACCGCCGTCTGGATGTAGAGGTCGCCGATCTGCGGCTGGCGCAGCACCGGCATGCCCTTGCCCTTGAGGCGGAACTGGCGGCCGTTCTGCGTGCCTTCCGGCACCTTCACCCGCGTCTGCGTGCCGTCGAGCGTCGCCACCTCGAAGGAGCCGCCGAGCGCGGCCGTGGTCATCGAGATAGGCACCTTGCAATAGAGGTCGGCCCCGTCGCGCTGGAAAAACTCGTGCGGCTTGACCGACAGGAAGATGTAGAGGTCGCCCGACGGGCCGCCCCGCAATCCTGCCTCGCCCTCATTGGCGAGACGGATGCGCGTGCCGTCCTCGATGCCGGCCGGAATGTTCACCGACAGCGAGCGCTCCTCGACGATGCGGCCCTGGCCGGAGCATTTCGGGCACGGGTCCTTGATCGTCTGGCCGCGCCCCTGGCAGGTCGGGCAGGTCCGCTCGATCGAGAAGAAGCCCTGCGTGGCGCGCACCTTGCCGTGGCCGTTGCAGGTGGTGCAGGTCACCGGCTGCGTGCCGGGCTTGGCGCCGCTGCCGGAACACTCGGTGCATGAGACGGAGGCCGGCACCCTGATCTGCGCGGTCTTGCCCGCATAGGCCTCCTCCAGCGAGATCTCCATGTTGTAGCGCAGGTCGGCGCCACGCTCGCGCCCGCCCGAGGAACGGCGTCGGCCGCCGCCCATCATGTCGCCGAATATGTCCTCGAAAATGTCGGCGAAGCCGCCGGCGGCAAATCCCTGCCCGCCGCCGTTCATGCCGCCATTCTCGAAGGCGGCGTGGCCGAAGCGATCATAGGCGGCGCGCTTCTGCGGGTCCTTCAGGCACTCGTAGGCTTCGTTGATTTCCTTGAACTTGTGCTCGCAGGCGTCGTCGCCCGGGTTGCGGTCCGGATGGAACTGCATGGCGAGCTTGCGAAAAGCCGACTTGAGTTCCTTCTCGTCGGCGCCCCTCTGGACGCCGAGCGTTTCGTAGAAGTCAGCTTTCATCTTACCCCGATGCCCGGATGTTCAATGTCTTCGTGCATTGTGCGCCGCCATCCTGCAAATGACTGGCATCCGATTTAGTGAGCCTTGCGTCGCGATGCCAGAGTAGGCGCGCAACACCTGTGGGCTTTTTCGACTCTTTTGCTGCAAAAAAGCCCGGCATTGCCACCGGGCTTTTTTGCTTGGCCAGGTCTATCAGGCCGATTTCTTCTTGTCGTCGTCGTCGTCGAGCTCCTCGAAGTCGGCGTCGACCACGTCGGAGTCCTTGGCAGCGTCCGCCTTTGCGTCGGCTTCGGCCGCCTCCTTCTGCGAGGCCTCGTACATGGCCTGGCCGAGCTTCATGGAAGCTTCCGCGAGCGTTTGCGTCGCGGCGTTGATCGCGTCGACGTCGTCGCCTTCGGCAGCGGTCTTCAGCGCCGTGATGGCGTCGGCGATCGCGGTGCGGTCAGCCTCCGAGACCTTGTCGCCATAATCCTTCAGCGACTTCTCGCTCGAATGGACGAGGCTCTCGGCCTGGTTGCGGGCCTCGACCAGGCCGCGGCGCTTCTTGTCGCTCTCGGCGTTGGCCTCGGCGTCCTTGACCATCTTCTCGATGTCGGCGTCAGAAAGGCCGCCGGACGCCTGGATGCGGATCTGGTGCTCCTTGCCGGTGCCCTTGTCCTTGGCCGAGACGTTGACGATGCCGTTGGCGTCGATGTCGAAGGTGACCTCGATCTGCGGCACGCCGCGCGGGGCCGGCGGAATGCCGACCAGGTCGAACTGGCCGAGCAGCTTGTTGTCGGCCGCCATTTCACGCTCGCCCTGGAAGACGCGGATGGTCACCGCGGACTGGCTGTCCTCGGCGGTCGAGAAGACCTGGCTCTTCTTGGTCGGGATGGTCGTGTTGCGCTCGATGAGGCGGGTGAACACGCCGCCCAGCGTCTCGATGCCCAGCGACAGCGGGGTCACGTCGAGCAAGAGCACGTCCTTGACGTCGCCCTGCAGCACGCCGGCCTGGATGGCGGCGCCCAGCGCCACGACCTCGTCGGGGTTGACGCCCTTGTGGGGTTCCTTGCCGAAGAACTGCTTCACGACTTCCTGGACGCGCGGCATGCGGGTCATGCCGCCGACCAGGACGACTTCATCGATCTCGGCGGCCTTCAGGCCCGCGTCCTTGAGCGCCGCCTTGCAGGGCTCGATCGTGCGCTGCACGAGGTCGTCGACGAGCTGCTCGAACTTGGCGCGCGTCAGCTTCATGGTCAGGTGCTTCGGACCGGTCTGGTCGGCCGTGATGAAGGGCAGGTTGATCTCGGTCTGCGACGCGGAAGACAGCTCGATCTTCGCCTTCTCGGCGGCTTCCTTGAGGCGCTGCAGGGCGAGCTTGTCGTTCTTTAGGTCGATGCCCTGTTCCTTCTTGAACTCGGCCGCCAGGTACTCGACCAGGCGCATGTCGAAATCCTCGCCGCCGAGGAAGGTGTCGCCGTTGGTCGACTTCACCTCGAACACACCGTCGCCGATCTCCAGCACGGAAATATCGGAGGTGCCGCCGCCAAGGTCATAGACGGCGATCGTCTTGCCTTCCTTCTTGTCGAGGCCGTAGGCCAGCGCAGCGGCAGTGGGTTCGTTGATGATGCGCAGCACTTCCAGGCCGGCGATCTTGCCGGCGTCCTTGGTGGCCTGGCGCTGGGCGTCGTTGAAATAGGCCGGAACGGTGATGACCGCCTTCTCGACCTTCTCGCCGAGATAGGCTTCCGCCGTCTCCTTCATCTTCTGCAGGATCATTGCCGAGATCTGGCTGGGCGACTGCTTCCTGCCGCCGGCCTCGACCCAGGCGTCGCCATTGTCGCCGTTGACGATCTTGTAGGGGACGAGCTTCTTGTCCTTCTCGGTGACGGGGTCGTCATAGCGACGGCCGATCAGGCGCTTGACCGCGAAGACGGTGTTTTCGGGATTGGTGACCGCCTGGCGCTTCGCCGGCTGGCCGACCAGGCGTTCGCCGTCGCTGGTGAAAGCGACGATGGAGGGGGTCGTGCGCGCGCCCTCCGCGTTCTCGATAACCTTGGCGTCCTTGCCGTCCATGACGGCGACGCAGGAATTGGTGGTTCCGAGGTCGATGCCGATTACTTTTGCCATTTTTCTTTTCTCTCCTTCAAGCAGGCCGTCGGGACCCAATGAGGCGTTCCGGGGACGGCCCCCGCACAGTGGAAATTCCGCGCCGGACGCAAAGCGTGACAGCCCGACCGCGCGGTTGCGGCGTATATAAGAAGGGCCAATTTCCAACGCAAGTCAGGTTATGGGTGGTTTTGCCGTCCTTCGAGGTCGGCGCGAGCGAATTGCGAGCGCTCGAAGACGAGCACGATGCCTATGGCGATCACGAACGGGATGATCAGGTAGAAGACCCTGAACACCAGGAGGGCGGCCAGGACGTCCGCCGGATCCATCTCCGGCAGGGCCATGATGAAGACCAGTTCGAGGACCCCGACGCCGCCCGGCGCATGGGAGAGAAGCGCCACGGTGAACGATATCAGGAAGATGCCGAGCACGACGAAGTAGCCGGGATTGCCGGCCTCCGGCAGGACGAAATAGACGATGCCGGCGGCGGCGAGCAGCTCGACCGGGCCGATCGTGAGCTGGCGCGCCACGATCGGCAGCCGCGGGTATTGCAGCGTGATCGCGCCGATCTTCGCGGGCTTGAACCCCAGCCAGCTGCCGATCACGTAGAAACAGACCAGAGCCAGCAGGAAATAGCCTGTGGAGATGGAAAGGCCCTCGGGCAGGAGATCGGCGATGCGGTCGGTGATTCCCGGTTCGAATATCAGCACCAGCCCGGTCAGCAGCACGACGCCGAGCGCGAAGGTGAAGGAGCAGAAGGCGACCAGCACCCCGATCTCCTGCGGCGTGAGCCCGCGCGAGGAATAGGCGCGGTAGCGCACCACGGCACCGGAGAACACGGACGCCCCTATCGTGTGCGACAGCGCATAGGTGGTGAAGGAGCAGAGCGTGATGAAGACCCAGGAAACCTTGCGATCGAGGTGCAGGAGCGCAATCCTGTCGTACCCGGCCAGCGCAGCGTAGGCGGCAAGCGTGCACAGGGCGGAAAGCACCCAGCCGCGGGCCGGGATGGCCGCGAAGCTGTCGCGAAGGTCGGACAGCGAAAGCCCGCGCAATTCGCGATAGAGAAGCCAGCCCGACAGGATGACGGCGAGCAGGCTTACGATCGGCCAGGCGTACTTTCTGAGTAACATCCGTCTCCAGATAACGTCGCTTCGAGGCACGGCCAGTTGCAGGCGCGCGCCTCATCCCCTCATGTTCTCCCTGAACACAAGCATCCACCATAGGCGATTAAATAAAACTTGATTGGACGAAAGGTCGAGGCGGCAATTCGCCATGCCGCAGGGATAACGGCGGCGCGGAGCCGGCGGTTCGCCGCGCGAGCGCGGCTATGCCTGCCGCTCGATCGCCGCGACGTGCATGCGGGTCCGCAGCCTGAAGCCGATCGATTCGTAGAGGCCGATCGCCGTCCTGTTGGTAGCGAAAGCATGCAGGAAGGGCTGCTCGCCCGCTGCGAAGATCTTGCCGGCCACGTACAGGGTCAGCAGCCTGCCGAGACCACGGCCGCGGCAGTCGGGATGCGTGCAGACGCCGCTGACCTCGGTCAGCCCTTCCTGCTTCAGCCGCTCGCCCGCCATGGCGATCAGCCTGCCGTTTTCCCTGACGCCCCAGAAATCGCCCAGCGCCCGCGCCTTCATCGTGAAGGGACCGGGCTTGGTCAGCGTCGCCAGCTCCAGCATGTCGGCGGCGTCTTCCTCGCCGAGCTCGACAATGCGCGCGTCCTCGATCTCGGGCATCGGCCGATCGGCGACCATCTGCACGCCGAACGCCGTCAGCGTCGCGGTGAAGCCCGGCGGCAGCGCGATCTCGTCCGCCTGCAGGAGGATCAGCGTCTCGCCGGGCGCGGTAATGTCGGCCAGCGCCCGAAGGCTCTCCGGACTTTCGTCGCGGCCGCAGGCGAAGGGATGGATGGAGGGATCGTAGCGCTTCGCCAACCCGTTGCCTTCGGCAAGCGCCGCGTGTCTGCCGCTGAGCGCGTTCCAGATCGGCCGGTCGAGACTATGATTCATCATTTGACCCGGTGGTCGAGCGGCACGGCGGCAAGCCCGTCCTCGATCGTCGTCAGCTGGTCCAGCAGCGGGCCGTCGACATCGGCGCAGAGGCTGGCGATCGCGTCCTTGATGCGCGGCCACACGTCGCGCTTGGCGGCCGCCACCAGCCGCTTTCCCTCCTCGGTGAGGGAGACGATCCGGCGTCGCTGGTCGTCTGGCGCCGTCGCGCTCTCCAGCACGCCGAGCTCGACCAGTTGGCCGACGGTGCGCGTGGCGCCGGGCTGGGTGATGCCGATGGCGTCGGCGAGTTCGCCGACGGTGATCGGCCCCAGCCTGTCGACGGCCGCCAGGAACGGATACTGGCTGGCCTGCAACGGCGCCCCCAGCCCGTCAATGATCCGCTGCGTGTCGGCCTGCAGCCACTCGCCCAAGCGCTTCATGCGCGTGCCGAGCGTCAGGAACCCGAGGGCGCGGACCACATCCTCTACCATCGAAAGCCTCCTCTCCACATAAGGCGTTATATAGCTTCACGCACCCGCAGCCCAGGGGAGCCCCGGAGCGGCAGTGGCAACTTCAAACGGCCGGCGCGGCCGCCGCCGGCTGGTGCAGCGCCCCTCGCTGCTCTCCCCCGACGCCGCTCCGAATGCTCGCCCGTCGCTCGATCGGCAGCCTCTCCAGGATCATCAGCCGCCGCATCGGTCGGCGACGCAGGAACGAAACGATGCGCGCGAGACGGCCTATCCTGTAGTTGAACCGCACCCTGACCG
>DATDJN010000235.1:0-3793 GCA_036520515.1 Rhizobiaceae bacterium
CAGCAAGGAGGGCAGAGCCCGTCTTGCCTGATATCCCATAGCTGCGCGTCTTCTCGGAAACCTTCACGCCGGCGGATGCCCCGCCTGCCGCCGCAACGCAGGCGCCGAGCACTACGATCCTTGCCCATGCGATGCAGCGCATCACGATCCTCTCCGTGAGAGGGGCCAAGCGAAGCACATCACGCCGGGACGATCAATCGGCATGCTGCAGCGATCTGCGTCACATATCGGTAGACCGGTCCTTCGCCACGAGATTTTCAGGCAGCGGTCGAGAGGCGGCTACGGTCACATGTTCGGATAGACCGGTCCCTCGCCGCCCTGTGGCGGCACCCAGTTGATGTTCTGGTTGGGATCCTTGATATCGCACGTCTTGCAGTGGACGCAGTTCTGCGCGTTGATCACGTAGCGAACATCCTTGGCCGAAGGATCGGCCGCCGAGTTGCCATCGGCGTCCACCCATTCGTAGACCGCCGCCGGGCAGTAGCGTGTCGAGGGGCCGGCGAACACGTCATGCTCGGAGCGCTGCTGCAACGCCATGTCCTTCACCTGCAGATGGATCGGCTGATCCTCCTCGTGATTGGTGTTCGACAGGAACACCGAGGACAGTCGGTCGAAGGTCAACACGCCGTCGGCTTTCGGATAGACGATCTTCTCATGCTTGGAAGCCGGATCCAGCGAGGCGTAGTCCGCCTTGCCGTGCTTCAGCGTGCCGAACAGCGAGAAGCCGAACAGCGTGTTCGTCCACATGTCGAAGCCGCCGAGCCCGACGCCGATGATGGTGCCGAAGCGCGACCACAGCGGCTTGACGTTGCGCACCTTCTTCAAGTCTTTGCCGATGTCGCTGTCGCGCCAGGCGTCCTCATAGGCGGTCAGCTCGTCGTTGGTCCGCCCCTCGGTGATCGCCTTGGCGACATGCTCCGCGGCGATCATCCCCGACAGCACCGCATTGTGCGAGCCCTTGATGCGCGGCACGTTGACGAAGCCTGCCGAGCAGCCGATCAACGCGCCGCCGGGGAACGATAGCTTCGGCACCGACTGCCAGCCGCCCTCGGTGATGGCGCGGGCGCCGTATGAGATGCGTTTTCCGCCCTCGAAGGTGCCGCGGATCGCCGGATGCGTCTTGAAGCGCTGGAACTCGTCGAAGGGCGACAGCCAGGGGTTCTTGTAGTTCAGGTGCATGACGAACCCGACCGCCACCTGGTTGTCCTCGAGGTGGTAGAGGAACGAACCGCCGCCGGTCTTCATGTCGAGCGGCCAGCCAAAGGAGTGCTGGACCAGGCCCGGCTTGTGGTTCTCCGGCTTCACCTCCCAGAGTTCCTTGAGGCCGATGCCGTATTTGCCGGGCTCGCGGCCATCCGACAGGTTGAATTTCGCGATGAGTTGCTTGGCGAGCGAGCCCCGCGCGCCCTCGCCGATCAGCACGTATTTTCCCATCAGCGCCATGCCCGGCGCATAGTTCGGTCCGTGGCTGCCGTCGCGCTCGACACCCATGTCGCCGGTGATGACGCCGGTGACGGCGCCGGCATCATTGTAGACGAGGCTGGCTGCGGCGAACCCCGGATAGATCTCGACCCCCAGCGCCTCGGCCTTGCCAGCCAGCCACCGGCAGACATTGCCGAGCGACACGATGTAGTTGCCGTGATTGTTCATCAGCGGCGGCATCATGAAGTTCGGCAGGCGCACCGAACCTGCCGGTCCGAGAACGAGGAAATGATCGTCGGTCACCGGCGTCTTGAAGGGATGATCACCGTCCTCGCGCCAGCCCGGCAGCAGCCGGTCGATGCCGATCGGATCGACCACGGCGCCTGACAGGATGTGCGCGCCGACCTCGGCGCCCTTCTCCAGAACGACCACGGAGAGTTCGGGCGCCAGCTGCTTAAGCCGAATGGCCGCGGCGAGACCTGCCGGCCCTGCGCCGACGATGACGACGTCGAATTCCATGCTTTCGCGTTCGATCTCGCTCATTCCATTCCCCGCATCGGCTTGCTCGCGCTGGCTTGCTGCGCCCTTTTGTCGGCTCTTGGGCTCTTAGCTTATCCGGCTGCGACGTGAAACCGCTTTTCCAGTATTCGAGGGCCGGGTTCTCGTTCATACTCCTGGGATGCGGCCAACCGAGCCTTTCCGCTCCGTATCGCAGCAAAATCAATGGCATCGCCTTAAAGCGGCCGGCGCCGTCGCGATGCTTGGCCTTGTCGCACTAACCCTGGGACGCGTTGCCGCAGAGGAAGCGCCGTCAAAACGCTGGCAGGCCGGCGCCTACAGCTTCTCGGACGAACTCGGCGGTTTCCGCATCGTCAGCGCTTCGGGCAACGGCACGAAGGACGATCCTATCGTCATTCAAGAGGAGATGAATTCCGCCTCGCCGGTCACCATGGTCATCCGGACGGTGCGTCCTATCCGGCCGTTCGACTTTTCCGGCCTCTACGCCAACGGCTTCCTGCATGTTCGCATCGAGGTGCTGAACAACAGCGTGCTCCCGTGGGTAGAGTTCGAATTCGAATTGCAGGAGCATCTCGGCAAGGCAAGCGTCTTCGGCGACGGCCTTTCATTCGACCAGCGACGCTCGGAGAGCGGCAACATCTGGTCGGAAAGTTTTCGCACATACAGCCGTGCCTTCGAGCCTTACGATCGCCTGCTCTTCCGTCAGGGCACCATCGACCACCTGCGCACCGCCTCGTTCAACTTCATGATCACGGACTTCACGCCGCGCTGGGAGTTCTTTCTGGTGCAGGACCCCCGCATCCCATCCTCCTGACTTGCAAATGCGGTCACGAGAGCCGATGTTCGCGGCCATGGATTTCCCCGGCGAAATGGATCGGCCAAGCCTGCGCGAGTTGCTCGCCTTCTATGCGCAGGCCGGCGTCGACGACGCACTGACGGACGAACCGGTCAATCGCTTGCTGGTCACCGAGCCCCGACCGGCTGCGTCCGTCAGGCACGCCGAGCCGGCCCAATCGTCGCCTCCCACCCTTCGCCAGCCGGAGCGGATGCCGTCGCCCGCGACGCCCAAGGCGCCTATAGCCGTGCCTGACGAAGGGCAGGTCGCGCTTGCGCGTCAACGCGCGGCAACCGCCGCCTCGCTCGACGAGCTGCGCCAGCACATGGCCGAATTCGACGGCTGCAACCTGAAATTCACGGCGAAGAACCTGGTGTTCGCCGACGGCAATCCCGAGGCCGACATCATGCTGGTCGGCGAGGCCCCCGGCCGCGACGAGGACCTCGAAGGCCTGCCCTTCGTAGGTCGGTCCGGCCAGTTGCTCGACCGGATGCTGGCAGCGATCGGGCTTGACCGACAGTCCGTCTATATCGCCAACGTCATTCCGTGGCGGCCGCCCGGAAACCGTACGCCGACGCCGCAGGAGACCGAAATCTGCAGGCCCTTCATCGAGCGGCAGATCGAGTTGGCGAACCCGAAGATCCTGATCACGCTTGGCGGGCCCTCGGCGAAGACGCTGCTCCGCACCACCGAAGGCGTGATGAGGCTGCGTGGCAACTGGAAGGCACACCTGACGCCTTCGGGAATGACCATCCCGGCGATGCCAACCCTGCATCCGGCCTATCTGCTTCGAAATCCCGCCCACAAGAAGTTCGCGTGGCGGGATCTCCTCGAGGTCAAGGTAAAGCTGCGCTCGCTTTCCTAGGCGTTCGCCGTCGTCCGACGCAATCCAGCGAATTGCAGCCCACCCAGCAGCATGACGGCAAGCGCCTGCGCGACGACGAAAGCATAGCCCAGCAGCGTCGGCGCCACCGCACCGCTGACCAGCAGACCAAAGCTCGCCGCGACCCACAGCGC
>DATDJN010000236.1:0-6780 GCA_036520515.1 Rhizobiaceae bacterium
CTGGCCACGGCGCTTCCGCGTCTGGCGTTCGCCGCCGAAGACAACGCCGTCGTCGCCGAGTCGCTTCGCGCGCTGTTCCAGTCGGGCAGGGCCGACACCGGTTCGGCGGCCGCCAATGCGGTGCTGCCGTCAGTGCGCGCGATCTACGAAATCCGCGACTTCAAGCCGATCTGGGTGCGCGACGCCGGACCGAAGACGAAGGCCAGGGCGCTGCTCGGCGAGTTGAAGATTTCCGGCGTGCACGGCCTGTCGCCCGCCTTCTATCACGTTGCGGAAATCGAGACGCTGATGGCCGCCGGGGCGCCGGACGACCTGGCGCGGCTGGACATGCTGCTGTCCGGCGCGGTGGTCGATTTCGGCGGCGACCTCGCCAACGGTCGCATCGGCCCCGACCTCGCGCCGTCCGAGAATGCCGTCGAGCCGCTGCCGATGACGCCCGCCGACTATATCGCCGGCGCGGAGGCGGCGGAGAATTTGCGCGACTTCGCCGGCGCGCTGCTCAACGAGGATTTCCGCTACGTCCGGCTGGTCTCCAAGCTGAACGAGTTCACGCGCCTGGCGGCCTCCGGGGAGTGGCCGGCGATCGATGCCGGTGGCGCGGAGATCCGGCCGGGCGCCAGCGACGCCCGCATGAAGGACATGCGCCGGCTGCTGGCGCTCGCCGGCGATTTGCCGATCGCCCTGATGGCCGGCGGCGAGATGCATGACGAGAAGACGGTGGTCGCCGTGCGCGCTTTCCAGGCGCGGCATGGGATGGACGCCACGGGCGTGATCGATGCCGCGACGCTGGCGGAGATGGCCGTGCCGCTCGCCGACCGCGTCAGACAGATCAAGGTCAACCTGGAGCGCCGGCGCTGGCAGAACCGCGACCTCGGCGCGGACAACATCTACATCAATCTCGCGGACGCCAATGTGAAGATGGTGCTTGGCGGCCGTTCGGAGCTCTTCGTGCCGGTCACCGACGCCTCGGAACATGCGACGCTGCCGACCTTCTTCGGCGCGGTCACCGGCGTGGCAGTCGAGCCGGGCGACACACCCGCGATCATGCTCACCGTCGACTCGCCCTTCATCGACCGCATCGGCGGGGAGGGGACGGCGCGATCGATCTCCATATCCGACGCGGCGGCGCTCACCGCCGAGCTCCTCGCAGCCCGCGGGCCAGTCGGCGAGACGCTGGATACGCTGCTTGCCTCGGATCGGCCGGCGACAGTCGAGTTCGCAGAGCCGCTGCCGCTCTTCGTCACCTTCGTGACGGCCTGGGCGAACGGCGACGGCTCGATCAACTTCCGCCGCGACGCCCATGGCCGCGACGCAAAGCTGGCAAGGCTGCTTCAACTGGACTGAGCGTCGCCGCTTTTCGCCAGCGCGGCGCCGCCGCGCGGCAGCACGATGCGGAACTCGGTGAAGGCTCCCGGCACGGTCTCGACGTCGATGGTGCCCGAATGCTGCCTGACGATGATGTCGCGGCTGAGCGACAGGCCGAGGCCGGCGCCTTCGCCGGCCGGCCTGGTTGTGAAGAAGGGGTTGAACAGCTTCGCCTGCACCTCCGGCGCCATGCCCGCGCCGTTGTCGCGAATCCTGATCTCGACGGCGTCGCCGAGGTTCTTCGTCGAAGCCGCCAGCACCGGCTGGTATGCCATGCCGTCCGCTTCGGCGCTGCGCCTGGCGGTGGCGTGAAAACCGTTCGAGATCACATGCAGCAGCGCGCGCGCGATCTCCTGCGGGTAGAGGTCCACGCGGCCGGCCGCCGGATCGTACGCCTTCTCGAGCCTGACGTCGAAGTCCTGCCGCTGGGCGCGCGCGCCGTGATAGGCGATGCCGAGGCTCTCGTCGACCACCGCGTTGATGTCGACGGGCCTTGGCCCGTCCGATCCCGCGTCGCCGTTCTGGGTCAGCGCGTTGACGACGATGGAATCGGCGCGCCTGCCGAAGTCGACCACGCGATCGAGATTGGCCTTCAGCGTGTCGCCCAGTTCCTCGACCTCCTCCCGGACGCGGCTGTCCAGCACCGCGCTCTCCAGCACCATGCGGATGTCGTTCACCAGTCCGTTCGAGCGGGCCGAGAAGTCGGTCAGGGAATCGAGCGAACTCCTGATCTCGCCCGCAATGCCCGATGTGTGCTGCCCGAGCGAGGCAAGCCGTTCCATTTCGCCGACCCGTTTCTGCAGCGTATGCAGGCCTTGCAGCGTCTCGGCGAGCTCGCCGGAGCTCGCCTGCGCCGTCTCGGCAAGCCGCACGCCCTCAACCGCGATCACCGCCTGGTCGGCAAAGGTCCTGACCAGCTCGATCTGCCTTTCGGTGAACGCCGCGGGCTGCGACCGCGCCAGCGCGAAGACACCGGCGACGGCGTCGCCGCGCATCAGCGGCACGCACAGGATGGAGCCGGAGGCGCCCTGATGTCCCGGCTCCTCGCCGAGGTCCGGCACGTGGATCGCAGCCTTCTCCATCGCCGCGCGGGCTATCCATGCGTCCCGTCCGGGGACGTCGGCGGCGGGCTCCGGCGGGGTCGCTGCGCTCAGGCGCCAGGCACCTTCCTGCAACCTGTGGATTTCGGCGCTGCCGACGTTGCACAGCGTCGCTGCAGACGCGGTCAGCGCGGTCAGCACCTTGTCGAGGTCGAAGGCCGAGCGGTTCATCGTCCTCAGCGCGTAGGCGACCGCCGTCTGCTGCCGCAGGGTTTCGTTGATTTCGGCGGTGCGCGTCTCGACCGCATCGGCAAGGCGCACCGTCTCGATCGCGATAGCGGCCTGGTCGGCAAAACTCTGGACGAGGCCGATCTGCCGCTCGTCGAACGACCCGGTGTCCGGCCGCATGAGCATGAAGACGCCGGCGACGACGCCGTCGCGCAGCAGTGGAACCGACAGCACCGCGCCGCTCGTCTTGTCGATCTCCGGATATTCGATGTCGTTAGCCGCATCCGGTACGTGGATGACGGCCTTGTCGAGTGCGGTCCGGCCGACCCAACTGCCCCGGCCGGGGCGATGGGCATTCGACCTTTCGTGCGCCAGGCGATCCGGCGGCAGGCCCGTGGCGGCGGCCAGATGGTAGGCGCCGTCCCCCAGCAGGTGGACCGTGGAGGCGGCCGCGCCGCAGAGCGCTGCCGCCGAGGTGGTCAGCGACGACAGCACGCCATCGAGGGCGAATTCGGAGCGGCCGATCGCTCGCAGTCCTGCGGCGACCGCTGCCTGCTGGCGCAGCGTCTCGCCGAGCTCCGCGCCGCGCGCCGCGAGCTGGTCGAGCAGGCGCACGTTGCCGATCGCGATCGCCGCCTGGTCGGCGAGCAGCGAGGCGACGGCGACGTCGTCGCCGCCGAAGGGCGCGGCGCGGACCATCAACAATGCGCCGATCGTGCGACCGTCTGCGCTCAGCGGGACGGCGAGAATGTCCCCGACGGTTCCGAAGGACTGCAGCGGCGTCGCTTCGCGCATGGCGCGTTCGACCAGGCCGGCGGCTTGCGCATGGGCTGCATCGCCGAGCCATGCCTCCGGCAGGCCGATGCTGGCGGCGCTTTCGAGGATGCCGCCGCTGTCGAGGCAGATCGCCACGGTCTCCGCACCGCAGAGTTCGGCCGCCGATCCGGCGAGCGAGCCTAGCACGCCGCCGAGGTCGAAGCCCCCGTGGCTGAGGGTGGCCAGCATGCGCGCGGTGGCCTCGCGTTCGGCAAGCGCGACCGCGAGGCGGCGGCTACGCCCGGCCAGCGCAACGGCGAGGCGCGCCTGGGCAACGGCGATTGCCGCTTGTGCGGCCAGCGTGCGCGCCAGCTCGATCTCGCGTTCGCTGAAAGCGCCCGTCTCGCGGCGCAACGCCAGCGAACCCGCTGCGCTGCCGTCCAGCATCAGCGGAATTGCCAGCGCCGCGCCAGCCTCGGCCGCGCCGGCGACATGGACGACTCGTCCCTCGGCGACGGCGCGTCTCGCCGCCGCGATGTCGCCTCCCAGCGTGCCTGCCGAGGCGACGACGCTGAGCGTTCCGCCTTCGGCGAGATCGATCTCCGCGGACTGGGCGCCGCACAGTTCCGCCGCGGTCGCCACGACCGCATCGAGGGCCTGCTGGGGGTCGGCGTCGACGCTGCCGACGAGATCGAGCACATTCGCCACCGCCTCGCGGAACCGCTGCGCCTCGGCGGTCTGCGCGGCGTGCAAATGCAGCGTCTCGTCCATTTGGGCAGTGTAGGCGCCGATCGTCTCTGCCAGCCTGGCGTCGTGCGCCGCGATCGCCTCCTGAAGCTCTCCGGCGTGCCGCCGCTGCATTTCGGCGAGTTCCGCTTCGTGCCGCTGGCGGGTTTCCCCGGTCTCCGCGGCGTGCAGCCGGCTGGCCTCGTCCTGCTCCGCGATGCGCCGCTGCTCGGCCGCCTCGGTGTCGACCGTATGGCGACGATGCCACTCGTCGCGCTCGGCGGTGCGTTCGGCAAGCTCGTCCGCGTGCCGGTGGAGGAGGTCGGCGAGTTCCGCCTCGTGCCGCTGGCGGGTCTCCTCCGTCTCCTCGGCATGGAGCCGGCGAACTTCGTCCAGCTCCGCCAGGCGTTGCTGCTCGGCCACTTCCGTGTCGACTGTATGGCGACGATGCCACTCGTCGCGCTCGGCCGTGCGTTCGGCAAGCTCGTCGGCGTGGCGTTGGAGAATATCGCCGACCTGCGCCTCGTGCTGCTGGCGGATGTGCTCCAGCTCGGTGGCGTGCCCTTGGAGGGTCGCCTCCATCTCGGCGGCGTGCGACCGCAAAACCTCGTCCATTTCAGCGACGCGCCGTTGCTCGGCGGCCTCTACATCCGCGACGTGGAGACGGCGCGATTCATCGCGCTCGGACGTGCGTTGTGCGAGTTCCTCGGCGTGCAGCCTGCGCGTCTCGCTTAGCTCCGCGTCATGCCGCTGATGGATTTCGGCCAGTTCGGCGGCGTGCGACCGGAGAGCCTCGTCGATTTCGGTCACGCGGCGCTGCTCCGCCGCTTCAGTGTCCGCGGCATGGCGGCTGCGCCAGTCATCGCGCTCGGCCGTGCGCTCGGCGAGCTCGGCCGGCAGTTTGTGCCCGGCGACGGCGAGCGCCGCCTGGTCGGCAAGCTCGGCTGCGAGCTTCGCCTGTTCCTCGTCGAAAGGCAGTATCTGGCTTCGCGACAGGGTCATCGCGCCGCCGACGACGCCCTTGGCCAGCAGCGGCAGCCCCAGCATCGAGCGATTGGCCGCATCGCGTCCGGCATGCGCCGGGTCCTGCCAGGCGTCGGCCATGTTCACTGCGGCCGCACCAGCGATGACGCGGCGCGCCAGGCCGGAATGGCCTTCGGCGCCGGCTTCGCCCCCCGAGGAATCGCGCAGCACTTCGCCGTCCAGGCGGAAGAACTGGACGTGCTCTGCGGTGCAATCGCGCGCCGCGCGCCGGCCAAGGCCCGCGAGCACGCCGGTCAGGTCATAATCGGTCCGGCTGACGGCCTGGAGCAGCGCGCCGGTGGCGGCCTCGCGCCCGAACGAAGCGGAGAGGTTTGAACTGCGGGTGCGCAGCTCGCCGGCGAGGCGGCCGCTCTCCAGCGCGATCGCCGCCTGGTCGGCGAAGGATTTCAACAGCTCGATCTGCTGCGCGGGCAGGGCGCCCGCCACCTGCCGCTCGACCGACAGCACGCCGACCGGCTGACCCTCCGTCAGCAGGGGCACGGCGATCACGCTCTTCGACCGCAACAATGCCGAAAGCGCGCCGATCTCCTGCTCGGCCTCCGTATCGGCGACCACGGCCACCGCGCCGCTCTCGATCGCGCGCGCCGCCGCAGTGCCCGGCAGTGGCTTCGCCGGGAAGATCTGGCTCACCAGCTCGGTCGCCTCGGCCGGCAGCCCTTGCCCGACCTTGAAATGCAGGCGTTCGCCGTCGAACAGCTCGATATGGCAAAAGGGCGCATCGCAGAGCCGCGCCGCATTCCGGGCGATGGCATCCAGCGCCGGCTGCGGATTGTCCGGCGTCCTGGCGATGACATGCAATATGTCGCCGGTCGCCGCCTGCTCCTCCGACGAGCGCGCCAGCTTGCCGTCGCGCATCGCGATCTCGCGCAGAAGCAGCATATGGCGCACCGCGATCAGCGCCTGGTCGGCGAAGTCCTGGGCCAGGGTCGCCTGCCGGTCGGTGAAGGCGATCGGGTCGGCGCGCGACAGCGCGAAGACGGCGACGACCTTGCCGTCTTCCTTGAGCGGCAAGGCAAGAGCGGAGCGCTCGTCGCTGTAGGCGGGACGCTCGCCGTAGTCGCCGGCGAAGCGGACATCGCGCAGCACGTCGTCGACGTTGATCACCTGCCCGGAATAGGCGGCGGCCGCCGCCATCGCATGGGTGTCGGAGCCGGCCGTGAAGGGCGTCTTGCGCGCGGCGTCGACCCACTCGCGCGTGTGGCCGAGCTGCGCGGCCAGCCGGAACGCGTCCCCCTCGCGCAGCCACACCGCGCCGACATTGGCTTCCGCGAGCTGCACCGCGGAGCCGATCAGCGTGTCCAGCACCTGCTCGAGATGGTAGTCGCTGCGGCTGATGGTCCGCAGCATGTCGACGGTCAGCTCCTGCTGCTGCCGGGCGATGTCCAGCCCCTCGGTGCGGTCGTCGATCTTCGCCTCGAAGCCCTTCTGGCTTTGCTGCAGGCGGCTCGCCATGGTGTTGAAGCGGTCGGCAAGCGCGCCGATCTCGTCGCGCCGGCTGACGGCGACGCGCTGCGCAAGGTCGCCTTCGCCGAGCTGCTCGGCGCCGGCCTGCAACTGCCTGATCGGAACGGACACGCGGCGCGCCATCATCATGCCGACCGCGGCCGCGATCAGCAGCCCG
>DATDJN010000237.1:0-9006 GCA_036520515.1 Rhizobiaceae bacterium
CTTGCGCAAAAGATGATCGGCTGGAACCAGCTGATCCAACGTCACCATCTCAAGCGCGGTCTGTTCGGGGCCAGGTCTCTTCAGCATGACCCAGTGAATCAAAAACCCCCGGCAAATGCCAGGGGTTTGTCAGCAGTCTGAGCCGGGCTCGTCCCGGCTTTTTCTTTGCGCGGGAGTGGCGCGTCGGGAGCGATGGCCATTCCGTTCCTCACGGCATGGATATGCGGACTGCGCAGCCATGCAGGCTGTGGTCGACAGATATGTTCGACTGCCTGAACTTGCCGCGCCAGGTCGGACGTCCAATCTGTGGCCGTTCGAAAGGCCGTGTTTGTTTGATCTGCCTTTAAGGAGTGACATTCCCCGGCATCGTTTTCAGTAGGCGTGAAAGGGGGCCGCTTCCCGACGGGCCGGTTCGCAGGACTGCTATTCGTTGCCTTGCGATGCACGATCGATGGCAGTCCGTGGCGGTACGCTCTCAACCCTGCTACCATTCGCACCTTCGCAACGAGGTCATTCAAGATGGCCGAGGGAGGAATACGGCGTCGCCTCGCGGCCATTCTCGCGGCCGATATGGTCGGCTTCAGCCGACGAATGGCAAACGACGAAGCCGGCACTGTCGCAGTACTGAAGGAGTTGCGCGACAGTCTCCTCGACCCCATCGTTCATCAGCACCAAGGTCGTATATTCAAGGCGACCGGTGACGGCGTCTTGGTCGAGTTTCAGAGCGCCGTCGACGCGGTGGCCTGCGCCGTGGGCATTCAACGAAAAATGCAGCAGCGCAACAACGGCTTGTCCGGCGACCATCACGTGGCGATGCGGATGGGCATCAACCTTGGCGACGTCATCGTCGAGGGTGACGATATTCTCGGTGACGGGGTCAACGTTGCTGCTCGCCTCGAGGCCCTGGCACAGCCCGGCGGGATTTGCGTCTCGGCCAAGGTTCACGAGGAGATGAGTGGCAAGATGGACGTGTCCTTTGAGGACATGGGGAACCAGAGCCTCAAGAACATTGATCGCGCGGTGCGGGTTTATTCCGTCACGGACGAACCGGGGACGCCAAGGCAAAGGCCATCGCTCGCGTTGCCCGATAAGCCATCCATTGCCGTGTTGCCGTTCAACAATATGAGCAGCGACTCCGAACAGGAGTACTTTGCCGATGGTGTCGTGGAAGAGATCACGACGGCACTCTCTCGCATGCGGTGGCTCTTCGTGATCGCCCGGAATTCGGCGTTTGTCTACAAGCGCCGCGCCGTGGATGTTAAGCAGGTCGGCCGCGAATTGGGCGTGCGCTACTTGCTCGAAGGCAGTGTGCGCAAGGCTGGCGAAAGGGTCCGCATAGCCGGACAGCTCATCGATACGACGACCGGAAGCCATATCTGGGCAGACCGGTTTGAAGGAGCACTTACAGACATCTTCGATCTGCAGGATCGGATAACCGAGAGTGTGGCAGGCGCCATCCAGCCTACGATCCTCTCGGCCGAGATCGAGCGGTCATCGCGCAAGCGACCGGAAAGTTTCGCTGCCTACGACTACGTGCTTCGCGCTTTTCCGTTGGTGTGGTCGCTCGAGAGAAGTCAAAGCCACATCGCCCAGACTCTTCTGGAGCGCGCTTTGGATATTGAGCCAGGCTATCCGCTGGCCTTGTCGCTGGCCGCATGGTGTCATGCGCAGCGCGTGGTATACAACTGGACCGAGGAACTGGCCGAGGAGCGCACACAGGCCTTGCGCCTTGCGCAGCGCGCCGCGTCGATAAGCCAGGATGACCCGATGGTGCTGGCAATTCTCGGGGCTGCGCACACCATTGTTCGCGACTACCGCATCGCCGGGGAACATCTCGCCAAGTCGCTCACGCTTGATCCGAATTACGCGTGGGGATGGAACCGCAGCGGGTGGCTCAATGTCCATCGAGGGCAGCCCGATCTCGCCATAGAGCAGTTTGAACGCGCCATGAGATTGAGCCCGCTCGATCCTGCCGGCTTCGTCTGCCTCTTCGGCATAAGCGATGCGCATTTTCTCAAAGGGAATTATCTGGATACCATCGCCTGGGGCGAAAAGGGCCTGCGTCGCCATCCCGATGCAGACTGGCATCTGCGGGTCTTGGTCCCGGCATATTTTCACTCCGGACATTTGCAGGAGGGTCAGATTGCGTTCCGCAAGATGATGGAGCGCTACCCTGCGCTGACGATCGCGAAGGTCGCTGACGCGCTGCCCTTTTCCCCCGACATGATGACCCGCATTCTGGACGGTTTGCGCAAAGCGGGACTGCCTGAATAGACAGGCCAAAACGCAGTCCCGGCCGGACGACTAAAAATCCGAACCATCCACTAGAAATGCGTGCACCGAAACCACGTGATGAACCATGTTCTCGTGGGGCAGTCCTTTCCTATCCGCTAGACGGCCCCTCGGAGGCGTTCAATCTAGTGGAAGCTGCGACTGTAGGGCAGCTCGACAGGCTGCGGGCCGAGATCAAGGAAGCGGCCGCTTCCGGGAACTGGAGCGGTCTCCTGAAGGAAGCCGCCAAGAAACAGCTGTCGGTGATAGATCACCGCCACCCACCGCCACCGTTTGCCATCGGAACAACGGGGATTAAGGGGAACGAAAGGGAACCAACGCCATGACGAAAGCCCGGATTTCTGCGGTTTCTAGCGCAGGCTTCCTCTTGCCCACGATCACCTGAACGATCACCTGGAGGTCAAGGTTGCGCCCAAACGCGGTCGTCGCGCTTCGACAACATCACCCTCAGGTGTTACGCTCCACTGCCGCTTGTCAAGAAATCCAGCGGACCGTTAGAAGGCGATCTCCCTGAGCTTGTACGCGACCTCGGTCCGGTTCGTCGCCTTCAGCTTCTTCATGATGTTGCGGATGTGAACCTTGACCGTGCTCTCGCACAAATTGAGCTCGTAGGCGATGATCTTGTTCGCCTTTCCCTGCCTGAGGGCATCCACGACGGAAGCTTCGCGCGCCGTAAACATGTCCTTCAGCGGATGGATGCCACGCCGCGACGCGTGGATGGTCTCGCTGAGGGCGAACATGCTGCTCGCGGGCGCGAATGTCCCGCCGGCGCGGACCAAGCAGATAGCTTCGGCCGCTATCCTTACCTTCAGACTCGTGGGGATGTATCCTTTAGCGCCGCATTCCAGGGTGGCGAGTATGTCGGCAGGCTCATCCGATTCAGCTACCACGATCACCGGAGTCGGCCCGACGGCCGCAATGAAGTCCACCAGTTCCGCGCAGACGTCCTCGTCCGAAACGTTCCTGCCCCCGAGCGAGACGACGACCGCGCAGACGTCAGCTTCGTTGGGCATCCTCTTGAACTCGTCAAGGGACTCCACGTCCAAGACCTTCAGCGTTCGGCTGCTGTACTCGACAAGGCCGCGAGCGAGGCATTCCCGTTCAAGTGCCCGCTTGTCGACAATCACGACGACGCTTTCCTGGCACCGACTTTCAATGGGTTCCGTGTGGACGGCCAGCGGAAACCTCTGCACTACGCCTGCAGTTTCGCCCAGGAGGCTTTCAGCACTCATATTCATGGTCCCATCCCTTTGACTGCCGTTTACGGAGGTCTCCAAGTGGCTGTGTCTCAGTCGCAAGCACGAACGTCGCCGTCTGGCTATGGCCAGCACGAGTCGACAATCTTATCCGGGAGATACAGCTTACCCCCCAAACACCTACCCCAGCGCAGGTGCCCACCCATTGGCGACAGATTACTAAACCACGGTCGTTCTGCTTTAACCGTGATTAATGTTCGATCAATATTTTGGCGGTCTAAAGGTTTACTCCAAAAGGATTACAACAGCCATTTCAATGGCAGCTTTATAGGCCTCCGCGGGGCCCATTTTATGTCAGCCAGTAGTGTCGAGTTTCATGTCTAGGTATTCGGGATCGAAATGCGTTTTCTCGATAAGTCCTCTCCTGTTGGTCAACTCGACCGTCCAATGCTGGAAGCGCAGCATTTCGGACTCCCTCAAGACACGCAGGAGCCGGTTCATATGGATGGAAGTCATGCCCAGCGCGTCCGCCAAGTCCCGTTGCGTGAACGGGAAGCCGAACCAGTCGCTCCCGCTTTCATGGGACTGCGAAAGCCGATAGGCGATCTCCAGGAAGAGGCATGCGATCCGGTCAAGCGGAGGTCGGCCGGATACGTTGGCGAAATGCTCCACCGCGATCCTCCAATTCCTGTCCACCAGAGAAACCATGATGCGTGCAATCGAAGGATTCTGGGCTGCCAGCCAGGACTTCTGGATTTCGAAAGTCGTGACGTCCGTGATCGCCTCGATGGATGCCAGGCCCGAGGAACCGTGACTGGTTACTAGGTCTCCGCGTTGCAGGAAATCGATCACCACCCGGTCGCCGCTCGGCATTGGCTTGTGGGCGATGGCCCATCCAGAATCGATGAACAGGTCCGCATGCCGAGCGGCCCCTATCACTGTCCGCGGGGCGTAGTGGCGCGTCACCACCGGGAGTGAGTGAACCTGGTCCAGGTCGGCTGTCGAGAAGCGCAGATGGTAAGGCGCGCCCCCAAGGAATTGCGCGAACTTCCGGGCAGCCGACTGCGCGTCAGTGCCGGGGCTCATCGGCCTGGAAACCGATTGTTCGTCGATAGGACTGCCAGCCGCCCCTGCTCGTCCCGAGATGGCTGCTCAAGTCGTGGCATGGCATGAAGCATGCGTTTCCGCATCCGCCCAAGTTCCGCCAACCTATACTAGACGACAATGTGTCGAATTGGTGTCGGTTTCCGTGCATAATACCATGTTTTTACGGCATATATTTCACGGCCAGCGTATATCGCCGAGCCTTGGAAGAAAAATTCCGATGCCGAACCCGGCCATAACACCGGACATCTTGAGGAGTGCGTCGGAAACGTCCGCGTGTCGCCCACTGACTAGAAACTGGGTTGCCTCCAACGCCGCCGTCGCCGTCAACACGAGAGCGAGCACCGCTGGCCAACGCGTAAGATAGCCTACGCAGAACAGGACCCCAAGCAGGACATGCGCTCCAATCCGCTCGGCAGTCGCGTTCGGCAGGAGGTGCGGCCGCCCCCCGGCAGGCAACAGGGTTACCGCTATGACGGCGAGCAATGCGAGCCATGCAAGCGCCCTCGCGACAGTTCGGATGCAGATTCCAGGGGAAATCGTCCGCTGATACGGTTCCTTGGCTGCAGCCGCGGGCAGGCGTTCGCTCGGTGAGGCGCGGGACTTCTCTCCTCTCTTTTCACTCTCGTTCCCGAGACTTTGCACCAGCCGCCCCTCTTCAGAACATGACTTAAAATATCTCGCCTCGATGGACGAGGCCGGTTGGACTGAAGGAAACTTCGCTCAACGTGTTGTTTCAATTTACCGCTGACACTTGGTCAGGCCAAGTGCCCTTTAGCCTGACGTTCCTAGCCAACCCTTGTCCACGGCTAATCTCAGAGCAGTATTTCCGAAACACCCAAATGGGTTAAGTCAGGACCTGACACGGCGTTTCGCCGGAAGGAGAAGGCGAGTGGTTGCACGAACTGCCTGGGCAGGGACTGACAAATCGGTCCGCTCGCGCGAGCGCCTGACAGCCGTGCGGAAGCCCAGAAGAATTGCGGTTCCGAATGCACCGGCCCCAAGCCATGCCGCAAGGATGTAAAGCACAGTCGCCATCGAAGAATCTTGACCGGCCCATGGTTGAGATTCCATTAAAGGGCTGTCGTGGTCCATAGGCATGGTGCCTTGAACGATAATGCATCGGTCGTCGTACGTTCCCCTTGGACGCTGCCGACGGCAGCTCTGCCCCTCGCTTCGAGGAACTAAACGTTCGTGGCGTTGCGGCACTACGCTGGGACGGCTCGTCTGCCCAATTTAAGATTGGCTATGTGGATCGTCAGTCAAGCAGCGAGAACAGGTATTGTCCGTACGAGGTTTTGCACAGCTGCTCGGCGCACCTCTTCAGCCCGTCCGCGTCGATGAGGCCCGCCCGGTAGGCCACTTCCTCAGGGCAGGCGATCTTGAAGCCCTGGCGCCTCTCCAACACTTTTACGAACTCAGCGGCCTCTGTCAGGCTGTCGGGCGTGCCGGTATCCAGCCAAGCGAAGCCGCGGCCCATGACTTTGACGTTGAGCCGACCGCGCTCAAGGTAGGCGCGGATCACGTCCACGATCTCTAACTCGCCGCGCGCCGAGGGTTTCACCCCGGCTGCGACGCTGACGACGTCGGCGTCGAAGAAATAGAGTCCGGTCACCGCCCAGTTGGAGCGCGGCCGCGCTGGCTTTTCTTCGATCGAGAGCGCCCTCATTGCCTTGTCAAACTCTACTACTCCGTAGCGCTGCGGATCATTGACATGATAGGCGAAGACGGTCGCTTGGCCCTTTTGGCCGGCAGCCTCGCGGCAGAGCTCCGGCAGTCCATGACCGTAGAAGATGTTGTCGCCCAGGATCAGCGCCGAAGGCGAACCATCGACGAAGTCGGCACCGATCACGTACGCCTGCGCCAGGCCCTCGGGCTTCGGCTGCTCGGTATAGGAGATCGAGATGCCCCATTGCGCCCCATCGCCGAGGAGGCTCTCAAAGGCGCTGCGGTCGCGTGGCGCAGTGATCACCAGGACCTCGCGGATACCCGCGGCCATCAACGTCGAAAGCGGATAGTAGATCATCGGCTTGTCGTAAACAGGCATCAGCTGCTTCGACGTGACGAGCGTCATCGGATAGAGCCTAGTGGCGTTTCCTCCCGCCAGGATTATGCCCTTCATCGTTTTCCCGCCGCTGAGTTGTCGAACTCCCTGGATCGCCAGTCATCGCCCGCCCACCATGCGCACGCTACTTCCTCTTCCGGCTTAACCCATTTGACTAGGTTGCCGGATCCGGCTCCCGAGTTGGAGTCGCCTGCATTCGCTGGATCTTTCGCCGACGAGCCGAGCGACCACGGCCCGGCACGCTTCCTGCCAGGGCGGCGGACGCCAGCCGTACACGCTGACAAGCTTTTCGCAGGACAGGCGCGAATTGCGCGGCCGGCGCGCCTTTGTTGGATAGTCCGCCGCCGAAATGTCCTCGACCTTGGCCGACGGTCCGCCAAGACGGGCGCTGTCGGCGAAGACATGCCTTGCGAACCCCGCCCAGTTCGTGCTGCCCCCGCCGGAAAGGTGGAAGATCCCGAAGAGGTCCGCCTGCCGTCCATCGGCGACGGTTTTTGCTATGCGCACTATGCCGTCCGCGATGTCTGTCGCCGCGGTCGGGTTGCCCCACTCGTCGGCGACGATCCTGAGATGATCGCGCTGGCTTGCCAGGGCCAGCATGGTCTTGACGAAGTTCTTCCCGAACGGGCTGTAGACCCAGGCAGTGCGCACGATCACATGGCGCGGATTGGCGGCGGCCACCGCTTCCTCGCCTTCGAGTTTGCTGCGGCCATAGACACTCTGCGGATCGGGCTCGTCCGTCTCGGCATATTCGCCCTCCAGATCGCCCGAGCAGACATAGTCGGTCGACAGATGGATGACGGGCGCACCGACCTCGGCGGCAGCGGCAGCAACTGCGCCGGCGCCCGTCGCATTGATCGCGAATGCCTTCTCCGGTTCGTCCTCGGCCTGGTCGACCGCCGTATAAGCAGCCGCGGAGACCACGACATCAGGCCTCGCCGCCAGGACCGCCAACCTCACCGTTTCGGGTTCCAGGAGGTCTAACTGCGGCCGGCTGGCGAACATGAGTTCGATGTTGGGATCGGCCGCCGCGCCTTCCGCCAGGCTGCGCGCCACTTGGCCTTCGCGACCGGTGACCAGGATCTTCACTGCGCCGCCACCGAGCCTAGCCGCTCTCCGGCATATCGGCCGTCGCGGATCGGTCTCCACCACCAGTCGTTGTCGAGATGCCAGCGCACAGTCTTGGCAAGGCCGCTCTCGAAGGTCTCGGAGGGCTTCCAGCCCAGCTCACGGCGTATCTTGGAAGCGTCGATTGCATAACGGCGGTCATGACCCGGGCGGTCGGAAACGAATGCGATCAGGTCGCGGTAGCTGCCGCCGCCTCGTCGCGGTCTCATGCCGTCGAGCACATCGCAGATCGTCTCGACCACCACGAGGTTGCTGCGCTCCGAATTGCCGCCGACATTGTAGCTTTCGCCGGGCACACCTTTCGTCGCGACCAGTTCCAGCGCGCGCGCGTGATCGTCGACGAAGAGCCAGTCGCGCACATTTGCGCCGGTGCCATAGACCGGTATCGGCCTCTCATGGAGCGCGTTGAGGATGGCCAGCGGGATGAGCTTTTCGGGAAAATGGAACGGGCCGTAATTGTTGGAGCAGTTGGAGACGACCACGGGCAGCCCGTAGGTCTCGTGCCAGGCGCGGACCAGATGGTCCGACGCTGCCTTGGATGCCGAGTACGGAGAAGACGGCGCGTAAGGCGTGTCCTCGGTAAAGATACCGTCGTCGAAGGGCAGGTCCCCGAAAACCTCGTCGGTCGAGACGTGGTGGAAGCGGAATGCCGCCTTCTTGTCGCCGGACAGGCCACGCCAATAAGTCAACGCGGCTGTGAGCAGGCGGAACGTCCCGACGATGTTCGTCTCGATGAAGGCGGAAGGACCGTCGATCGAACGGTCGACATGGCTCTCGGCAGCGAGATGCATGATCACGTCGATCTCATGCCGGCTGAGCAGGTCGGCGACAGCCGTCGCCTCGCATATGTCGGCCTGGACGAAACTGTAGTTCGGATAATTCTCGATCTGCCGCAGCGACTCGAGATTGCCCGCATAGGTCAGCTTGTCGACGTTGACCACATGGTGGCCGGGATTGCTGCAAAGCAGCCGGCAGACAGCTGATCCGATGAAACCCGCCCCGCCGGTGACCAGAATGTTCATGAGTTCTCTAAATGCCTCCTCCAGGAGCGCGCCAGTCCACTTCAACCTACTCAAAGAGCTGGGCATCGGCGAGGAGCGGCGCGTTGCGGTCCTTGTCCGAAAGCGTGACGTCCGCAGTGGATGTCCGCCAGTCGATGCCGATCGCCGGATCGTCGAACCTTATCGACCTGTCGTGCTCCGGCGAATAGCGCTCCGTCAC
>DATDJN010000238.1:0-2326 GCA_036520515.1 Rhizobiaceae bacterium
CTTGCGCAAAAGATGATCGGCTGGAACCAGCTGATCCAACGTCACCATCTCAAGCGCGGTCTGTTCGGGGCCAGGTCTCTTCAGCATGACCCAGTGAATCAAAAACCCCCGGCAAATGCCAGGGGTTTGTCAGCAGTCTGAAGGGCGGCCGTGGCCGCCCTTCTTCGTTGCAGAAGCGTGGGTTGAGCGTCCGGAACTCAGTGGATGCTGACGGGAACCAGCGAGTTCTCGAAGGCGCCCGCGATGGCGCGCTCGCGCGCGTCGGCAAGCAGGATCGGCGTGCCGTTGGCCGCGAACAGCGCCCAGAGCTTCGCGTCGGCGGGAATCTCCGGGAGGCCTGGGAATTTGCCCTTCAGCTCCTCGCCGTCCATCTCGCGGAGATAGGCGACGTGGCCTTCCCCCAGATGCGCCAGGTCGGCTTCGGTGAAGGTAGGGGTTTCGTTATTGGTCATGCGAGCCTCCTGTTTGCGGGGCGTCCGATCGGACCAACCCGCCTTAGAGCCAAAAGTTCCGGTTCATCGCCGGGGATGTTTTCGGGCGGGACTGGGATCAGTCTTTCACCGAAATGTTTATTTTCCGTACGAGCCTTTCGGGCTCGGGACGGTCGAGATCGATCGCGAGCAGGCCATTCTTCAGTTCCGCTGCCGTCACGCGCATGCCGTCGGCAAGCACGAAACAGCGCTGAAACTGCCTGGCGGCTATGCCGCGGTGCAGATATTCCCGCTCCGTCTCGTCGGTCTGGCGACCGCGCACCACCAACTGGTTCTCCTCGATGGTGACCTCGAGATCGGCGTCCGCGAAGCCGGCAACGGCGAGCGTGATGCGCAGGCTTTCGGCCGTGCCGTCGGCGCCGCGAAGGCGCTCGATGTTGTAGGGCGGATAGGAATCGCCTGACTTCGCCAGACGCTCCAGCGTCTTTTCCATGGCGTCGAACCCAAGCAGAAGCGGGCTCGAAAACGGCGTCATACGGCTCATGTAACAGCGTCCTCTACGAGCGACATATTGGGGAAAAACCCGAATGGCATTTTTCCCGCTGGTGCTGATATGGTCCGCGCCGCGTTCGAGTTCAAGAGCGACGCCCGAGTCGCCCGGCCAAGGGAAAGAAATGCCTGAAATCAGAAAGATAATCATAGACACCGACCCCGGCCAGGACGACGCGGTGGCCATTCTCCTGGCGCTCGCCAGCCCCGAGCTGGAGGTGCTCGGCATCACCGCCGTGGCGGGCAACGTGCCGCTGGCGCTGACCCAGAAGAACGCCCGCAAGATCTGCGAACTGGCGGGCAAGCCCCAGACGAAAGTCTTTTCCGGCGCGATCCGGCCGATGGTGCGGCCGCTGGTGACGGCCGAGAACGTGCACGGCAAGACGGGTCTCGACGGCCCCGACCTGCCGGAACCGACCATGAAGCTGCAGGAGCAGCATGCCGTCGACTTCATCGTCGACACGCTGATGCGCGAGGAGCCCGGTTCCGTCACCCTCTGTCCGCTCGGGCCGCTGACCAACATCGCGCTGGCGATGGTGCGCGAACCGAAGATCGTGCCGCGCATCCGCGAGATCGTTCTGATGGGCGGCGGCTTCTTCGAGGGCGGCAACGTCACGCCGGCCGCCGAGTTCAACATCTATGTCGACCCGCATGCGGCTGACGTCGTGCTGAAGTCGGGCGTTCCGACCGTCATGGTGCCGCTGGACGTGACGCACAAGGCGCTGACGTCGGCCAAGCGCGTCGCAGCCTTCCGCGGCCTCGGCACGAAGCCCGGCGTGGCGGTCGCCGAGATGCTGGAATTCTTCGAGCGTTTCGACGAGAGCAAATACGGCACCGATGGCGGGCCGCTGCACGACCCCTGCGTGATCGCCTACCTCTTGAAGCCGGAGCTGTTCTCCGGACGACATATCAACGTCACCGTCGAGACGGGTTCCGAGCTGACGATGGGCATGACGGTCGCCGACTGGTGGGGCGTCACCGGGGCCGAGAAAAACGTCACCTATCTGCGCGACATCGACCATGAGGCGTTCTTCGCGTTGCTGGTCGAGAGGATCGGAAGGCTGTAGCAGCCGCTTCCCTCCCCTTGCGGGAGGGCAGATGAGGTGCGTGCGGCCGTCCCCCTCCATCGGGCGCTGCGCGCGCTTCGTCGTTGCCACGCCCTGCTTTCGCAGTCTGGCCATTTCAAAGAATGCTCTTCGCCACGGGAAGAGAAGTCGGGAAGCGGGGCGCGAGACCCAAGCCTCTGAAAAACTAAAACGTGGCCCGGTTTCCCGCACCCCGCCGGTGTTTTCACCACAGCGACAGTGGGCCGGATCGGGGCTGTCGCTCGCCGCCGGCCGGACATG